>NZ_JBWGIF010000003.1:0-140390 GCF_056312565.1 Pseudomonas sp. JE3303
GAAGACAGCGCTCCGGTCGCGGTATTGACCCTGGAGGCGCTGCGCGAGCGCCTGCCATCGTTGAAAGTGCCGGTGGTCGAACTGGACCGTCAGGACTGGCCTGACAATCCGCACAACCCGGCGGTCTCATCCCCGGACCAGCTGGCCTACGTGATCTATACCTCGGGGTCCACAGGCCAGCCGAAGGGCGTCATGGTCGAACACCGGACACTCAACAACCTGGTGGACTGGCATTGCCAGGCCTTCGACCTGCACGCCGGCAGCCACACCGCAAGCGTCGCGGGCTTCGGCTTCGATGCCATGGCCTGGGAAGTCTGGCCTGCACTGTGCGCGGGAGCGACCTTGCACCTGCCGCCCGAGCACATCGGCAACGAGCAGCTCGATGCGTTGCTCGACTGGTGGCTGGCCCAGCCGCTGCAAGTGGCCTTCCTGCCGACTCCCGTGGCCGAATATGCCTTCAGCCGCGACCTGCGCCACCCGACCTTGCAAACCCTGCTGATCGGCGGTGACCGCCTGCGCCAGTTCCATCGCGATCCAGGCTTTGCCGTGATCAACAACTATGGCCCGACCGAAGCCACCGTCGTCGCGACCTCGGGCCCGCTGCGACCGGGCGGTGCCCTGGACATCGGCAAGCCGGTCGCCAACACCCGTGTCTACCTGCTCGATGAGCAACGGCAACTGCTACCCCTGGGCGTCACCGGAGAGCTTTACGTCGCCGGTGCCGGCGTTGCCCGTGGCTACCTCAATCGCCCCGAGCTCACCGCCGAGCGCTTCCTCGACGATCCGTTCACGCCGGGCGAGCGCATGTACCGCACCGGCGACCTGGCGCGCTGGAACGCCGATGGCACCCTTGAGTACCTGGGCCGCAACGACGACCAGGTGAAAATCCGCGGCATGCGTATCGAGCTGGGCGAGATCGAAAGCCAGCTCTCCCAACTGCCCGGCATCGAAGAGACACTGGTGCTGGCGCGCGAGCACGAACCCGGCCAGCCGCGTCTGGTCGCCTAC
The DNA here is from genome assembly GCF_056312565.1 of Pseudomonas sp. JE3303. Classification (NCBI taxonomy): domain Bacteria; kingdom Pseudomonadati; phylum Pseudomonadota; class Gammaproteobacteria; order Pseudomonadales; family Pseudomonadaceae; genus Pseudomonas; species Pseudomonas sp. JE3303. Next base: position 1,009 of record NZ_JBWGIF010000003.1, read on the forward strand.
TTCACCTGCAGCAGCGGGGCACAGCCCCTGACGGTCGACGAGCTGCGCGCCGCGTTGCTGGCCCATTTGCCGGGCCATATGGTACCGAGCGCCTTTGTCGGCCTTGAAAGCTGGCCACTCACCGCCAACGGGAAGGTCGACCGCCGCGCGCTTCCGCTGCCTGCGCGCGACGCGCAGTTCGGTACGGCCTACCATGCGCCGCAAGGCCCCGTGGAGGAGGCCCTCGCCTCGATTTGGGGCGAACTGCTGCAGGTCGAGCGGGTGGGGCGGCACGACAACTTCTTCGAACTGGGCGGACATTCGCTGCTGGCGGTCACGCTGGTCGCGCGTATGCGTTCGCTGGGCCTGGAAGCCGATATCCGCGTGCTCTTCGCCCAGCCCACGCTGGCAGCCCTGGCGGCCGCCGTGGGCAGCGGTGCGAGCGTGTCGGTACCGGCCAACCTGATCGAAGCGCATTGCACGCGCATCACGCCAGAGCTGTTGCCGCTGGTGGCACTGGACCAGGACGCCATCGACCGGATCGTTGCCAGTGTCCCTGGCGGCGTTGCCAATGTGCAGGACATCTATCCGCTCGGGCCTTTGCAGGCGGGCATCTTCTACCATCACCTTTCGGCCGGTATCGAGGATCCGTACCTGTTGCAGGCGCAGTTCGCCTTTGCCGACCCTGCGCGGCTGGAAGCCTTCTGCGCGGCGTTGGAACAGGTGATCGCGCGTCACGATGTCCTGCGCACCGCGCTGTTCTGGGATGCGCTGGAGGCGCCGGTGCAGGTGGTCTGGCGGCAGGCCCCGCTGCAGGTCGAGCAGCTGTCCGCTCAGGACCTCGCCGATGCACCGGCACTGGACCTGACCAGGGCGCCGCTGCTGCGCATGCTGCATGCGGACGATCCCGAGCAGCCGCGCATCCTGGCAGTGCTGCAGTTCCATCACCTGGTCATGGACCATGTCGCCCTCGAACTGCTGGCCCACGAGCTGCAGGGCATTCTGTCTGGCCAGCAGGTGCAGCTACCGGTGCCCGTGCCTTATCGCAACTACATCGCCCAGGCGCTGCAAGGGCCAGGGATACCAGACCATGAGGCGTTCTTCACCGCGCAGTTGCGGGATATCGATGAGCCGACCCTGCCTTATGGCCAATTGGTTCTCGCCGACCAGGGCCAGCCTGATGAGGCCCGCTTGCCACTGGCCCCGGCGCTGAGCGGGCGCGTTCGAACGCAGGCACGGCTCATGGGCGTCAGCGCCGCGAGCCTGATGCACCTCGCCTGGGCGCAGGTGATCAGTCGACTCAGCGGGCGCGACAGCGTGGTCTTCGGCACGGTGCTGGTCGGACGGTTGCAAGGCGGCGAAGGGGCCGAGCGGGCCTTGGGGGTCTTCATCAACACCTTGCCATTGCGCATCGACCTGGGCGAGCAGCCGGTCCGCGAGGCGGTGCTGGACACCCACCGGCGACTGACCGGGTTGCTTGCCCACGAGCACGCACCGTTGGCCCTGGCACAGCGTTGCAGCGGACTGCCTGCGGGAGCGCCGCTGTTCAGCGCGCTGTTCAACTACCGGCATAACGCGCCGGCCATGGTCGAAGAATTCCCCGCCACGCTGGCATGGGAAGGCATCGAACTGCTGCGCGCTGACGAGCGCAGCAACTATCCGCTGACCCTGAGCGTCGATGACGATGGCCAGGATTTCAGCCTGACGGCGCACACGGCGCCGGGCATCGATGCGGGTCGGGTGTGCGGCTACCTGGAGTGCACCCTCGGGCAACTGCTCGATACGCTTGAGCAATCGCCCCAGCAGCCGGTTGGACGGCTAGGCATCCTGCCGCTGGCCGAGCGGGCCGAGCTGCTGGAGGGCTTCAATGCCCACATCACAGATACACCGGCGCCCCTCACCCTGCACCAGCGCATCGAACAGCAGGCCGTGCAACGTGCCGACGCGGTGGCCGCCCAGGTGGGCGAAGCGCGCCTGAGCTACGGGGAATTGAACCGTCGGGCCAATGCATTGGCGCATCACCTGATCAGCCTGGGCGTACGTCCGGACGACCGAGTGGCAATCATGACGGGGCGGGGGCTGGATACGCTGGTCGGTCTGCTGGCGATCCTGAAAGCCGGTGCCGGCTACGTGCCGGTCGATCCCGCGCACCCCGATGAACGCCTGCGCTACCTGCTCGAGGACAGCGCACCCGTGGCGGTGCTGATCCGCCATGACCAGTCGGGACGCTTGCCCCCATTGGCTATGCCGGTGATCGCGCTGGACCGGCCGGAGTGGCCCGAGCAGGGCGAAAACCCCGTCATCGAAGGCCTGGGCCTGGGTCACCTGGCCTACGTGATCTATACCTCGGGGTCCACCGGCCAGCCCAAGGGCGTGATGGTCGAGCACCGTACCCTCAACAACCTGGTGGACTGGCATTGCCAGGCCTTCGACCTGCAAGCCGGCAGTCACACCGCCAGCGTCGCGGGCTTCGGCTTCGACGCCATGGCCTGGGAAGTGTGGCCCGCGCTGTGTGCCGGGGCGACGCTGCACCTGCCTCCTGCCGAGGTCAGCAACGATCAGCTCGACGCGCTGCTCGACTGGTGGCTGGCACAGCCCCTGCAGGTGGCCTTCCTGCCGACACCGGTGGCCGAGTATGCCTTGAGCCGCGACCTGCGCCACCCGACCTTGCGCACGCTGCTGGTCGGCGGTGATCGCCTGCGCCAGTTCAATCGCGACCCGGGCTTTACCGTGGTCAACAACTACGGGCCTACCGAAGCCACGGTGGTTGCCAGCTCCGGTGTGATCGAGCCGGGCGGCATGCTGCATATCGGCAAGCCCGTGAGCAACGCCCGGCTCTATGTGCTGGACCAGCGCTGCCAGCCGGTGGCGCTCGGGGTGCCTGGCGAACTGCATGTCGGGGGCGCCGGGGTCGCCCGTGGCTACCTCAACCGTCCCGGACTGACCGCCGAACGCTTTGTCGACGACCCGTTCAGCCCGCTGCCCGAGGCACGCATGTACCGTACCGGCGACCTCGTTCGCTGGCTGGCCGATGGCAACCTGGAATACCTGGGACGCGACGACGACCAGGTGAAGATCCGCGGTGTGCGCATCGAGCTGGGCGAGATCGAACAGCAACTCGCATTGTGCCCAGGTGTCGGTGAGGCTGTGGTCATGGCGCATCAGCAGGACCAGGGTGCGTTGCGCCTGGTTGCCTACTTCACCCGGCGCGATGGGGCGCTCGATGGCGCGGCCCTGCGTGCTCACTTGCTAGCGCATTTGCCGGAATACATGGTGCCGGCTGCCTATGTGGGCCTGGATGTACTGCCACTGACCGCCAATGGCAAGGTCGACCGCCGTGCGTTGCCGATGCCGAGTATCGAGGCGCTGGCGGCTGCGCGCTTCGAGGCGCCCGCGACGCCGCTGGAAGAGCGCCTGGCCGGGCTCTGGGCGCAGGTGCTAGAGGTCGAGCGAGTAGGGCGGCACGACAGCTTCTTCGAACTGGGCGGGCATTCCCTATCGGCGATCCGCCTGGTCAGCCTGATCCAGAAGGCCGGGGACGTGCTGTCGTTGGCCGACCTGTTCCAGCATCCCAGCGTTGCCGCGCTGGCCACCGTGCTTGATGAACGTGCGGTAGCGCCGTCGGGCGTGCCGCAGCTCGTGACGGTTCGCGAGGGTGGCGGCGAGCCTGCGCTTTTCCTGGTGCATGACTTCACTGGCCTGGATGCCTATTTCCCGGTGCTCGGGCAGCACTTGCACGGCGATTTCCCGATTATTGGCCTGCCCGGCACGGGCCCAGGCGAAGTGCCCCCGCGCACGCTGGAAGGCCTGGCGGCGCGGCTGGTCGAGCAGATCCGTACGGTACAGCCCCATGGCCCGTATCGATTGGCTGGCTGGTCGTTCGGTGGCGTGCTGGCCTACGAAGTGGCGGCGCAGTTGCTGGGCATGGACGAGCCGGTCGGTTTCCTTGGCCTGATCGACACCTACGTGCCGCGCCTGACCGACCGCGGCAAGGCCCGCTGGCAAGGCCCGGCACTGCTCGAGCGGCAGTTGCTGTCACATTGCCGCGACCACGCCGCAGCATTGGGCGAGTCAGGCATGACGGCGATGGCTGCGGTGGAGGCCGGGCACCAGTTGCATGGGCTGGACTTCGACGCGCTGCTGCGGATGTGCCGCGAGCAGCAGGTCCTGCCCGAGCAGCTGGGGGAGGTAAGCGATGCGCAATTGCGGCATTACCTGGAGCGCGAAGTGGCCCACGGTCACGCCCTGGCGCATTACCGGCTCGAACCCCTGGGCGTGCCGGTGCACCTGTTCCGTGCCGGGCAACGGGTGCCTGAGCAGGCTGCGGGCAGCATGACCCTGGGCTGGAGCGAGACGTTGCCGAGTCAGGCAGTGAACTGCGTCGAGGTGCCGGGCGATCACGTGAGCATGATGCAGGCGCCCCATGTGCAGGTGCTCGGCAAGGCGATCTGCGAGGCGTTGTCGAGCTCAGTCCCCTGCGTGCAGCCGGCCTGGCAGCCGCTGCTGGCGATCCAGAGCGGGCAGGCGGGGCGCACGCCCTTGTTCTGCATGCCGGGGGCCGGTGACAGCGTCACTCGCTTCATCACGCTGGCCGAGGCGCTCGGGCCGGACATGCCGGTCTATGGGCTGCAGTCCCGGGGACTTGAGGGCACGGGCGTGCCGCACAGCCGGGTGGAGGCGGCGGCCGAATGCCATGTCAGGGCCATCGAGGCGGTGTATCCGCATGGCCCGCTCAACCTGGCCGGGCATTCCTTTGGCGGCTGGGTGGCCCATGCGATGGCGGTGAAGTTCGAGGCCCGGGGGCGGGAGGTTGCGTCGCTGACGCTGATCGACAGCGAAGCCCCGGACGGGCGCGGCACCTGCGGCCAGCCCTACACCCTGACCGCGGCACTGGAACTGTTGGCCGAAGCGTTGCAGCGCTCGAGCGGCAAGGACCTGGGACTCGAGCGCGAGGCATTTGCCGAGACCGATGACGCCAGTCAACTGCGGCTGTTGCAGGCGGCCATGGTGCGGGTGGGGCTGTTGCCGGAGCGCGCGGCGCCGCGGGTATTACAGGGGCTGGTCCGCAGTTTCGCCAGCGCGCTGCGGACCGTGTACCTGCCGCGCCAGGACTACAGCGGGCCGGTGAGCCTGGTGCTGCTGGCCGATCCTGAATCGGATACGGCCAGCAACGAGCATGAGCACGCCGCCATGATCGCCGGTTGGCAAAAGCTGATGCCGCAACTGCAGACGTGGCATGGGCCTGGGGACCACTTCAGCATTCTCAAGACGCCGGATGTATTCAGTCTGGCGGCGTGGTGGTTCGACACTCAGGCTGCGTGTTCCGGTGCACCGTACATCCAGCGCATCAGCGAGTGACGACCGCTGATGCCCAGCTTGACAGCCGCGCGCTTGAGGTAGCTGTCGACGGTGCTGGCTTTCAGTTGCAGGCGTTCGGCCAGCTCCGGCGCGGTGTGCCCGGCCAGCAGGCCGACGCACACCTGCAGCTCGCGTTCGGACAGCGTCAGGCCCGCATGGTCCAGGCGCTCTGCGAAGCGTGTCTGCAAGCTCTGCTGTACCGGAGCATGCCTGGCGGGAGTCGGCAGTACGCAAGCGGCTGGCTGGAGGGCGCGGAGGTGCTTTTCGAGCATCGGCAGCAGCAGGGGAGAAATCTCCTCCAGCAGGTTGCGCTCACGGGAGGAAAATCCCTGCGGCGGATGGGCACGGTACACGCTGATCTCGTATCGGAAACCATCCTTGCGGCGGGCCAGGTCCAGGCGGGCAGGACCCTCCTGGGCACAAGGCTGCGCGTGAGGTTCGCAGAACAGCGTTTCGCTGAGCAGGGTGGTGTCGGGGCCGAGGGGTGCTTGCTGTTCGACCCGTACCTGGCGCAGGTGCGTGGCATCCACGGTGAGCTGTGTGCGGATCAGGTCATGCAGCATTCGAGGAAAATGCCGGCTGCCGGTGCTGGCAACTACCTTGCCGATTTGCGCAAAGAGACTGTGTGCGTTCATTGATTCATCCATGAGGTCCGGTTTGGCGGCGCTCCCGTATTGCCTTGGGAGCCGGTGGTTATCCTAGTACAACGTTTGCATGACTGTTAAATGAACCTGGAGGGTCGCATACCAATATCAAGTGCTCGCTTCATGACGCGGGAAGCTCCGGTTCGCGCGCTGCCGAGTCGGGTATGATGCCTGTCTTTTTCCCTGATCGAGGCCTCTTCCATGACCCTGACCCGCGAACAGATTGCCGAATACCGTGCGTTCGCCGAGCAACTCGCCGATACCGCGGCCGCCGCGATCCAGCCGTATTTTCGTGCCAGCCTGGAGGTCGAGGACAAGGGCGGGCGTTTCTACGATCCGGTGACCGTCGCCGACAAGGCCGCCGAAGAAGCCATGCGCGCGCTCATCCAGGAGCGTTATCCAGAGCATGGCATCCTCGGTGAGGAGCAAGGCGTGGCCACTGGCAGCAGCCCATTGACCTGGGTGCTCGACCCGATCGACGGCACTCGCGCGTTCATCACCGGGCTGCCGCTGTGGGGCACGCTGATTGCCCTCAACGATGGCGAGCGTCCGGTGGTTGGCGTGATGAACCAGCCGTTTACCGGCGAGCGTTTCATTGGCACGCCGGAGGGCGCCTGGGCCCGAGGCACGCCCTTGAAGACCCGCGCTTGCACCGAGCTGAGTGCCGCGACCTTGATGTGCACCACCCCCGACATGTTCGATACCCCTGGCCGCAAGAGTGCCTTCGAGGCCGTCGCGGGCCAGGCACGACTGATGCGCTACGGTGGTGACTGCTATGCGTATTGCATGCTCGCCTCAGGCTTTGTCGACGTGATCGTCGAAGCCAGCCTGCAGCCGTATGACGTGCAGGCCTTGATGCCGATCATCGAAGGCGCTGGTGGAGTGATCACCGCCTGGGATGGCGGCACCGCCCAGCATGGCGGGGCGGTCGTCGCGTGCGGTGATCCTGTGCTGCATGCCAAGGTGGTCGAGATGTTGCGCCACGCCATGTAGCGCCGCTGTGTGGTGGATGAGATTCAGCTCGAATGGGCCACGCTGTCCTCTGGCAGCTCATCCTGCAGTTCCTCATCCTCCGCCAGACGCGTGATCACGCTGAAATCACTGATCTCCACCGATCCGGCCCCATACCCCAGCAGGTGGAAGGAAAACGCCTTGCGAACCTCCGGGTTGTCGAAGCGGAATTCGAACTCCAGCGGCCGGTCGGCGGTGACTACCATCTCGCGTGGCAAGCCGACCTGCACATCCTGCTCGAACTCCTTGGCCTTGAGCTGGATGTAGGCGTTGTGCTCGGGATCGAGCGTGCGTACTTTCAGGCGCACGCGGGTGTACGAGCCCTTGGGCATTTCCAGGTACTGCGCGCCGATCAGGTTGTCGGTCCAGTCGTCCCGCACGTTCTGGTGCAAGGGCAGCACATCCGCGCTGCCAAACTGGTAGCGCTGGTTCAGCGGTGAGCCGAGCAAGGACCGGTCGAGTGCTTCGGCGCGGGCGGTCATGCGGCGGGCGCCCACCGTGCTTTCGCGGCCAAGGTAGCTGGCCTGCTCGGAGATGAAGCCTGCGCTGGCATAGCGACGGCAGCGCTCCTGGAAGTCGCACTCGGTAAACGTGCCCTGGCCATCGTGGTAGCGCAGCTTGCCGTTGGTGAACGACATCATCTCGCGCCCGCTGGCATAGTCGCGCAGCAGCGACCGGCCGCTCATGGCCTCGGGAATGGGCAGCGCGAAATAGTCGAGCAACGAGGCGCTGAGGTCGACATGGCCGTATACCCCCGTTTTCAAGCGGGGCAGTTGCTCCTGCTCAGGCGCGAGCATCAGGTTGAAACCCCATGACGACGCAAGGCGCACGCCTTCGATGCCGTGGGATTCGTCCGAGGTCACCACCACCAAGGTGTCCTTCAGCACGCCGCGTTTCTCGAGCTCGTCGAGAAACGCGCCGACGGCGTCGTCCAGATAGGCGACCGCCGCCTGCTTGCTGGTGTCATACCGGTCCAGGTATTCCTGGGGGGCGGAGTAAGGCTGGTGGGTACCGACGGTCAACAGGGTGAGCATCCAGGGCTGGTCTTGCCTGTTGATCTGCCCGACATAGTCCAGGGCACCCTCGAAGAACGCCTTGTCGTCCTTGCCCCATGCAAAATCGAGGTAGTTGGGGTTGCTGAACCACTCCACGCCGTGGGTCGAGTCAAAGCCGATGTGCGGCATGATCTTGTCCTTGGCCATGAAGCGCAGGCCTGCTCCCTGCAGGAAGTGGGTAGCGAAGCCGTGCTGGCGTAGCTGGGCCGGCAGGCAGTCCTGGTTACGCGCTTGCTGGGTCAGCAGCTCGACGCCCTTGGGGGTGCCGTTGTCGAACTTGTCATAATCGCCACAGAGCATCGCGTAGAGGCCGCGGATGGTCTGGTGGGAGTGCAGGACGTAGTCCGGGGTGTTCATGCCACGCTCGGCCCAGCCGCTGAGCCTGGGCATGAGGTCTTCATCGAAGTAGCTGTGCAGCGCCTCGCGATTGGGTCGCACGTAGGCGCCCGGGATGCCTTCGAGGGTGATGATCAACAAGTTGCGCGCGCGCCCCGGAGCGCTCAGCAGTTTTTTGCCACCCAGGTCCGAGCGCGTCAGCCCGGCCATCACCGGAGGTTCCTGTGGCGCATCACCCAGCCACCAGTCCTCGGCCTGGCGTTGAACATCGCCGACGCCTGCCGCCATCAGCTGGTGCGGCAGGTTGAACTGGCGCCATTGGTCTGCATCGCTGGGCGCCAGGTGCTCGGCACCCCAATGGGTTACCAGCAACAGCAGCGGTGCGGCCCAGGCCGCGCGGGGCAAGGGACGGATGGGCCGGGCCCGGTTGACCCACCGGATCACGGCCCAGCCCCCCAGGCCCACTGCAAGCAGGCCGCCCAGCCAGGCATGCGCCAGGCCGCCACCAGTGGAGTTTTCGACGAAGCTTGGGTCGAGCAGGTAATGCAGGTCGGACACCGCGGGCAACCTGCCCACCGCGCTGACCAGCTCGGCGGTGGCGACCGTCAGGCCCGCCCAGAAAAGCAGTACCAGGAAGGCCAGCCAGCCAGGGCGGCGATGCAAGAGCAGCACCAGCAGGCTGCCCATGGCGAGGTCCGAAAGATAACCGTGCGGATCAGACCAGCCCAATGCCAGCCGCACGCAGGCAGGCAGCACCAGGACCAGGCCGGCAATGCTGGCCAGCCGTGCATGGGGGTGTCGAATCCAGCCAGAAAAACCTTTCACAAAAATTAACCTTCCCGCCATCAAACCATCACATAAGTATGAGGGATGATAACAGGCACGGTTCCAAGGCGCGGCGCCAATGGCCGCAGGGCCTCAGTCGAGCAGTTCTCGCACCGCGGCGAAGGCCTGTGCGCGCCGCTGCGCCCAGTCCCCCTCGACTACCTGAACAGGCTGGCCATGCTGGTGCAGCCACTGCTGGGTGTCGTCGAAAAAGCCAAGGCGCTCGTCCAGTCTCGGCTGGCAGCGTTGGCCGTCACCTATCCAGTCGACCCCAGACGGGCTGAGCAGCAGATGCAGGTCGTAGTGCCGCTCCAGCAGGGCCTGCTCGATCCACGCCGGACAATCCCCGAACAGCACTCGGCTCCAGAGCATATTGCTCAGCAAATGGGTGTCCAGGATCAGCAGGCGCGGCGCCTGCTCGCGGGCGTGGTCCTCCCACTCCAGCTGGCCCCGGGCGATGGGGGTGATATCGGCGTAGCAGGTGTCCCGCTGGTGCTGGTCGATGAAGTGACGCACATATTCCCCCACCACCTCGCCGCCGAAATGCACCTGGATCTCGGCGCTCAGCCAGCTCTTGCCGCTCGACTCCGGCCCGCACAGCACGAGCACCTTCATGCCGTCACCAACGCGCGATCACGCCGCCATTGCTGCCAGCCGCGCAATGCGATCAGGGTGAACAGGGCATACAGCGCGGCGGTCAGGTACAGCCCTTTATAGAGGAACAGCCCGACAAAGATCACATCCAGCAGCGCCCACAACGGCCAGCATTGCACGCGTTTCTGCGCCATCCACACCTGGGCGACCAGGCTGAAACCGGTAAGGGCGGCATCCAGCCAGGGCTGCGCGGCGTCGGTCCAGGTCGCCATGGCAGCGCCCAGCGCCAGGCTCGTCACCAGCCCGATGAGCAACCCGCCGAGCATCGGCGCTGCGCCCAGGTGGCTGACCTGGCGGGCATCCTCGACCCGCTCGGGGCGAGTCCACTGCCACCAGCCGTACAGCTGCAGCAGCGCATAGACCAGTTGCAGGAGCATGTCCGAGTACAGCTTCACCTCGAAGAATATCCAGCTGTAGAGCAGCACCATCACCAAGCCGACCGGCCAGCACCAGGGGTTCTGCTTGACCGTGAGCCACACGGCGATCACGCCGAGCACGGCGGCGAAGAGTTCGAGGCCGGACATCGGCGTTCCTTGGCAAGCGAAGAAGGCCGCGATGCTACAAGCTTGGAGCAGCGCGCTTCAAGCCGTGTCGCACGGGTTCCTGAAGCGCCGCTGAGGATGTAGCGGTCAGCGCGAGCCATTGCCAGAGCTCTCTGGTAGGATCTCGGCCGCATCAATCAATACACAACGGACCTGCACTGCGCAGCGTTTCATGGGGGAAGAATGGATTTTTGGAGCGCCTTGCAGGCAGTCATACTGGGTATCGTCGAGGGCTTGACCGAGTTCTTGCCGATTTCCAGTACCGGCCACCAGATCATCGTGGCCGACCTGATCAATTTCGGTGGTGAACGGGCCATGGCCTTTAACATCATCATCCAGCTGGGTGCGATTCTCGCGGTCGTGTGGGAGTTTCGGCGCAAGATCTTCGACGTGGTGCTTGGCCTGCCGCGCGAACGTACCGCGCAACGTTTTACTGCCAACCTGCTGATCGCGTTCATGCCGGCAGTCGTGCTCGGTGTGCTGTTCGCCGACCTGATCCACGAGTACCTGTTCAACCCGATCACCGTGGCTGCCGCCCTGGTGGTAGGTGGCGTGATCATGCTCTGGGCCGAGCGCCGCGAGCACCGTGTCGAGGTCGACCATGTCGATGAAATGAACTGGAGCCATGCCTTGAAGATCGGTTTCGTGCAGTGCCTGGCGATGATTCCAGGCACCTCGCGTTCCGGTTCGACGATCATCGGCGGCTTGCTGTTCGGCCTGTCGCGCAAGGCGGCGACCGAGTTCTCGTTCTTCCTCGCCATGCCGACCATGGTCGGTGCGGCGGTGTACTCGGGCTACAAGTACCGCGATCTGTTCCAGCCGAGCGATTTCCCGGTGTTCGCCATCGGCTTCGTGGTGTCGTTCATCTTCGCCATGATCGCGGTGCGTGCCTTGCTCAAGTTCATCGCCAACCACAGCTACGCGGTGTTCGCCTGGTACCGCATCGTGTTTGGCCTGCTGATCCTGGCGACCTGGCAGTTCGGCTGGGTCGACTGGGCCACGGCGCAGGGCTGACCGTGGCACGCAGCCCCTCCACCGCGCGCAGCGCGTCCAGCAAGGAAGTTACGCTGCGGCATCCCCGCAGCAAGTTGCTGGCCTTTGCGGGCTTGTGCGCGCTGCCGGTGGGCGGGGCGGCGCAGCTGGGCCTTGGCGGGCACTCATGGCTGGCACTGCTGGCCTACGCGCTGCTCAGCCTGGTGACCCTTCTGCTGTACTGGAAGGACAAGCGCCAGGCCCGCCAGCAGGGCCAGCGCACGCCAGAAAAGGTCCTGCATGCCGCCGAGCTGTTCGGTGGCTGGCCGGGCGCCTTGCTGGCCCAGCAACTGTTCCGGCACAAGACACGCAAGGTGTCTTACCAGGCGACTTTCTGGGTGATCGTCGTTGTGCACCAGGTGGTTTGGGCTGACTACTTGCTGCTGGATGGGCGCTGGGCGAGTAGGGTACTGGCGCCGCTGCTTCCAGGCTGAACAAGCGCAGCGTACTTTACATCTGCACGTCTGGCCTGGGTGGGAAGCGCCCCGCTCCGATGCCACCTTGGCTGTCGCTGCATGCCGAGATACATTACAGCACTGCCTCCCGGCAGGTTCGGATACGAGAGCACGGATAACGTGTCGGCTTGGTGTGCAGGCCAAGGCCACGTCATGTGTCATCTCACTCGATTGGCGGCGTGCTCGTTGCCTTTCCCCATTGCCAGGACATGAGGTCCATTCAATGAACAACCGTCTCCTGATGTGCGCTGTTTGCGCTCTGTTTGCCGGCCCCGTAGCGCTCGCCAGCATCCCTCCCGCCATGGCTGCGGTCACTACCAGCGCGGGTGCCATGGCGGTGGACATGCGTCACGCCCAGCCGATGACGATACGGAACACCGTCATCGGCCAAGGCGCTCCCAAGACCATCGTGCCGACCACTGGCGCAACGGCCGAGCAGGTCCTCGCCCAGGCGCGCGCCATTGGCGCCAATCCCGGTGTCGACGTGATCGAATTGCGCGTCGACTATCTCGATTTCGCCACCGACTCGGCCAAAGTGGCCGCGCTCGGCAAGCAGGTTACCCAGGCCGTACACGGCAAGCCGTTGATCCTGACCTTCAGGACCAAGGCCGAGGGCGGCGTCAAGGCCATCGCTGATGTCGACTACGGAACGCTGTACACAGCGTTGATCATGGAAAGTTTCATCGACTTGCTGGACGTGGAGATGTTCCGCGATCCGCAGGTGATCCAACAGGTCGTGGCTGAGGCTCACAACGCTGGCATCAAGGTCGTCATGTCCAGCCATGACTTCAAGGGCACCCCGTCCACCGAAGAAATCGTCGCACGCCTGCGCAAGCAGGACAGCATGGGGGCCGATGTGCTGAAAATCGCAGTCATGCCCAGGAACCCCGCCGATGTGATCAAGCTGCTCGACGCCACGGCGCAAGTGCGTGCCAACTACTCGCTCAAGCCACAGCTGAACATGTCCATGGGCGGGCTGGGTGCCATCTCGCGTCTTGGCGGCGAGGTATTCGGCAGCGACCTGACCTTCGGCATGATTGGCGAGCCGTCTGCGCCCGGCCAGGTCGAGGTCAATGAACTGCGCCAGGTGCTGGACGTGATTCACGCTTCGCTGAACGGCACGAAGTAGGCGCCTGCAGGCGTTGGCGGTAACGGACGCAAAGTGCCGGCCGACGCACCGCGCTGTTGTTGGGTATGTGCTGAATCAAGCCGGGGGACGGTTCAAAGCCAAAAAGGGGAGTGCACGCGTGCTCTTCTCTTTCAAGCGAGCCTCTCCAGGTAGCTAGGTACTTCAGGCTCTGGAAGAACTGAGAGCACTTTGAGCCGTTGGAGCGTGCGCTCGCGGGCCTTGGAGATGTGGTCGCGCAGGCACGAACAGGCAGATTCGACCGTTCCGTACAACAAGGCTTCGAAGATCAAGCGATGTTCCACCAGCATCGCTTCGTCGTTGCTGGAATGGAGTGCTTCATGCAGTACGCGCCCGACATTCATAGGGATCTGACACTGGCGAATGACTGCAGCCATGCGGGTATTGCTCACCCCGGCTATGCAGGTCACGTGCAGATCCTGTTCAAGTTGTTCGATGTCAGCCCGCTGAACATGGCGACCTGCTTCCTGGGCTTGAATGACACGCTTCAGCATCGCTTCAAGATCGCTGCGAGACACTTGCCCGACGGCTTGGCGCAGGGCATCCGGTTCCAGGAGCATCCGTAATTCATAGTCTTGCTTCACGGCCTGGGCGGTCAATGGCCCGGCCAGCCACTGTGAGTACGGCTCTTTTTCTACCAGGCCTTTGTCCCGTAGTCGCATCAATGCTTCCCTGACCACGTTTCTGCTGACATTCAGCTCTTCAGCGGCAATCAACTCATCGATGCGGTAGTGACCAAATACCATGAAACGGACGACCGTCTCCGCGAGGTGGTCGTAAATACGCTCACCCAGCGGACGATAATCGATGAGGTCTTCTTGCGGCTCTAATCCCAAGAGCTTGCGAGTCAAGGGCACACGGAGAGGGGCTTCAATCGTGCCCTGGGGGTCGATCAGAAAACCCCGGCCATCAAATCGGCGGATAAGGCCTTCTTCATGGAGCAGATTGAGGGCCTGACGAACAGGTACGCGGCTGGTGCCGAAGAGCTCCGCTAACGGCCCTTCTACCAATACGAGTCCAGGAACTGTCTGCCCACCGAGGATCGCATCGCGCAGGGTGTTGCGGATTGTCTCGTAGCGTGAAGCTGGACGGTCTTCCAGTGGCTGTGGGGCAGACATCAAGGGATTCTCATGAAGCGTGATGGGTAAGTTTCTCATAAGCGAAGCGAGATGTGATCCAACACCAGTAACACTCCGGTGAACGATTTTGGGGCAGCCTGTTACCGAAAACCCCAAAATGAATCATTTTTCAAAATATACATCTTTTGGGCCAAATAGATTTTTGCGAGGGCCATCAGCCTTCCTCCCAAGGCATAGAGCCTTTCGAGGACCGCACACCACTGACCGCGATGACTTGGCACGGTCGATGCTTTAGGAAATGTATGTATTCTGAAAATGTACATTCTAGAGGTGTGCCATGCTTGTCGATGCCCATTCCTTGGCTCAGCGATTCGCCGATGGAGCGACCGACCCTGTCGCCGTCCTAAAAGATGCGCTTCAAGGGGCGGAGCAGATTCCCGAAGCATTTATCACCTTGTGTGAAGAGCGAGCGCTGCGGGAAGCGGTTGCCGCCAAGGCGCGCTGGCAAGCAGGCCAACCCTTGTCTCCCTTCGATGGCGTAACAGTGGCCTGGAAAGACCTCTACGATCTGGCTGGCTACGTAACCACGGCTGGCGCAAAAATACGCTTGCACGACCAACCTGCTCCGCGCGATTGCGCACTGGCGACAATGCTCAGTCGGGCGGGCATGGTGAGCATCGGAAAGACCAACCTCAGCGAATTGGCTTATTCAGGCCTGGGGCTCAATCCCCATTTCGGAACCCCAGCCAACACAAGCTTTAACGGCGAAGTACGTGCACCAGGAGGATCGTCCTCCGGCTCGGCTGTAGCCGTTGCACAGGGAGTCGCTTCTATTGGGATGTCCACTGACACTGCGGGCTCCATTAGAGTCCCGGCAGCCTTCAATGGCCTGGTGGGTTACCGAAGCAGTACCAAGCGTTACTCGTTCGCGGGTGTCACCCCGCTTGCACGCTCTCTTGATTCGCTGGGGCCTATTACCAATAGCGTTCGCGATGTCATCGTCCTCGATAACCTTCTGCGAGGGGATCAGGATGGCATGCCGCTGGACACGACTGGTCTTTCCATTGCTGGGCTCAAGCTGTGCGTGGACGTTGAGCTGCTGAGTGATTCGCGCATTCAGCCAGAAGTCAGTGCAAATCTTCTCGCGGCGCTTGAGCGATTGGCTTCGGCAGGAGCAGTGATCGAGCGAAAAAAGGTCAAAGCATTTCAACAGGCATTGGACGTCATCGAGCAGGTCGGTTGGCTTGGAAGTGCAGAAGCTTTTGCCCTCTACCAGGCGCTTCTCGATAGCTCGGATGCCGAACAACTAGACTCGCGCGTTCGTAAGCGGCTTGAAGCCGCACGAGCGTATCCAGCCAGTAAGCAGGTTCGTTTGTACCAAGCCGCCGAGGCCCTGAAAGCACAGATCGCACGTGAGCTGGATGGGGCGTTCCTGGTGACCCCTACGGTTGGTCATGTAGCTCCTCTTCTGGCACCGCTCGAAGCAGATACCAACCTTTTTGTTGCTACTAACCTGGCAACTCTGAGGCTGACCATGCCTGGCAGCATGTTGGATATGCCCAGCGTTGCGTTGCCAAGTGGAGTAGGGGAAGCAGGACTTCCCACGAGCCTTCTTGTTTCAAGTTTTAGTGGAGATGATGAGCAACTACTCCGTGCTGCCCTTGCCATCGAGCCTTTCGTTCGAGGTGTGAAGTAACAGGTCATCCGGAGGGTAGGCAGTTTTGCTTGCGATTATTTGAATAACAAAGAGGTATAGATCATGGCGAAAGAAATTTTTGTATCAATTGGTGTTGACGTCGATGCGGTAGCAGGTTGGCTCGGCTCCTATGGTGGGGAGGATTCTCCTGACGATATCTCTCGTGGTCTTTTTGCTGGCGAAGTCGGCGCCCCACGCCTGCTCAAGCTCTTTGAAAAGTACGACCTGCGCACGACGTGGTTCATCCCAGGTCACTCGGTGGAAACCTTCCCCGAACAAATGAAGGCTGTGGTTCAGGCCGGTCATGAAATTGGCATTCATGGTTATAGCCATGAGAACCCGATTGCGATGACGCCAGAACAAGAAGAGATCGTCCTGGACAAGTCGATTGAGATCATCACTAAGCTCTCTGGCAAGCGGCCCACCGGCTACGTGGCACCTTGGTGGGAATTCAGCAATGTCACCAACGAGTTGCTTCTGAAGAAGGGTATCAAGTACGACCACAGCTTGATGCACAACGACTTCCACCCTTACTACGTTCGGGTAAAGGATAGCTGGAGCAAGATCGATTACAGCCAGCACCCCGATACTTGGATGAAACCATTGGTTCGTGGGGAAGAGACCGACTTGGTTGAGATTCCAGCCAACTGGTACCTCGATGACCTTCCTCCGATGATGTTCATCAAGAAGTCTCCTAACAGCCACGGCTTTGTAAATCCTCGTCATCTGGAAGAGATGTGGCGCGATCAATTTGACTGGGTCTATCGCGAGAATGACTACGCGGTATTCCCTATCACAATTCATCCTGATGTTTCCGGTCGACCTCAAGTACTGCTCATGCTTGAGCGATTTATCGAGCACATGAAAAGTCATGAAGGCGTGAAGTTCGTCACTATGGACGAAATCGCGGACGATTTTATCCGGCGCCAACCGCGTAAGCGTTGACTAGGACGCTTCGGTTGGAAAGTTTATAAACGCAATAGAAAAACAAGAGAAATGCCGATATGACCAGTACGCAAGCCACCACGACGACACCCGTCACCGAGCCTGGTGCATGGAAGCCAGTACAACTTGAGTCCAAAGACGTCAAATATGCGACTTGGATTGCCTTCTTTGCTTGGGTATTTGCAGTTTACGACTTTATCTTGTTTGGTACTCTGCTGCCGGTCATGGGCGGACATTTCACTTGGAGCGAAGCTGAGCAGGCGGGGATCGCCACATGGGTGGCGGTCGGCGGCGCGGTCGTCGCGTTCGCCGTAGGCCCTCTCGTGGATAAAATCGGGCGACGTGGCGGGATCATCTTCACCATCGGCGGTACTGCACTCTGCTCAGCACTCACTGCAGTGTGCGCTGGGATGGGTAAAGGACCATTGATTGCGGTTCGCTCAGTCGCAGGCTTGGGGTATGCCGAGGAAGGGGTCAACGCGACGTACCTTACCGAGGTGTATGCAGCGTCGACCGATCCGAAGCTGATCAAACGCCGGGGGTTTGTCTATAGCCTGGTACAAAGTGGATGGCCAGTAGGGGCGTTGATTGCTGCAGGTCTTACTGCGCTGCTGCTGCCTCACATTGGCTGGCAGGGTTGCTTCATCTTTGCTGCGGTGCCTGCGCTGGTTGTAGCGATACTGGCTCGCAAACTCAAAGAAAGCCCTCAGTTCCAAGTGCATCAGCGGATCAACCAGTTGCGCAAAGCGGGTGATGAATCCGCAGCTCGCAGCCTGGCTCGTGAGTACCACGTTGATTATGACGAGCATGCCAAGGCTGGCGTTGCAGCAGCCTTTCGCGGCGCAGCACTGCGGCCGACATTGGTCTTGAGCCTGGCGGTTCTCCTCAACTGGTCGGCCATTCAAGTCTTCAGCGTTTTGGGCACGTCAGTCATCGTGAGCGTTCACAAGCTGTCGTTCGAGAACTCGCTGTGGATCCTTGTCCTGTCCAACCTGGTCGGTTTCATCGGCTACCTGGTTCACGGTTGGCTGGGCGATCGGATTGGCCGCCGCAATACTGTTGCTCTTGGCTGGATGTGTGGTGGATTGGCTTTCTTCGCCATGATTCAAGCGCCAAGTGATCTGATCACCGTCGTCGTCTTGTACAGCGTGGGCCTGTTCTTCCTGACCGGCCCGTACTCCGCAATGTTGTTCTTCATGGGTGAAAGCTTCCCCACCAGTATCCGTGCAACCGGGGGAGCGATCGTGCATGCCATGGGGCCTATCGGCGCCATTGTGGCTGGGCTGGGGATCACCAGCGTGTTGTCCACCGGTGGTGAATGGCACAGCGCTGCCCTCTGGTTTGGAGCACTGCCTTGTTTCCTGTCGGGCTTGGTAATGTTTGCAGCCCGTCACGTTGAACCCCATACAGTCAAATAACAAGGAGCTGTAGCTATGTCTGAACCCGTAGCGTTGATCACCGGAGCTGCCAGTGGTATTGGCCAAGCGGTTGCAATCGCGTATGCGAAGAAAGGTGTGCGTGTGGTTGGGGGGTACCTGGCAGGAGACCCGCATGACCCATCCCACACCCAGCGGCTCGTAGAGGAGGAAGGCGGCGAGTGCTTGATGGTAGCGATGGACGTAACCAATAGCGCCTCGATGGACGCCATTGCCGCAGCGGCAGTCGAACATTTCGGACGGCTCGACTATGCCGTCGCGAACGCTGGGCTATTGCGTAAAGCTCCGCTGTTGGAGATGTCGGATGAGCAGTGGACTGAAATGCTCAATGTCGACCTTACTGGCGTGATGCGCACCTTCCGAAGCGCGAGCCGCCATATCGGTGAAGGCGGGGCCATGGTTGCAATTTCGTCGATTGCGGGTGGTGTCTACGGGTGGCAAGACCATTCTCATTACGCTGCTGCCAAGGCCGGCGTTCCAGGTCTCTGCCGCTCTCTTGCAGTAGAGTTTGCGGCTAAAGGCATCCGTTGCAATACCATCATTCCCGGTCTGATCGAAACTCCTCAATCGCTGGACAGCAAGAATTCGCTAGGGGCGGATGGTCTGGCCAAAGCAGGGAAAGCGATTCCTCTGGGGCGGGTAGGGCGAGCAAGTGAAGTTGCTGACCTGGTTTGCTATCTGACCGGTCGAGAGTCGAGCTACATCACTGGACAGAGCATCATCATCGATGGCGGTCTCACCGTGCGCTGGCCTGAGTAAAAAATCAAAACGCCGCCAGGTCTCTTTTGCGACCGCGAGGAAAACAAGAATGAAGCTATTGCAGAACCGACGCGCTGTTATTACTGGTGCAGGGAGCGGTATCGGCGCGGCGATCGCGTATGCGTATGCCGATGCAGGCGCCAAGCTTGTGTTGTGTGACCGAGACTCCGAACGCTTGACCGTTGTTGCCAACCACTGTCGTGACCGTGGCGTCCTGGTGATCGAATGTGTCGCTGATGTGGGCAGTAGGGAAGGCGCTCAAGCCGGCGTGGATGCCTGCGTAAATGCGCTCGGTGGCATCGATATTCTAGTGAATAATGCCGGTATGCTGACTCAGGCGTCCTGCGTGGATCTCACTCAGGAAATGTGGGATGAGATGCTGTGGGTGGATCTGACCAGCGTATTCGTTGCAAGCCAGCGTGCACTGCCTCATATGCTGGAACAGAAATGGGGCCGCATCATCAACATCGCCTCTCAGCTCGGCATCAAAGGTGGCGCTCAACTGACTCACTATGCTGCAGCGAAGGCAGGGGTGATCGGCTTCACCAAGTCCTTGGCACTGGAGGTGAGCAAGGACAATGTCTTGGTGAATTGCGTTGCTCCAGGTCCGATTGAAACCCCGCTTGTTGAAGGGATCAGTCAGGAGTGGAAGGCTGCCAAGGCCAAGGAGTTGCCGTTGGGACGATTCGGGAAGGCTGAAGAGGTGGCACCGATCGCTGTGCTGCTAGCCTCCGAGCCTGGCGGGAATCTGTTCGTCGGCCAAACACTCAACCCGAATTCAGGCGACGTGATGCCTTGAGGTGAGATATGTGTGGACTTTGTGGCCTTATCGGTGAGGGCGTTCACTGGAGCGATCCCATAGACATGAGCCTTCCCGGTCGCCGCGAGCGCTTGCGGCGAATCGCTTCGATCAACACGGTGGTAGCACCCTTCAGGCTCAAAGTCAGCGACGTCCAAGGCGCTTCTTATCTGGTTCAGGGCCCTACAGGAAAACAAGATATTGCTACAGGCCTGGAGCAGCTCTGGCAGACAGCCGAGGAGATTCTGGGACGCAAGCTTGATCCTCTTGATCCGAGAATTCTCGATCACCTGGAGGCGCCGGCATGAGCCTTCAAATCAATGTGCTGACCGGCTTTCTGGGCAGTGGAAAAACAACCTTGTTGCAGCGGGTGCTAGCCAACGAGGACATGGGTGAGACGGCTCTGCTCATCAATGAATTCGGCGAGATCGGGATCGATAACCTTCTCGTGCAGGAAATCGCTCCCGACACGGTCCTGCTGCCAAGTGGGTGTGTCTGTTGCTCGGTAAGGGGAGACTTGAAGCAAGCGCTCGTCGACCTGCATGACAAGCGAAGTCGTGGGGAAATCCCTGCTTTCCGTCGAGTGTTGCTGGAAACGACAGGCCTCGCGGATCCGGCCCCTATCCTTGCTACTTTGCAGCGTGATCCCCAACTGCGAGGTCGATACCACGTTGGCCTGATGGTGACGGTTGTCGACGCCCAGCACGCCTCGCTCCAAGAACGGATTCATCCTGAGTGGTTGGGCCAGGTGACAGCTGCTGATCGTCTTCTGGTGAGCAAAGGGGATCTGGTTGGCGCAGAGGTTCTTGACCCGTTGGTGGATCATCTGAAAACCCTTAACCCGTCTGCCTCGGTAGCGCTGGCAAGTGCCGTAGGAGAAGGCGATGAGCAGCTTCTTGGCGAAGGGCTCAGAAGCCTTGAGCCAGATGATGAGGTCGCCAAGTGGCAGCTCTTCGCACCTACAAAGCAACCTCGGCACGGCGGAGCCCAGGTCTGCGCACTTGAGTATGACAGGCCGCTGGATTGGCTTGCCTTCGGGGTATGGCTGTCGATGCTGTTAAGATGCCACGGAGAACGAATTCTCCGGGTCAAAGGGATCTTGAACGTGATCGACTCTGAACAACCTATCGTGATCCACGGTGTGCAGCACTGCCTTCATTCGCCGGTGCATCTTACCAACTGGCCTGGTGGGGAGCGGCAATCCCGTCTGGTGATCATCGTGCGCGATCTGGACACCAAGCTCCTGCGTAGATCGTTCGAAGCCTTCCTGCACCGTCTAGGACGTGCTGCATGAGCGGCCCCGTCACTTTGAGAGTACTGGGTACGTCTGTGACCTTGCTCGAATCTATCCGCTTGCGAGCGGAGCAAGAGCTGGGCATTCGAATTGAATACCAGATTCACGACGTTCAAACGGTTCAGCGCATTGCGTTGATGCACCCCGAAAGCTATGACCTTTACGATCAATGGTTCCATAGCATGGATTTTGTCTGGCCAGCCGGCGCTATCCAACCCATTGATATCAGGCGCGTCGCTTTGTGGAACGAGATCAATGACTTGGCCAAACGGGGCAGGCTTCACGCTGACGATGAGCTAGCGGGCGGTAGTCTGCCTTGCGACCGTTTGTACGTTCAACATGATCGTAGCTTGGCCAATCGCCCGACTGACTCCATCAGCATGCTACCGCTCACGCACAATGCAGACAGCTTTGCCTACAGACCAGACCTTCTTCCTCCAGGGTTTGCCATCGAGAACGAGAGTTGGTCTTGGCTTGTTGACCCCAGCTGGTGCGGTCATGTGGCTTTGCAGAGCGATGCAGCCATTGGAGCGCTAGACGCGGCGTTGGCAGTGCAGGCAAAGGGCTTGGCCAAGTTCGACGTAATTGCCAACCTTCGGCTGGATGAGATCGATGAGCTTGCTGATGTACTCATCAAGCTCCAGCGCCAAGGGCATTTCGCGGCCTTCTGGTCTGATGATCGTGATGCGGGCAAGCTCATGCTTGGCCCGAACGTTCACATTGAGAGTGTCTGGTCTCCAGCGCTGATGCAGTTGCATCGCGAAGGCATTCAGTATCGCCAAGCAGTCCCTAAGGAAGGCTACCGGGGCTGGTTCGGCGGCTTGTCGTTGTCTCGTGCTGTCGACGGGGCGGTGAAAGATGCGGCTTACGCTTATCTGAACTGGTGGTTGGCAGGTTGGCCAGGGGCGATGATGGCGCGACAAGGCTTCTACATTTCCAATCCACTGCGCGCTCGCGATCACCTGTCGGCTGCGGAGTGGGATTACTGGTACGAAGGCAAGCCAGCCAGCGAACAGTTGCTTGGCAGTGATGATGAACCGCTCATCGAGCCTGGGGAAACAAGGGAAGGTGGCTCCTATGCCGAGCGAGTGAGCCGAATCAGCGTCTGGAACTCGGTGATGGATGAACATAACTACCTTGTCCGCAAATGGGCTGACTTCCTCAGAGCTGGCCGCTCGAAGGAGCCGTAATCCACATGGCGGCCTAGCTGATGGCCGCCAGGTTGCCTCTGCCAGAATTTCTCCTGGCTGCTCCACAGTGATTATGGGAGAGCGGCGGATGCTGTGATAATGGGGGCAATCACAAGGGCCATGCCATGCTGACCATCTCCAATAGTAAAAGGCGAGCATCGCTCGCCCTTCACCTTGCTCAAGCGCCTAACGCACCGGGCCTGACATCATCCCGTGCGCCACATCCTCGACCAGCGCCTTCGCCATCCCGCTGAGGTAATGCGCTCCCCAGACCATATCGCCGTTGTGCTCGACGCCGGCTTCCAGGGTCATCTGGTAGACGCAGTTCAACAGTACCGACGCCTGCTCCAGGGCATATTCGGCATCATGCCCTGGCAGGACCTTGAACAATCGGTCGGCGTGTTTCCCGCTGACGCCCTCGCCAAAGGTGGCGACGCCAGTCGTCTTCAGCACTTTCGTCTTGATAGTGGTGCTCATGCGTAATCTCCGGTTTGACAGTCAGTGGCGGACCTGAAGCCGGCTCAATGCCATTTCAACAAGGCTGTGAGCGTTCTCGATCTCATGCATCGCGGCCAGGGTCATGACCTGTCCGGCGGGCTTGGGGTTGAGGAGCACCGTCTGTTTCGCGACGGTCAGGGCGCATACCAGGTATTCGGAGGTCTGGAGAAGCAAGGCTTCAATGGTGGGAGGGGTATCGGTTGTTTCGGGTGGATCTGGGACGATCTTCAACATGGCATACCTCTATTTTTTCGAGAGGAGCTGCCAGAATCTGCTGTCAAACAGAAGGGTGGCAGCTATACGCGGGTTGACAGACCGGGAAAAATAGAAAAAACCGGCGCACCTAGGTGCCCCACGCATAGCCGCCATAACACAGGGCGGACATGGTCTATTAATTCACCAGCCTGTCAAAGCCGGTCGTTGATGAGCAACGACTGGCCGAGACTAGTCCGGCAAATAGACCACTGCAAGCTCCAGGAGGCTGTAGCAAGATAATTCGGAAATGTCCTACAAGATAGAGGCGAAGTCTGAAGTTTTACTGCAGTTTTATCGCTTTTTTAAACACTTTGTGTACTGTTTGATCAATTACTATCTACGAGCCGGCGCTGTTACGCCTCGACCGTTGATAGCGGGTAAGCCCGATCTGGACGGCTGCCGCGACCAGGCACAGCAGGCCTACTTTGAGATTCGTGTCGAGACCATAGTGCTCGCAGAGCTTTCCGACCAGGAGAACACTAGCAAAGATAGCGGCAGGTAAAACGAGTCGGTTCATCTTGGCTTCCGGGGCAAAAAGGGCAGGGTACTTGAGTGCCCCGATCAGCGCCATGACTTGAGGCTGGCGTGGCCAGCGAAGGTACACACTGCACGCGGTATGACCAGCGGCGAGGCCCCGGAGCTAGCCGGACGACCCTCAGACGTAGCGGTCCCCGCACGCCTCGAACGAAGCCGCCAGATGATCGATCCACACCCGTACCGCGGGCAACACCCCGCGTCGATGGGTGTACACGGCCTGCAGGTAACCGCCCGGCAGTGACCACTCCGGCAGCAGGTGCACCAGCTCGCCACGCTCCAGTTCTGCTTCGCAGTACATGATTGGCAAGGCAGTAAAACCCAGCCCCGCCATGGCAGCAGTCTTGCGTACCACGAAATCATCGATGGACAGCCGTGCTTCCACTGCGAGCTCTTGCTGCTGGCCGTCGGGGCCGTGCAAGCGCAAGTGGATCAAGCGGTCGGGCTCCGCCGCGCCAAGCGCCGGCAGCTGGGCAAGCTGGGCAGGCGCTTGCACGTGATCGGCGAAGCCCGGTGCGGCGACCAGTTGCATCTGCGCCTGGCGCAAGCGGCGGGTGACCAGGGACGGGTCTTCATCGCCCAGCTCGCGGACCCGCAAGGCCACGTCGACGCCTTCGCCAACCAGATCGACCCGGCGGTTGACCAACAGCATGTCCAGCTGCACCAAGGGGTACTGTTCAAGAAAGCGGGTGATCACCTGCGGCAGGAAGGTCGTTGCCAGTGCCACCGGGCACGAGACCCGCAACCGCCCGCGAGGCTCGCTGGTCATGCTGGCGACCGCTTCGTCCGCCATTTCCGCTTCCAGCAGCATGGCCTGGCAGTGACCCAGGTAACGCTCGCCCACTGCGGTGAGCTTGAGCTGACGGGTCGTGCGCTGTAGCAATCGCGTGCCCAGGCGCTCTTCGAGTTCGGCGATGCGCCGCGACAGGCGCGATTTGGGGATTCCCAAGGCTCGGCCGGCTGCGGCGAAACCGCCGGCTTCGACTACGCGGGCGAAATAGAACAGATCATTGAGGTCTTGCATCGAGAAGGTCCATTGTCCTGCCTATGGGACAAAGTAATACATTTTTATTGTCTTTTCAGCTATTCGGCAGGTCGGTAGGATTGTCGCCATCGTCACCGCCCAGCTGCGGTCCTCATTACAGGAGCTACCCATGAAACTGCTGCATATCGATTCGAGCATCCTCGGCGTCAATTCCGCCTCCCGCCAGTTGAGCGCCAGTGTCGTTGAAGCCTGGAAGGCGGCGGATCCGAGCGTTGAAGTGGTCTACCGCGACCTGGCTGCTGACGCCATCAGCCACTTCTCCGCGGCTACCCTGGTTGCCGCTGGGACCCCGCAGGATCTGCGCGATGCTGCCCAGGCCCATGAGGCACAGTTGAGTGCAGAGACGCTCGCCGAATTCCTGGCCGCGGACGCGGTCGTCATCGGAGCGCCGATGTACAACTTCAGCGTGCCCACCCAGCTCAAGGCCTGGATCGACCGCGTGGCGGTTGCGGGCCAGACCTTCCGCTACACCGAGGCGGGTCCTGAGGGGCTGTGCGGCGACAAGAAGGTGGTCATCGTTTCCACGGCAGGTGGCTTGCATGCCGAGCAGCCGACAGGTGTAGGGCATGAAGATTTCCTGAAGGTGCTGTTCGGGTTTATTGGTGTGACCCAGCTGGAAATCGTACGTGCCCACGGTCTGGCCTATGGACCGGAGCAACGCGTGCAGGCTATCGAGGCTGCGCAGGCCGTGATTGCCAACGAGCTGTTCGTGGCGGCTTGAGCTTGAGCGTGTAAATGCGGGACTGGGCCGCGGCGCGGCCCTTTCGCAACACCTGGCGCCGGTATGCATATCTCTCTGCGATCAAGATGCCGGCGCAGCACCAGGTTTATTAATCACCCGCCCGCGCCTCGACAACACCAGCGTCAACCCCACCCCCAGCAACGCCAGCAACGCCGCAACGCAGAAGATCGAGCCATACCCCAGGCGCACGGCCACCGCTCCCATCACCGGACCCGCAATCGCCAGCGCCAGGTCGAAGAACACTGCATAAGCCCCAAGCGCCGCGCCCCGGCTGCTCCCAGGGACTCGCTTGATTGCCTCGACCCCCAGCGCCGGATAGACCAGCGACAAGCCAAAACCCGTCAACCCCGCACCCGCCAGTGCCCAGGTCGGGGAGGGCGCGAGCCACAGCAGCGCCAGGCCCAACACTTCGGTAGCCATGCACGCAACGGCCACGTTGTACCCGCCAAAGCGGTTCACGGCATTGACGAACAGCAGCCGGGAAACGATGAAGCACACGCCAAATGCACTCAGGCACAACGCGGCCCCAAGCCAGCCGCGCTCCAGATAATAGAGCGTGACGAACGTGGTCAGTGTGCCGTAACCGATCGACGCCAGCGTCAACCCCATCCCGCAGGGCGCAACCCGCACGAACGCGGACCAGAACGGCAGGCGCTCACCGCGCACCACCGCGGCTTCCTTGCCCTTGCGCAGCATGGGCAGCGCCAGCAGTGCAAGTACCAGCAAGGCCGGGCCGAGCACGCTGAAATCGAGGGCATCCACCAGCAGTACGCCCACTGGCGCACCAATGGCGATGGCGCCATAGGAGGCGATGCCGTTCCATGAGATCACCCGCGCCGTGTGTTCCGCACCCACCTGGCCGATTCCCCAGCTAAGCGTCGCGACACCAATAAGACCCTGGGCGATACCCAGCAGCAGGCGCCCTGCGAGCAAAAAGCTCAGGCTGAGCACCGGTAGGCTGAGCGTCCAGGCCGAGAGCAGCGTCACCACCCCGCAGGCAGCGATGCCATACAACCCGTAGCGGATCGCCCGCTTGCCGCCCAGGTTATCCACGATTCGCCCAGCGAAGGGACGGCTGACCAGTGTCGCCAGGTATTGCAGGCCGATGGTTACCCCGGCGATTACCGCGCCAAAGCCCAGCTGGTCGTGCACATAGGCAGGCAGTACGGCTATCGGCAGGCCGATGCAGAGAAAGGCAATGAAGGTGTAGAAGACTATCGACAGGATCTGCAGAGTGATCGAGGAGGTGCTGACGGAGGCAGGCTGATGCGCAGTCATGGGGCTCGTTCGCGGGTGGGCGTAGGACCATGATGGCGGGTGTAGCGGGGAAATGAAAGCAGGCTAACGGTTTGTTCGTCGGGTTGGCGAGGCAGCGTTCCACTCGCGGGCGCGCCCGCGAGTGGAGGCTGGAGGCCTTGCTTAGACTACAACGCCTTGGCTACGAAGGTAGTCATCGTAGGTGCCGCTGAAATCGACCACGCCGCTTGGGCTCAGCTCGATGATGCGGGTGGCCAGGGACGATACGAACTCGCGGTCATGGCTGACGAACAGCAGCGTGCCCGGGTAGTTCTCCAGCGCCAGGTTGAGCGCTTCGATCGACTCCATGTCCAGGTGGTTGGTCGGCTCGTCCATCAGCAGCACGTTCGGCTTCTGCAGGATCAGCTTGCCGAACAGCATGCGGCCTTGCTCACCACCGGAAATGACCTTGACCGACTTGAGGATCTCGTCGTTGGAGAACAGCATGCGTCCCAACGTGCCACGGATCACTTGCTCGCCCTGGGTCCACTGGCCCATCCAGTCGAACAGGCTCACGTCGTCCTCGAAGTCGTGGGCGTGATCCTGGGCGTAGTAGCCCACTTCCGCGCTATCGGTCCACTTGACCGCGCCGCTGTCTGGAGTCATCTCACCGAACAGCGTACGCAGCAACGTGGTCTTGCCGATACCGTTGGGGCCGATGATCGCAACGCGCTCGCCGGCTTCGACGGTGAGGCTGAAGTCCTTGAACAGCACCTTCTCGTCGAACGCCTTGGAGATTTTCTCCAGGGTGACCGCCTGGCGGTGCAGTTTCTTGGTCTGCTCGAAGCGAATGAACGGGCTCACCCGGCTCGACGGCTTGACCTCGGCCAGCTGGATCTTGTCGATCTGCTTGGCCCGCGAGGTGGCTTGCTTGGCCTTCGAGGCGTTGGCCGAGAAGCGGCTGACGAAGGTCTGCAGCTCGGCGATCTGCGCTTTCTTCTTGGCGTTGTCCGAGAGCAGCTGCTCGCGGGACTGTGTCGCCGCGGTCATGTACTCGTCGTAGTTGCCCGGGAACAGGCGCAGCTCGCCGTAGTCCAGGTCGGCCATGTGGGTGCAGACGCTGTTCAGGAAGTGCCGGTCGTGGGAAATGATGATCATGGTGCTGTTACGCGCCGTGAGAATGGTTTCCAGCCAGCGGATGGTGTTGATGTCCAGGTGGTTGGTCGGCTCATCGAGCAGCAGCACATCCGGATCCGAGAACAGCGACTGGGCCAGCAGCACGCGCAGTTTCCAGCCCGGAGCGACTTCGCTCATCGGGCCAAAGTGCTGTTCCAGCGGGATACCCAGGCCGAGCAGCAGTTCACCGGCACGCGATTCGGCGGTGTAGCCGTCCATCTCGGCGAATTCGGTCTCGAGTTCGGCAACGGCCATGCCGTCGTCCTCGGTCATCTCGGGCAGCGAGTAGATACGGTCACGCTCGGCCTTGACCTTCCACAGCTGCTCGTGGCCCATGATCACCGTGTCGATGACGGTGAATTGCTCATAGGCGAACTGGTCCTGGCGCAGCTTGCCCAGGCGGGTGTTCGGCTCGAGCATCACCTGGCCGCCCGAGGGCTCGAGGTCGCCGCCGAGGATTTTCATGAAGGTCGACTTGCCGCAGCCGTTGGCGCCGATCAGGCCATAGCGGTTGCCGTTGTTGAACTTGACCGAGACGTTCTCGAACAGCGGCTTGGCGCCGAATTGCATCGTGATGTTAGCAGTAGAAATCAAGTGCTTGTCCTGCGGGGGTTCTAGAGGTGTATTTAGGCGCCCAGCAACATCTCGACGCCAGGCCCGAGCGGAGTCGCGATGAACGCGGGGCTCATCCCAGCCATGAGGCACAGGTTGCGTAGGTGTGGCGGTGGTGTACTGCGGCGTTCACAGATGCCCAGCGCTTCACGCGCGGGTTTGAAGCGGCGGATTGTAACACTTGACTGCATGATCCACAGCCTCCCTTTGCTTGTCTCGGAAGTGATCACCATCATCCGCTTCGCCAGCAGGCGTTTCCTGCCACTCGTCGAGACCGGGGCACTTCCCTCCCATCCACCTTCTCAGAACCGTATGCGCAGATGTCCTGCGCCAAAAGGGGAGAGTCGTCATGGCGATTGAAAACAACGGACCCGAAGCCGCTTATCCTGGACCGGCAGAGAAGCCTGCGGATACTGGGGAGGGTCACGGTTCCGGCATCGAGCAAGCCAAGTCCGAACCCAAGCAGGGCACCGAACAGCCGCAAACCGAGAAGAGACCCGAGGACTGGAATCCTCCTCCGGGAAACCCAGGCTCGGACCAGGACGCCCTCACGAAACGGGACAACGGAAGTGCCCGCACGGACAGCCTGATCGACGCGGAGTAGGCGCTGTGCAAGACCGGGAGGGAGGAATGTGGAATGCTGCTTGACTCCCCCTGCAAGCATCAGCACTATCGCGCGATCCTGTCATTCCCGTGCGTATGGAGGAGTGGCGTGAAGTCCGACCTGTGTCGGACTTTCTCGTTTTTGGGGCAGGACATATAGGGTTGGACGTACTGATTGCCGCGATACATCAGAAGAAAGGTTTCAAGACTGGTCCGCAAGTGGTTCGTCTACATCTCGGTCGCAAGTGTCATGGGCAACTCCCACCGCATCCTGGAACACATCACCGCGCTCAAGCCCTGGCCGCTGGTAAAGCGGGTGCTCGCGTTCCTGGTCATTCAGTAGTCGGGGAACAACCGCTGACCTGCCATGTGCATTTTTAGCGCGTGCTGACGCGCTTGCGGCACATGCTGCTCAGTGCACGGTCGGAGGCTTGATCATCGGAGCCAGATTTTCCAGTACCTGCTCGATCTCGGCAATGATCTGCGCGAGCCTGTGATATTTAAGAAGCTCACCTTCCGCTTTGAGGGAGTCGCGTTTCAGGCGCAAGGTGACGAGCTGTTCTTGAAGGGCAACTGCGTAGGCGTAGAACTGGTCCATTGGCTTCTCTTGGCTAAGGCGTCCATGCCGCTAACGAGGCTGGTTACCTTATCCTTGGACCGTCGCCCAGTTATTGCTCTGGGACAAGTACCGCCGCATTGTCGAGAACCTGCGGCGAGCAGCGCAAACTGGGTTGGCCCGGCTGGTACTGCTCGCCGTGTTCTCCGTCAAGGTGCCTGCGGCCGTTCACCGTACAGAGCAGGTCCATTTATGGTTGCATCGGTAGGGCGCCCGTATGAAGGCCACGTCCGATACTCGTTTGAGGCCGCGTTTTTCAAGGGCCTCGGTGAGCTGGGCGAGTGTCTCTGCTTCGATAGTCATCACTGTTACCTCGTCAGATTGCTGTGCTCAAGGTTCTTGACTTGTCCCCCATGTCAGGAATTCACTTTGATTTCCAGGCGATGTGCCATCCGGTTGGATCGGATGAGCGGTAGGCAATCCAGTCGAACCACCGCCAGATCACCCGCCTCCAAGGTGTACAGGTCCGGTACGCACAGGAGCGCAGTAATGAAGACAATTCCCGAAGTTGAAGCTGTTTCCCCAGATGATCCTGCACCATTTTCGCCTGATCCCCTTAGCCCTGGCCGTACCGATGTAAATCCTTCCCGCGAGCCTGGCGTGGAGGAGTTGCCCGACACTGAAGGCCAGCGTCCACTGGATGACCAGAGCACCGGCCTCGATCCGGAGCGTGTCCGCGAGGAAACCGACAACGGTGAGCTGGACGACCAGCCCAACCCGCGCTGACCGGAGCCGATCATGATCAGTCCTGCGTCCCCAGGAACACAGCCGGCCAGTCCTGAGCCGGTAAGCCCCATGAATCCTGCAGAGAAGCCTGCGCCAGAATCGATACCTCGTGGCTTGCCTGATGAGCCTGAGCAGTACCCTGCTGAAAAGGACATGCCGCTGCCTAACGATTAACCCTCGAATTGTTGCAAGCCTGCTCTTTTTTGCCCGCCGCAAGGCGGGCTTTTTTATGTGCTCTCCGATTGCCCGCAAGAAACCGGATGCGCCCCCGCTTCAATCTCAGTACCTTGTTCGTCACTTACCCCTGCCGGCCAATGGAGCGTACCCATGTCCAATGCCTTCGCCGTTCTCCCTTCACCCGTCGGCGCCCTGACGCTGGTGGCGCGCGGCGACAAGCTGGCGGCTGTGTTATGGGAGGAGGAGCGCGCCAACCGAGTACGCCTGGGAGATCTGCACGCTGACGCAAGCCATCCCGTACTGCTGGAAACAGCTGTGCAGTTGAATGAATATTTTGCCGGCCAGCGTGTGCACTTCGACCTGGACCTGGACTTCGTGGGCACTGACTTTCAGCGCGAGGTGTGGGCCGCGCTGCTCACCATTCCGTTTGGCGAGACCCGCAGCTACGGCGAGATCGCACGATTGGTGGGAAAGCCCGCAGCAGTTCGCGCGGTGGGAGCGGCCAACGGACGTAATCCGATTTCCATTATCGCGCCGTGTCACCGGGTGATCGGCGCATCCGGTGGCCTCACTGGCTTTGCTGGCGGATTGCAGGCAAAACAGTTCCTGCTGGCGCTCGAAGGCAGGCAAAGCCTGGCATTGGCATTCTGAGGCTCGGGCAGAGACTGGCAGCGCTTCTGGGTTGTCGTCCTTGGCACTGGAGTTTCAGGAGGAGGGCGCAGCACCGAAACGTTCTCGGAACCAGTCGCCCAGCATGGCTTTTTCCGCATAGAGCCTGTCATTGCTGGTCTGGCGGCCTGGGCGGCTGAGGTACATCTTGTCGCTGACGCGTTCCTCGGCCTGCTGTGCAGGGTGCCCGGGTTGCGACAGAGTGTAGTGCAACTCGATCACCGGCCAGGTGATATCGCGCATGAACCGCACATCGTAGGCGCGGCTGTGCCATGGCTCGTAGCGCCCGGCCAGGTCGATGTCGCGGATGTCGATGGTCAATTGCTGGCCAGGCTTGAGGTAGCGCGCTCCAAGTTTCTGCAGGTGCAGGGTGAGCGTCTTCATTACCTCGTCATCAGCACCGCGCTCGTAACCCTGGCTGCCGAGGCTGGCATCACGGAATTTCTCCGGATGGTCGAAACGCACCTCGACCGGTGAAGGCGTGCTGGTTTGTGCCATGCTGTTGCATGCCATCAGCAACAGCGCGGCGCAGGTCAGGATGGGACGCATGATGGACCTCCGGGAAGGGACTGCTTGCTTGTCCATTCTACGCCTGTCGCCTGTGTCGTAGCAGGAGCACGTCATGAGCCGGATCGAGCGGTTTACCGCCAACTCCCGCGGGCGAGACTTGGCCGTGGGTGACATACATGGGCATTTCCAGCGCTTGGAGCGTTGTCTCGAGCAGATTGCATTCGATGCACGGTGCGACCGTCTGTTCAGCGTCGGTGACCTGGTGGACCGGGGGCCGGACAGCGTTCGGGCACTCGAGTGGCTGGCGCAGCCCTGGTTCCACGCGGTGCAAGGAAACCATGAGGCGCTGGCCGTCAATCACGTGATGGGCGGTCGCCTGGACCCGGAGCTGTACCGAGCGGCAGGGGGTGGCTGGTTTCTTGACTTGGCACCCGACGAGCAACGGCGCTTCGCCGAGCGCTTCGCGGTCATGCCTATCGCGTTAGAGATAGAGACCGGGGATGGCCTGATCGGTATCTTGCACGCTGATTGTCCATTTGCCGATTGGCACGAGCTGACGCAACAGTTTCAGTCGGGCCTGGACGAGGCGGTGCAGGAATTCTGCCAGTGGTCCCGTCGCCGCCTGCAGCAGGAAGACGTCGGCAGGATTGGCGGCTTGCGCGCCTTGGTCGTAGGACACACGCCGTTGCGCGAGGTGAAAGTCCTGGGCAATGTCTGGCACATCGACACCGCGGGCTGGGCAAGCGGCCATTTCAGCGTGCTGGATCTCCCCAGCCTGAGCCTGGTCAGTGCCACGCCCGGTGAATGAGCACGCCCAGAGTCGATCCAGGACAGGGCAGGGTCGCGCCAGATTTGTCCTGCGCTGATGCTCCACTCAATCGCGGTAGAAAACCTGCACCAGGTGAAAACCGAACTTCGACTTGATGGGGCCATGCACCACCCGCAACGGTTTCTTGAAGATCACCTGGTCGATGGACCCGACCATCTGCCCAGGCCGCACTTCGCCCAGGTCGCCGCCACGCTTGCCGGAAGGGCAGATGGAAAATTTCTTGGCCAGCACGTCGAAGGCTTCGCCATTGGCGATGCGCTGCTTGAGCTTTTCGGCTTCGTCACCGGTCTTGACCAGGATGTGGCGAGCTTGTGCTTTCATGAGGTACCTGTGGGACGGGGCAAAAGCCGCCATTATGCCTGATCACGCAGCTCCGCGCGGTCACGGAACTGCTCCAGCGCCTCGGGGTTGGCCAGCGCGTCGGTGTTCTTCACAGGCAGGCCATGCACGACGTTGCGGATGGCCAACTCCACCAGTTTGCCGCTGAGAGTGCGTGGAATGTCGTCGACCTGGACGATCACGGCCGGCACATGCCGAGTTGTGGTGAACTGGCGGATCACCTGACGAATGTGCATCTGCAAGGCATCGTCCAGTACCAGGCCCTCGCGCAGCCGAACGAACAGCACCACGCGCACATCGTCCCGCCATTGCTGGCCGATGGCGACGGACTCGATCACCGCCTCGACCTTCTCTACCTGGCGGTAGATCTCCGCCGTGCCGATCCGCACACCGCCCGGGTTGAGCACGGCGTCGGAACGGCCATGGATCGCCAGCCCGCCCTCGGGGTGTTCCTCGGCATAGTCGCCCTGGGCCCAGACGCCCGGGTACTGGCTGAAGTAAGCCTCGTGATAGCGCGAGCCGTCCTCGTCGCCCCAGAAGCCCAGCGGCATGACCGGAAACGCACGGGTGCACACCAGTTCGCCTTTTTCGCCTGTGACGGGCCTGCCTTGGGCATCCCAGACTTCCACTGCCATGCCCAGGCCCTTGCACTGGATCTCGCCGCGGCGCACCGGCAGGGCCGGGTTGCCAAGCACAAAGCACGAGACGATATCGGTGCCGCCCGACATCGAGGCCAGGCACACGTCAGCCTTGATGTCGCGGTAGACATAGTCATAGCTGTGCGGCGACAGGGGCGAGCCGGTGGACATGATCAGCCGCAGGTTGTCCAGTCGATGGCTCTCGATAGGCTTGAGGCCCGCTTGCTCGAGTGCGGCCAGGTACTTGGCGCTGGTGCCGAAGGCATGGATACCTTCGGCGTCGATCAGGTCAACCAGCCGCCTGGGGCCGGGATGGAACGGCGAGCCATCGTAGAGCACTAGGGTAGCGCCGACGGCCAGGCCGCTCACCAGCCAGTTCCACATCATCCACCCGCAGGTGGTGTAGTAGAACAGCACGTCATCGGCCTTCAGGCCGCTGTGCAGGCCATGTTCCTTCAGGTGCTGCAACAGCACGCCACCGGCGCGGTGGACGATGCACTTGGGCACGCCGGTGGTGCCGCTGGAGTAGAGGATATACAGCGGATGGTCGAACGGCAGCGCCGTGAATCGTGGCTCGCCGCCTGGCTGGTAGAAGTCGTCCCACAGGCTCACCTGCGCAGCCTTGAACTCGTCGCTGCGGGTGCCGGTTCGGGTATGGGGCACCACGATCAGGTGCTGCACGCTGGATAAGCGGGACAGCACATCGTTGATTTTTTCAACTTGCTCGATCGACTTGCCGGCGTATTCGTAGCCTGCGCAGGCGATCAGCACCCTGGGTTCGATCTGGCTGAAGCGGTCAATGATGCCGTGGGTGCCGAAATCGGGGGAGGAGCTCGACCAGATCGCGCCCAGGCTGGCACAAGCGAGCATCGCCACCAGGGTCTGCCAGGTGTTGGGCATGACCGCCGCGACCCGGTCGCCAGGCTGGATGCCGATTGCTTGCAGTGCCGCTTGCAGCCCGGCGACGTGGGCGGCCAGTTCCGCGTGGCTGAGCACCTGGCGGCTGCCATCTTCGCGCACGGCGATCAGGGCAGGGCTATCATCGCGCCGTTGCAGCAGGTGCTCGGCGAAGTTGAGCCTGGCACCTGTGAACCAGCGCGCGTCCGTGATCAGTGCGCCCTCGTCAAGCACCCGGTCAGCCGGCGCATGCCAGCGCACCTGGAAGTATTCGGCGATCGATTGCCAGAATGCGGCACGCTCCCCGATGCTCCAGCGATGCAAGTCCGCATAGTCAGCCAGCTGCAGGGTGAAACGCAGGTTCACCCAGCGACGGAAATCCTCCATCCGTGTCGCCTCGATCTGCGCCGCCGTGGGGTACCAGAGCACATCGTTCATGCCGCGTTCTCCTTCTGCTGTTACTGGACTTTAGCCTGTCACTGCGCCAGCCACCCGCCATCGACGTTCCAGGCCGCGCCGCGCACCTGGCTGCCGGCTTCGCTACAGAGAAACAGCACCAGCTCACCCAGGTGCCCGGGCGTCACGAAGGCCAGCGAGGGTTGTTTCTCGGCCAGCAGGTCATGTTGCGCCTGCTGCGGGTCGATTCCTGCGGCGGCACGGTCATCGATCTGCTTCTGCACCAGCGGCGTGAGCACCCAGCCGGGGCAGATGGCGTTACAGGTGACATTGCTCGTGGCGGTCTCCAGGCCGACTACCTTGGTCAATCCGATCACTCCGTGCTTGGCGGCCACATAGGCGGCCTTGCCGGCGGAGCCCACCAGGCCGTGCACCGAAGCGATGTTGACGATGCGTCCCCAGTTGCGCGCGCGCATGCCCGGCAGTACGAGCCGGCTGGCATGGAACACCGCGGACAGGTTGAGGGCGATGATCTTGTCCCAGGCCTCCACCGGAAACTGCTCGACCGGGGCTACGTGCTGGATCCCTGCGTTGTTGACGAGAATGTCGACCGCGCCGAACTGCTCTTCTGCATAGGCGAACAGCGCCTCGATCTGTGCCACATCGGCGAGGTCCGCCGGATGATGGGCAACCTTGCCGCCCAGGCGCCCGACCTCGTCGAGCGCGCCCTGGGCATCGCCAAAACCATTGAGCACGATGTTCGCCCCGGCCTTGGCCAGCACCTTGGCGATGCCCAGGCCGATACCACTGGTGGATCCGGTGACTACCGCTGTCTTGCCTTGCAGACTCATGGATGACTCCTTGGATGTGCCGCTGACAGAAAAGAGTTCAGGCGCGCGGATCGAAAGCCTCGCGCAGGGCATCGCCGATGAACACCAGCAGCGAGAGGATAAGCGCCAGCGCGAAAAAGGCAGTGAATCCGAGCCAGGGTGCTTGCAGGTGCTGCTTGCCCTGGGTGACCAGCTCGCCCAGCGAGGCGCTGCCGGCCGGCATGCCGAAGCCCAGGAAATCCAGGGCGGTGAGGGTGGTGATGGCGCCTGTGAGCATGAACGGCACCAGTGTGAGGGTGGCGTTCATGGCATTTGGCAGGATGTGCCGCAGGATCACCTGGCTGTCCGGCAGGCCCAGCGCCCTCGCGGCCTTGACGTATTCCAGGTTGCGCCCCCGCAGGAACTCGGCCCGCACCACATCCACCAGAGTCAGCCAGGAAAACAGTGCCATGATGCCCAGCAGCCACCAGAAATCGGGCTCCACGAAGCCGCTCAGGATGATCAGCAGGTAGAGCACCGGCAAACCCGACCAGACCTCCAGCAGGCGCTGGCCGATCAAGTCGACCCAGCCGCCGTGGTAACCCTGCAGCGCGCCTGCGGTGATGCCGATGAACACGCTGATCACAGTGAGCGCAAAGGCAAACAGCAGCGACACCCGGGTGCCGTACAGCACCCGCGCCAGCACATCCCGGCCCTGGTCGTCGGTACCCAGCCAGTTGGCCGCCGAGGGCGGGCTGGGGCTCGGTACCTGCAGATCATAGTTGGGGGTGTCGGCACTGAACGGGATGGGCGCAAAGAGCATCCAGCCGCCCTGGCCCTCGATCAGCTGGCGCACGTACTGGCTGCGGTAGTCTGGCTGGAATGGCAACTGCCCGCCAAATTCCTGCTCGGTATGGCGCATGAGCGCCGGCATGTACAGCTCGCCCTTGTAGCCAAGCAGCAGTGGCTTGTCGTTTGCCACCAGCTCGGCGCCCAGGCTCAGCACCAGGAGCACGCCAAACAGCCACAGCGACGTCCAGCCCAGGCGGTTGCGGCGAAAGCGTTGCAGGCGGCGGCGCGAGAGGGGCGAGAGCATCAGTGTGCCCTCGTGCTGAAATCGATGCGTGGATCGAGCACGGTGTAGCAGAGGTCGCCGATCAGGCGGATCAGCAGGCCCGCAAGGGTGAAGATGAACAGTGTGCCGAACACCACCGGGTAATCCCGCGACACGGCCGCCTCGTAGCTCATGCGCCCGAGCCCGTCGAGGGAGAAGATCACCTCGATCAGCAAGGAGCCCGCGAAGAACACCGTGATCAGCGCCTGGGGCACGCCCGCTACTACCAGCAGCATCGCATTGCGCAGCACGTGCCCATAGAGCACACGGCGTTCGCTCAGCCCCTTGGCGCGGGCCGTGACTACGTACTGGCGGGCTATCTCGTCGAGGAAGGCATTCTTGGTCAGCAGGGTCAGGGTGGCGAAGCCGCCGATCACCAGCGCGCTGACCGGGAGCACCAGGTGCCAGAAGTAGTCCGCGAGCTTGCCCAGCAGGTTGAGCTGCTCGAAGTCATCCGACACCAACCCGCGGACAGGAAACCAGTTCAGCGACGTGCCGCCGGCGAACAGCACGATCAACAGCAAGGCAAACAGGAACGAGGGCAGGGCATAGCCGACGATGATCAGCGCGCTGCTCCAGGTATCGAAGCGGCTGCCATGGCGGACCGCCTTGCGAATGCCCAGCGGAATGGACACCAGGTAGGTGATCAGAGTGGCCCAGAAACCCAGCGAGAGCGTCACGGGGAGCTTCTCGAGGATCAGGTCGGTCACTTTGGCGCCGCGGAAAAAGCTGTTGCCAAAGTCCAGCCGGGCGTATTGGCCCAGCATCAGCCACAGGCGCTCGGAGGCGCTTTTGTCAAAGCCGTACTGGTGCCTGATTTCCTCGATCAGCTTGGGGTCGAGCCCGCGGCTTGACCGCGATTCCCCCTGCAGCACCTCGGTCCGTGCACCCGGCGCGGCGCCGCCAAGGCCCTGGAGACGCGCGACGGCTTGCTCCACCGGGCCACCGGGCGCGGCCTGGACGATGGCGAAGTTGACCAGCAGGATGGCGAGCAAAGTCGGGATGATCAGCAACAGCCGACGCAGGATGTAGGCGGTCATGGCGTGTCCTTGAGGCGCTCGGCCATCTGCGCATTGGTCAGCGCCGTCGGGCTGATCTCCCACCAGGTGTCCAGGCCTTCGTCATACGCGGCCTGGACCCGGGGCATGCCGAAGCGGTTCCACCAGGCCGTGGAGCTGCCTGGCGGATAATAGTTGGGTATCCAGTAGTAGTTCCATTGCAGCACACGGTCCAGGGCGCGGGCGTGGCGCTGCATGCCCGCCTGGCTGTCGGCACGCACCAGGCCATCGAGCAAGCGGTCCACGGCTGGATCCTTGAGCACCATCAGGTTGTTCGAACCAGGATCGTTGGCGGCCGCGGAGCCGAAATAGTTGTACAGCTCGGTACCCGGCGAGAGCGTGACCGGGTAGCCGGTCACGACCATGTCGTAGTCACGGCTCATCAGGCGGTTGATGTATTGCGCGGAATCGACGTTGCGGATCTGCAGGGTGATACCAATCTGTGCCAGGTTTCGCTTCCAGGGAAGGATCAGCCGTTCAAGGCCGGACTGGCCGTTGAGGAAGGTAAAGCTCAGCGGCTCGCCCTGGGCATTGACCAGGTGGTCGCCCTGGGGCGTCCAGCCTGCCGCCTGCAGCAGCGCCAGGGCCTGCAGCTGTTGGGGACGGATGATGCCAGAGCCGTCGGTCACCGGGGCCGTGAACACCTGGTTGAACACTTCCTCCGGCACCTTGCCGCGCAGGGGTTCGAGCAGCTTGAGCTCGGCGGCGTCGGGCAGGTCGCGGGCAGCCAGGGGCGTGTTGGAAAATACGCTCTGTTGGCGGATGTACAGGTTGCGCATCATCTGCCGGTTGCTCCACTCGAAGTCCCACAGCATCGCCAGGGCCTGGCGCACGCGACGGTCCTTGAACACCGGGCGGTCAAGGTTGAACACGAAGCCCTGGGCGTTCTGCGGTTTTCGACTGCCCAGGTGGGCGCGTTGCAGGCGGCCGTCGTCCAGGGCAGCGCCGGCGTAGCCGAGGGTGAAGGCGGTGGCGGAAAACTCGCGGTTGTAGTCGAAGCCGCCGCCGCGCAATACCTGGCGTGCGACTTCGGTATCGCCGAAATACTCGACGCGGATGCGCTCGAAATTGAACCGCCCGCGGCTGACCGGCAGGTCCTTGGCCCACCAGTTGGCATCGCGCTCAAAGGTCAGGCTGCGGCCATTGTCGACCTGGTCGATGCGGTACGGACCGCTGCCCACCGGCTTGCCGAAGCCTGCTCCGCTGGCGAAGTCGCGGTCCACCCAGTCGTGTTCCGGCAACACGGGCAAGCTGGCAAGGTCCAGGGCCAGTGTGCGGCTATGCGGCTGCTTGAAATCGAAGCGCACGCGACGGGGGCCTTCGACTACTACCGAAGCTACGTCGGCGAACTGGGTGCGATAGCTGAGGCTGCCCTTGCTCATCAGGGTGTCGAAGGTAAAGCGCACGTCTTCGGCGCGCACCGGCTTGCCATCGGCGAAGGTGGCGCGCGGGTCGAGCTCGACGCGAAGCCAGGCGTCATCCGGTCCACGCTCCAGGCGATGGGCGATCAGGCCATAGACGGTGTACGGCTCATCGAACGATCGGACGGCCAGCGGGGCATAAAGCCAGCCGTTGATTTCGCTGACGCCGATGCCTTTGTCGATGTAGGGCAGGATGTGGTCGAACTGACCGATTTCGAGGGCCGAACGGCGAAGGCTGCCGCCCTTGGGGGCGTCAGGATTTACGTATTCGAAGTGGTGGAAGCTTGCTGGGTAACGCGGGGCTTCACCGTAGACGGTGAGGGCATGCGACGGATCAGCGTTGACCGTGCAGGGCAGGCCAAGCAGGCAGAGCAGCAGGAACATGCGCAAAGGATGTGCAAACTGCAGGAGCGGCCGGTTGGCAGCTCCTGCGGATAGTGCGCCGTCCTTGGCTGTCATGGATCAGTCCTGGCGGCTGGTCACTTCAAGCAGGTGGTAGCCGAACTGGGTCTTGACCGGGCCCTGGACCACGTTCAGTGGCGCGCTGAAGACCACGGTGTCGAATTCCTTGACCATCTGGCCTGGGCCGAACGAACCCAGGTCGCCGCCTTGGCGGCTGGATGGGCAAGTGGAGTTTGCCTTGGCAACTTCGGCGAAATCGGCGCCGGCTTCGATCTGGGACTTGAGCTCGTTGCACTTGTCCTCGGTGGCGACCAGGATGTGACGGGCAGTGGCTTTTGCCATGGGTAAGTACTCCTTCTTGAAAACGCCAAGACTATCGCAAATGCGGGGGTGGTGTCTCGGGGTGCATGGGCTGATGGCTACATCGCCGAACCCGCGGCCCGGCGCAGCAGCGCTTCGGTGGATTCCCATCCCAGGCAGCCATCGGTAATCGACACCCCGTACTTCAGCGTGCCCTTTCCCAGAGCCTGGGAACCGTCGAACAGATGGCTCTCCAGCATCACTCCCACCAACGAACGATCGCCCGCCGCACGCTGCGCCAATACATCCTCGAGCACTGCCGGCTGACGGGCCGGGTCCTTGCCGCTGTTGGCGTGGCTGCAGTCGACCATGATCCGTGCCGGCAACCCGGCCTTGGCCAGTCCCTGGCGCGCTTGCCCAACGCTCGCTGCATCGAAGTTCGGTCCCTGATGACCGCCACGCAGCACCAGATGTGTATCGCCGTTGCCAAGGGTCTCGACGATGGCCGGGTAGCCTTGGGCGTCGATACCGAAATGCCGGTGCGGATGGCTTGCACTGCGAATGGCATCACAGGCGATCGCGACCCCGCCGTCCGTGCCGTTCTTGAAGCCGACCGGCAGGCCCAGCCCGCTGACCATCTCGCGGTGGATCTGCGACTCGGTGGTGCGCGCGCCGATGGCCGCCCAGCTGAGCAGATCGTCGAAGTAGCCAGCGGCCATCGGCTGCAGCAGTTCCGTGGCGATTGGCAGGCCGCGCTCGAGCATGCCGAGCATCAGCCCACGGGACAGGGCCAGGCCCGCGTGCATGTCATCGCTGCCGTCCAGGTGCGGGTCGTAGGCCAGGCCTTTCCAGCCCACCGTGGTGCGCGGCTTTTCGATGTAGGCGCGCATCACCAGCAGCAGCTGGCCGCTCACTTCGGCGGCGAGGGCGGCCAGGCGGTCGGCGTATTCCAGGGCCGAGCGGGGGTCATGGATCGAGCAGGGGCCGACGATGACCAGCAGGCGCGAGTCGCGGCCTTCGAGGATGGCACGCACCGCCTGGCGATGGGCTTCGACTTGATGGGCGAGGGCAGTGGAAAGCGGCATCTGCTGCTTGAGCAGGTGCGGGCTCGGCAGGCGCTGGCTGACGACGCTGTTGGCGGCCTGGGGCTGGGTCAGGGGCAGAGCGAGGGAAGACGATTGCATGGCGTTCGGTATCCTTGGGCGGACGGCGGGTTCAAGCCCGCGCGGTCGGCCCTATCGAGGTGTTCGACACATGGCCGGGTTGGCATTGGGTGTTGTGTTGCCACCTTGGATGAACCGGTCGGAGGCGGCAGGCTGGCCCGAGCGGGATTGGCTAAATCGCCATGCATAGGTGCTTGGGTAGGTAAAGGTCGCGTAGTTCATGGATAAATCCTCGTGATGAATGTGTTTGCGCCGGCCGGAAAAACAAAACCCCCGGTCGGGGAGCCGACCGGGGGTTGAGTATTCTCGTATCGGCGGCCCCTCGAAAGTGGGCGCCGGTCTGGGTATCAGCGGCGCCTGTGGCTAAACCAATACCCAAAATAGAAGCTGGCAGGAGCAACCGCCTGGCAACCGGCCACAGCCAGCACAGGGCACGGTGTGCGACCGGTGTGACGAGCGAGGTTGAGGGTGGTGTCGGACATGTTGCTCTCCAGTTGATGGACCCGAGCTTACTGCAGGACGCAAGTTTGTTACAACGGGTAAATGCAGATCACAGCGGATAGTTGCGCAACTCGCGCGCGATCAGCATCCGCTGGATCTCGCTCGACCCCTCGTAGATCTGCGTGATCCGTGCATCCCGGTAGTACCGCTCGACCGGATAATCCTCCAGGTACCCATACCCGCCATGCACCTGGATCGCCATCGAACACACCCGCTCGGCCATCTCGGAGGCGAACAGCTTTGCCTGGGAGGCTTCGCTCAGGCACGGCTTGCCCGCCGTGCGCAGGCGGGCGGCATGCAGGATCAGCAGGCGCGTGGCGTTGACCTGCACCTGCATGTCGGCCAGCAGGTTGGCAATGCTCTGGTGTTCGTTGATCGGCTTGCCGAACTGGATGCGCTCGCGTGAATACACCAGCGCGGCCTCGAATGCGGCGCGCGCGATGCCCAGGGCCTGGGCGGCGATGCCGATGCGTCCGCCTTCAAGATTGGACAGGGCGATGGCAAGGCCCCTGCCACGCTCGCCCAGCAGGTTGGCCGCCGGGATGCGGCAGTTGTCGAACGTCACGGCGCAGGTGTCGGAGGCGCGGATGCCCATCTTGTGCTCGCTGCGGTCGACCACGAACCCCTCATTGTCGGTCGGCACCAGAAAAGCCGAGATTCCCTTTTTACCCAGTTCGGGGTCGGTAACCGCGAACACGATGGCAAGGCCGGCACGGCGCGCATTGCTGACGAACTGCTTGGCCCCGTTGACGACCCACTGGTCATCGTGCAACTCGGCGCGGGTCCGCAGGTTATGGGCTTCGGAGCCGGCCTGGGGTTCGGTGAGGCAGAAGCAGCCGATCACCTCGCCGCTGGCCAGGCGCGGCAGCCACGCCTGCTGTTGCGCGGGGCTGCCATAGGCCAGCAGCGGCCCGCAGCCCACCGAGTTGTGAATACTCATCAGTGCCCCAGTGGCGCCGTCACCGGCGGCGATTTCCTCGACGGCCAGGGCATAGGCGACGTAATCGGTGTAGCTGCCGCCCCATTGCTCGGGCACCACCATGCCGAGCAGGCCCAGCTCGCCCATCTGCCTGACCACGGCATCGTCGATCCAGGCGGCCTTCTCCCAGGCCTGGGCATGGGGCGCGATCTCGGCGCGGGCAAAATCCCGGGCCATGTCGCGGATCATGATCTGTTCTTCGCTCAGTTCGAGGTCTTGCATCTGTAGACTCCCTTGCTCACAGGCCTTCGAAGAAGTGCTCGACGCGCCGGCGGTCCAGACCCGCAAGCGTTGGAGGGTTCCAGCGTGGCTGCTTGTCCTTGTCGATGATCAGCGCCCGGACGCCTTCGATGATGTCGCCGCGTTCGAACCATTGGCGGTCCAGGTGCAGCTCCATGGCAAAGCAGTCATCCAGGTTCAGGTGACGGGCGCGGCGCAGCATCTCCAGCGTAACCGCCATTGCCAGGGGCGAGCGCGTTTCCAGCTGATCGGCCGTCGCCAATGCCCACGCGTGACTGTCAGCCACCGTCACCGCGCGCAGTTGCTCGACCATGCTGGGGACATCGGGCAGGCCGAAGAAGTGGTCGATCACCGGGCGCAGCTTGCTCAACGGGGCATCGTCCAGGGTCTGGCTGCCGAGCGTGGCCAGCAGGCCCTGGAGGTCCTTGAGCGGCTGCTTGCCGAAGCTCAGCTGGTCGAAGCCTGCATCCAGCGCGTCCAGCTTGTCACTGCACAGGTACCAGTCAGCCAGGCCGCAATAAAGCGCATCGGCTGCCTGGATCTGCGCGCCGCTGACGCCGAGATAGGTGCC
This sequence comes from Pseudomonas sp. JE3303, assembly GCF_056312565.1. NCBI lineage: Bacteria > Pseudomonadati > Pseudomonadota > Gammaproteobacteria > Pseudomonadales > Pseudomonadaceae > Pseudomonas > Pseudomonas sp. JE3303. Next base: position 44,301 of record NZ_JBWGIF010000003.1, read on the forward strand.
GAGCTCGCCTGGAATGCGTGAAAGGAAATAGCTGCCGCCCACGTCCGGGAAGTAGCCGATGCCCACTTCCGGCATGCCCAGGCGGCTGCGCTCGGTGACCACGCGCAGGTCGGCACCCTGGGCCAGGCCCATGCCGCCACCGAGCGTGAAACCGTCCATCAGCACCAGCACCGGCTTGCGGTAACGATGGATACACAGGTCGAGGGCGTATTCTTCTTCGAAAAAGTCACGGTGCAGCGAGGTGCCAGCCTTGAAGCTGTCGTGCAGGGAGCGGATATCGCCGCCTGCGCAGAAGCCCTTGGGGCCTTCGCCACGCAGCACCACTGCGTGTACCTGCGGGTCTGCGGCCCAGCGGTCGAGATGGCGCCGCAGGCTGCGGACCATGTCGAGGGTAAGGGCATTGAGACCGGCGGGGCGGTTGAGGGTGAGGTGTCCAACATGGTTGCGGACATCGGCCAGTACGGCGGCCAGTGCCTGGGTGTCAGCATGCGCGTTCATCGCGGTATCCCTGCTTTGTTATTGATTTCCAAGTCAACGTTGGATGCGCCGAAGGATGGCGGGATCCTAGCAGCGCAGTTTTGCCAGGTTCAATTGGCAAAACTGCAGGCGCCGACTGCATTTTTACCTTAGCAGTCGTGCGGCAGCCTTCCGCTGACGTAGTGGGCGACATCGTTGTAGCCCGGGGTGGAGGCGTGGCCGGGGGTAACCAGCGAATCGATGAACGCTTCGTCTTCGGCAGTGATCTTCACCTCCAGTGCGCCGCTGTAGGTATCCCACTGCGCCTCGGTGCGCGGGCCAACGATGGCCGAGCTCACCAGGCGATTGTTGAGCACCCAGGCAATCGCGAACTCGACGATACCGACACCCTTGCCTTCGGCGTAGGCGTGGATCTGCTGGGCGATGGCCAGGGATTCCTGGCGCCATTCGGTCTCCATGATGCGCTTGTCCTGGCGGCCCGCGCGGCTGCCGGCATCGGGCGTGGCGCCGGGTGCGTACTTGCCGCTGAGCACGCCACGCGCCAGCGGGCTGAAGGGCACGATGCCCAGGCCATGGTGAGCCGCGGCAGCGAACTGCTCGGGCTCGGCCTGGCGGTTGACGATGTTGTACAGCGGCTGGCTGACGACAGGCTTGTCGACACCCAGGCGCTCGGCGACGTTGCAGATTTCGGCGATGCGCCAGCCGCGGAAGTTGGACACGCCCCAGTGGCGGATCTTGCCTTGGCGCAGCAGCTCGCCGATGGCGCTGACCGTGACCTCGAGCGGGACCTTGTGGTCTTCGCGGTGCAGATAGTAGATGTCGAGGTAGTCAGTACCCATGCGCGCAAGCGTCGCCTCGATGGCATTGAAAATGTGCTTGCGCGACAGGCCGCTGCGATTGGGCAGGCCTTCGGCCGGGCCAAAGCCGACCTTGGAGGCGACAATCCAGTCCTGACGGTTGCGGGCGACGGCCTCGCCGACGATTTCTTCCGAGCGCCCACCGTTGTAGACGTCGGCGGTGTCGATGAAGTTGATGCCCTGGTCCCAGGCCTTGGCGATGATGCGCAGCGAATCTTCGGTGCTGGTCTGCTCACCGAACATCATGCTGCCCAGTGTCAGCGCGGAAACCTGCAGGCCGCTCTGGCCGAGAGGACGGTAGATCATGCTCGAACATCCCTTTTTGCAATGATGGGGAGGTTCGTTTTACACAGATCCACCGGGCATTGAAAGCCATGAAAAGGAGCGGCGCGGCCCAGGCAGGGCGCGCCGCTGCCGGTTCAGGCCGCGCGGGCGAGCGCCGCCGGGCGTGGGCGCGAGACGCGCAGGGCGACCAGGCTGCCGACGACGATCAATGCCGCCAGCGAGTACAGCGCGGCATCGGTCGAGCCGGTCTGGTCCTTGATGAAACCAACCAGGTAGGGGCTGAGGAAACCCGCCATCTGCCCGACCGAGTTGATCACCGCCAGGCCCGCCACCGCGGTGCCAGCGCTGAGCAGCGCGGTCGGCATCGGCCAGAACATCGGCAGGCCGGTCAGTGCGCCCATGGTGGCGATGCTCAGGCCGAGAATGGCGATGACCGGGCTGCTGGCGAAGTTCGCCGCGATCAGCAGGCCGATCGCGCCCATCAGCATCGGCACCACGAGATGCCAGCGGCGTTCGTTGCGCAGGTCCGCCGAACGGCCGACCATCAGCATGAACACACCTGCCAGCAGATACGGGATGGCGCTCAGCCAACCGATCAGCAACGCGCTGTCGAAGCCCAGGCTCTTGATGATCGATGGCAGCCAGAAGTTGATGGCGTAGACGCCGCTCTGGATACAGAAGTAGACGAAGCCGAAGGTCCAGATCAGCGGGTTGGTCAGTACCGAGAGCACGCTGTCACTGGTAGTGGCCGGCTTGCTCGCCGCGTCCGCAGCCAGGTCCGCGGCGATCATCTGGCGCTCTGCCGGATTCAGCCAAGGGGCTTTTTCATAACCGTCGCTGAGCAGCTTGATCGCCAATACGCCAAGCAGCACGGTGGGCACGCCCTGGATCAGGAACATCCACTGCCATCCCGCCAGGCCATGCTGGCCCGCAGCGAAGTGTTCCAGGATCCAGCCCGAGAAGGGCCCGCCCAGCAAGCCCGATACCGGGATGGCCGACATGAACAGGGCCATGATCCGGCCCCGGCGATCGCCCGGGAACCAGCGCGAGAGGTACAGCACCACGCCTGGGAAGAAGCCCGCTTCGGCAGCGCCGGTGAGCAGGCGCAGTGCGTAGAACTCCGTGGGCGTGGTGACGAACATCAGGCAGGTGGACAACGTGCCCCAGGCAATCATCATCAGCGCGATCCAGCGGCGCGGGCCGAAGCGATTGAGCGCCAGGTTGCTGGGCAGGCCGCAGAGCACGTAGCCGATGAAGAAGATACCGGCACCGAGGCCGTAGACGGTTTCGCTGAACTTCAATGCGTCGAGCATCTGCAACTTGGCGAAGCCGACGTTGACGCGGTCCAGGTAGTTGAACAGGTAGCAGATGAAGATGAACGGAATCAGCCGCAGGGTGATACGCCGGTAGAGCGCGTCACGGGTAGTGTCTCGGCCGTGGTCAGGGGCAGGGGGGTGTGCCATGATTCAATCTCTTTTGTTATGTGGGCGCCGCGCAGCCTGCTGGAAGCTGCCTCCACGAGTCTCGGCGAGCCGGCCGGGGCTGTCTTTGTGCTTTTGCACAAGCTGAACCATCGCTTGCTGTGCCTGGGAACAATGCCTGGGGACACCCCCTACGACTCCAAGGACCCCTTCCATGTTCGAACTGGACCATGACCTGGCACAGGACATCGTCGACCGGGCGATGGCCATTCTGCCCTATAACGTCAACGTCATGGACAGCCAGGGGCTGATCCTGGGCAGCGGCGAGCCCGACCGCATCAACACCCGCCATGAGGGCGCGCAGCTGGTGCTGGCCAATGGGCGCGTCGTAGAGCTCGACAGCGAGGCCGCGAAGTGCCTCAAGGGCGTGCAGCCGGGCATCAACCTGCCGCTGTTTCTCGATGGACGGCTGATCGGTGTGCTCGGGCTCACCGGCGAGCCGGAGCAGTTGCGCACCTATGCCGAACTGGTGCGCATGACCGCCGAGATGCTCCTGGCGCAGCGCCATCTGCAGGTGGAGCAGCAATGGCGGCGGCAGCGCTGTGACGACTTGCTGGCTCTGCTGCTGGGGGCGAGCGGGGATTCGCCACGGCTGGTGGACGAGGCGCAGCAGTTGGGGCTCAAACCGCAGCTGGCGCGCACTCCCTGTCTGTTCGAACTTGACGCTGGGCCCGAAGCGCAAGCCTTGGCTGTCTGGCTGATGAGCCGCTATCCCGACAGCTGGTGCGTGAGCCCGGCGCGCCAATCGCTGCTGTGGTGCAGGCCGGCGGGCGTGGCTCTCGATGAAGAGCGCTTGCTTGAACGGCTGCACCGGCATGGCTGGCAGGTTCAGCGACTGGCCATGGGAAGTGTTGCGCAAAGCCTCGGGCAACTGCGCCGTGGTTACCGTCGAGTGAGGGATCTGCTGGCCTATGGGCGTGAAGTGCTGCCTGGCGAGAGGCTGCTGAGCCTGGCGCGCTACCGTTTGCCTGCGATGCTCTGGCGGCATCGCAGCGATGACGCACACGATGAGCTGCTCGAGCCGCTGCAGCGGATCAAGGCCCGGGACAGCAGCGGTCAGTTGCTGATCACGTTGCGAGCGTGGTGTGCGCATGATGGACAGAGCCAGGCGTGTGCCGATGCGCTGGGTATTCATCGCAACAGCCTGCGCTACCGGCTGGAGCGGGTGGCCGAGCTGGGGGAGGTGGATCCATTGAAACTGGAAGGGATGCTGAGTCTTTATCTGGGTCTGCAGCTGCTGCCAGCTGAGTAGAACGGCCTCTGCGCTGTGTTGGTCCGGGGCATTTGCCCAATCAACCTCTCCCACCTATTGTGCATTCGACAGAAGCCCCGTCTTGCGGCAGGTGTCAGCATGGCCTGTATCTTGACCAGGAGAATTACAATGAAAATCGTCATCGCGCCCGACTCGTTCAAGGACAGCCTCGACGCCGCAGGTGTCGCCCGTGCCATCGCCCAGGGCCTGGCCGGCGTGCTGCCCAAGGCCGAGCTGATCGAGTGTCCGATGGCCGACGGCGGTGAAGGCACCATGGACGCGATCCTGGCGGCCAGCGCGGGCGAGCTTCGACGCGAAACCGTGCGGGGTCCTCTGGGTGAGCCGGTCGATGCCGGTTGGGGCTGGCTGGCCGAGAGCCGCACGGCAATCATCGAAATGGCCCAGGCCAGTGGCTTGCAGCTGCTGTCCACCGCGCAGCGTGATGCGTGCCGCAGCAGCACCTGGGGCACAGGCCAACTGATCGGTGCGGCGCTTGATGCGGGTGCCCAGCGTATCGTCCTGGCAATCGGCGGCAGCGCCACCAATGACGGCGGCAGCGGCATGCTGCGCGCGCTCGGGCTGCGTTTGCTGGACGCCGACGGCCAACCCTTGGAAGAGGGCGGCCTCGCCCTGTTGCGCCTGGCGGCCCTGGACGCCAGCGGGCTCGATCCGCGCCTGGCCACCGTGCAGGTCGAGGTCGCGGCCGACGTCGACAACCCCCTGTGCGGTCCGAACGGCGCCTCGGCGATCTTTGGCCCGCAGAAAGGCGCGAGCCCCGGCCAGGTTGCCGAGTTGGACCAGGCGCTGGGTCATTTCGCGGATCACAGTGCCCAGGCACTCGGGGAGGACGTGCGTGACTTCCCGGGTTGCGGTGCAGCCGGTGGCATGGGTTTCGCGGCCCGCGCCTTCATGGGGGCGCGTTTCCGTGCGGGGGTCGAGGTCGTTGCCGAACTGGCGGGTCTCGAGGATGCAGTCCGGGGCGCCGACCTGGTGATCACCGGCGAAGGCCGGTTCGATGCGCAGACGTTGCGCGGCAAGACACCCTTTGGCGTCGCGAGGGTCGCCAAGCGTCATGGAGTGCCGGTGGTGGTGATCGCGGGAACCTTGGGCTCGGGCTACGAGGCCTTGTATGAACACGGCATCGATGCGGCCTTCGCCCTGGCCAGCGGGCCGATGACCCTGGAGCAGGCCTGCTCCGATGCTCCCGCGCTGCTCAGAGCGCGGGCCGGCGATATTGCCCGCCTGTGGACCTGCGCCCGCAACGCCAGGTAAGGCGCTATTCGATCCTGGCCAGCACGTCCTGCCCGGTGCCAGCGGGCAGGACCGCCAAGTCCCCGAAGCTCTGCGCTGCATCGATATAGCGCAGCGCCGACTTGGCATCCTTCCAGCCCACATAGCTCATCAGGGCCTTCAGTTCCCAGCCGTTGGCGGTCGCCCAGGTCGCGAAGCCCCGGCGCAACGAGTGCCCTGTGTACAGCGACGCCGGCACGCCGGAACGTTCGAGCATGCGCCGCAGCAAGCCGATGAGGCTGTTGCTGTTGAGCGCATCGTCGCCCAGGTTGCCCCAGCGATCCAGCTTGCGGAACACCGGCCCTTGGGCAATTCCGGCCACTTCTATCCACTCCAGGTAGGCTCGTACAGGACACAGCGCTTTCAGCGCTGGAGCACGGTGCTGCACGCCTTGCGCCTGGCGGTCGCCCTTGCTGAGCGGGAGGAAGAGTGTCATCCCGACGCCCGCCTGCGCCTGGATATGCTCGACCCGCAGCCGTGCCAGTTCATCACCGCGAAAACCGCGCCAGAAGCCCAGCAGCAGCAACGCCGCATCGCGCCGCGCGCGCATCAGCCCAGGCAGGTCGTCGTGCTCGCGGGCGGCCTGGGCCTCCCGTTCGAATCCGGCAACCGCTGTCTGCAGGTGCTGCAGCAACAGCGGCGCGGCCTGTTTGGGCAGCGCCGGATGCAGGGTGCGGATACCGCGCAGCACCTGCCGCACCAGCGGCGCCTTGGTCGGGTCGGGAAACCCCTGGCTGACATGCCACTGGCTCAGCCCGGCCAGGCGTTGCTTGAGCGTGCTTACCGCGTGCTGCCCGGCATGATCGGACAGGTAGCGCGCCACGCTTTCGGCGGTTGCCGGCAGAAAGCCGCCCCAGTGCGTTTCGAAATGCTCGACGGCGGCCTGGTAGCTGCGGCGGGTGTTCTCGCGGGTGGCGGCTTGTACGTAGCGCTCTAGGGTGCTCATTGCGGGGTACCAGCGGGTGGGGCATGTGGTGTGGTCAGCTCGGTTCTGCGTGGATGTTAACTCAACACGGCCATTGGACAGGGTTGTTTGTGGGCCTGTGCCATCCCTTGGTGGGATGGCCAGCCGGGACGCCGGACTGCCAGGGGGCTCAATAGCCCCGGCGTGTATCCACCAGGTTCGCCAGCGGCAACCCTTCGCGGTATCGGTGGAAGTTGGCGATAAAGGCTTCAAGAAACGCAGGATACCCCTCCTCGGAGATCGCCGAGGTGTGCGGAGACAGGAACATCCGAGGGTGATGATAAAGCGGGTGCCCGCTGGGCAGCGGCTCCGGATCGGTCACATCGAGGCTGGCACGGCCGATCAGGCCGCTGTCCAGGGCTTCAAGCAGCGCTTCCTGATCCAGCAGCCCGCCCCGGGCGATATTGATCAGGTGCAGCCCCGGCTTGGCATGGGCCACCACGTCCCGGCCGACCAGCCCGCGCGTTGCTGGCGTCAGCGGGGCGGCGATGACCAGATGGTCGCTGCCAGCGAGCAGCTGGGCGAGGTCATCGACTCGCTCCACCCCCGGCACCTCGGCGATCGGTTGTCCCGGTCGGCTCAGCGCGAGTACGCGCATGCCCAGGGCGGTGGCCTTGCGCGCCAGGCTCTGGCCAATGCTGCCAAAGCCGAGAATGCCCAAGGTGCGGCCGCGCACAGGAGCCAGCGGAGTAAGACGCCAGTCGGCATCCTTGACCCACAGGCCTGGCAACTGCTTGGCGGCGCTGAACACCAGCGCCAGGGCGAACTCAGCGACCTGCTCGGCATTGGCGCCCTTGCCGCTGGTGACCGGTGGCCCCTGGAACAGCCAGTCGGGGTAGGCATCAATCCCGGACGACACCACCTGCACCCAGCGCAGCGACCCCGGCCAGCCGGGCGGTGGCGTGTCCACCCGGTTACCGCGGATATTGACCGGGCGCACGATGAAGACGTCCGCAGGCACTTGCAGGTGCAACTCTCCCAGCGCGATGTCGATGACCTCATGGTCCGGGAGATGGTCGCGCAGATGCTGGTTTGCTTGGGGATCAAGCTGACTCGCGATTACGGAGTGGCTCATGGGTATTCATCCTTGATGTGGGTTGGGCAGGCGGGGCGCTGCCGCATGAAGCGGGTTGGCTCATGACGGTAAGGTCCTGGCAAGGTCGTCTGGGGGAGGGCCTATGCCTAAGGAAAAGTGTGGTCAGAACAATATGCTACGTTTTAATGGATTAGAAATGCTGTTTAGTTATAAGGAAATTATGTGTTTCAGGCATGAAGAGACCTTTAAAAATGATTCTTTGTTATTTAACGGCGCGAGGAGCCAACGCGTAGCAGCCTGCTCAGAAAGAGCACCAGGCTTTGTAGGAGAAATTACACCACCCCTGTATGACAGTGAGTGTCGATATTCCCCATCGCCTGGCACGGGCTACGCCCGTGTTGGTTGACAGGATGGGGAGGGCGTGGCGCGTGGACCGTTACGCTAAGCGTAACGATTAGCGAGCGCGGTTGATTGATGCGGCCTGACGTGAATTCTACTGTGGACTCACTACAGCGAAGAGGCGTGGAGTGAGCATGACAACCACAACAACAACCGACCCGCGCTGGTCGCGTCGCCGCACCGCCAAGCAGCAGCGATTGGAAAACGTGCGGGCGCTAGCCGATGGCGTGGTACTGCCAACCGAGCGGATAGTCGAAGCCCTTGAAGCGCTGATGCAGCCAGGCGACCGGGTGGTGCTCGAAGGCAACAACCAGAAGCAGGCTGATTTCCTGTCGCGCTCGCTGGCCAAGGTCGACCCCGGCAAGCTGCATGACCTGCACATGATCATGCCCAGCGTCGGGCGGCGGGAACACCTGGACCTGTTCGAGCGCGGTATCGCGCGCAAGCTCGATTTCTCCTTTGCGGGGACCCAGAGCCTGCGCATCAGCCAGCTGCTCGAAGACGGTCTGCTGGAAGTTGGGGCGATCCATACCTACATCGAGTTGTACGCCCGGCTGGTGGTCGACCTGATTCCCAACGTGGTGCTGTCGGCCGGGTTCATGGCGGATCGCCAGGGCAATATCTACACGGGTCCCAGCACCGAGGACACTCCCGCGCTGATCGAGCCGGCCGCGTTCAGCGATGGCATCGTGATCGTTCAGGTCAATCAACTGGTCGACGATGTCAGCGACCTGCCGCGGGTGGACATCCCCGCGTCATGGGTCGATTTCGTGGTGGTGGCCGACAAGCCGTTCTACATCGAGCCGCTGTTTACCCGCGACCCTCGGCACATCAAGCCGGTGCACGTGCTGATGGCGATGATGGCGATCCGCGGCATCTACGAGAAACACAACGTACAGTCGCTCAACCATGGCATCGGCTTCAACACGGCCGCGATCGAGCTGATTCTGCCGACCTACGGCGAGTCCCTTGGCCTCAGGGGCAAGATCTGCCGCAACTGGACACTCAACCCGCACCCGACGCTGATACCCGCCATCGAAAGTGGCTGGGTCGAGAGCGTGCATTGCTTCGGCACCGAGCTTGGCATGGAGCATTACATTGCCGCGCGTCCGGACGTGTTCTTCACGGGACGCGATGGCTCGTTGCGCTCGAACCGGATGATGTGCCAGCTGGCTGGCCAATACGCCGTGGACCTGTTCATCGGCGCCACCCTGCAGGTGGATGGTGATGGTCATTCTTCCACCGTCACCCGCGGACGCCTGGCAGGTTTCGGCGGTGCGCCGAACATGGGTCACGACCCCCGCGGCCGTCGCCATGGCACCCCGGCGTGGCTGGACATGCGCCAGGATCAAGGGGATGCGCCCGAGGCCTTGCTCGAGCGTGGCAAGAAACTCGTGGTGCAGATGGTCGAGACCTACCAGGAAGGCGGCAAGCCGACCTTCGTGCCGACGCTGGACGCCATTGAGGTGGCGAAGAAGTGCGGGATGCCGCTGGCGCCGATCATGATCTACGGCGATGACGTGACCCACCTGCTGACCGAAGAGGGCATCGCCTACCTGTACAAGGCACGCTCGCTGGAGGAGCGCCAGGCGATGATCGCTGCTGTGGCCGGTGTAACCGCCATTGGCCAGCGACACAATCCCAAGGACACCGAGCGCATGCGCCGCGAAGGCCTGATCGCCTTGCCCGAGGACTTGGGCATTCGCCGTACCGACGCCACGCGCGAGCTGCTGGCGGCCAAGAGTGTCGCCGACCTCGTCGAGTGGTCAGGTGGCCTGTACAACCCGCCCGCCAAGTTCAGGAGCTGGTAATGCACGCATTCAATCTGCAGACCCGTCCGGTCAGCACGAGCGAACGGCTGGCCGACTTCGCCGTCGAGGCCTTGATCGACGAAGCCGACCTGTCGCCCAAGCCTGCGCTGGTGGACAAGCGTGGCAGCGGCGCGCACAGCGACCTGCACCTGGGCCTGATGCACGCGTCGGCCTTGTCGCTCTGGCCGTGTTTCAAGGAGATGGCCCACGCGGCTGAATCGATAGGAGCCGTCAATCTGCCCCTGCGCGAAACCATAGGCCGCCTGGGCCGGGAAGGCGAACAGGCCATGCTGGTGACCACCGGCGGGGTGAACACCCACCGCGGCGGTATCTGGGCGCTGGGCTTGCTGGTATCCGCCGCCGCGCTCGACACTCACGATCTCACCGCTTCAGGCCTGAGCCTGCGGGCGGCGCGCCTGGCGCTGCTCGATGACCGTTTCGCCCCGCAGACCGCCAGCCATGGTGCCCAGGTCGCGCGGCAGTACGGCGCACGCGGAGCTCGCGAAGAGGCACAGTTGGGCTTCCCGTCGGTGCTGCTGCGCGGCCTTCCGCAACTCAAGCGCAGCCGCGCCGCAGGCCACGGCGAACAGAACGCCAGGCTCGACGCCTTGCTGGCGATCATGGCCGATCTCGGCGACACCTGCGTGCTCTACCGCGCAGGCCTGGCGGGGCTGCAAGCCATGCAGGCCGGGGCCCAGGCGGTGCTGGATGCAGGTGGCAGCGCCAGCCTGCCGGGGCGTCGCCGGCTGCTCGAACTGGACCGACAACTGCTGCAGCTCAATGCCTCGCCCGGTGGCGCTGCCGACCTGCTGGCGGCATGCCTGTTGATTGATCGTCTGGAGCAAGGCGGCCTGAGCGCCGAGGGAGCGTACTGATGGAAACCCTGAATTTTGAATTTCCCGCTGGCCTGCCGGGCCGAGGGAAGGCGCTGGTGGGCTGTGTCGGCTCCGGCGACCTGGAAGTACTGATAGAGCCTGGCCAGGCCGGCAAGCTGACCATCGCCGTGCAGACCTCGGTCAACGGCGCCGCCGCACGCTGGCAGCAATTGTTCGAGCGTATTTTCGAGGAGCGCATGCCACCTGCACTGAACATCGACATCCATGACTTCGGCGCGACGCCTGGCGTTGCGCGGTTGCGCCTGGAGCAAGGCTTCGAGGAGATCGACCATGACTGACACCGCGCGCTTGCTCAGCAAGCAAAGCTTCGTCGAACTCGGTGCCCGCCAACGGGCCAAGGCCCTGCTCGATGCCGACACGTTTCGCGAGTTGATCGACCCGTTCGAGCGGCTGATGTCGCCCTGGCTGGCTCGGCAGGGCGTAGTCCCCCAGGCCGACGACGGCGTGGTGATCGCCAAGGGCTTGATCGAGGGACAGCCCGCGGTGATCGCGGCCATCGAAGGCGCGTTCCAGGGCGGCAGCCTGGGCGAGGTCGGCGGCGCCAAGATCGCCGGCGCGCTGGAACTGGCCGCAGAAGACAACCGCAAAGGCATTCCCACCCGCGCAGTGCTGTTGCTGGAGACTGGCGGGGTGCGCTTGCAAGAGGCCAACCTGGGGCTGGCCGCAATCGCCGAGATCCACGCGGCGATTGTCGACCTGCGACAGTACCAGCCGGTGATCGGGGTGGTGGCGGGCAGCGTGGGCTGCTTTGGCGGGATGTCGATTGCCGCTGGACTATGCAGCTACCTGCTGGTGACTCGGGAAGCCCGGCTGGGCCTCAATGGCCCGCAGGTGATCGAGCAGGAAGCAGGGATCGATGAGTACGACTCCCGCGACCGGCCCTTCATCTGGAGCCTGACGGGAGGTGAACAGCGCTTTGCCAGTCATCTGGTGGATGGCTATGCCGCCGATGAAGTGACCCAGATACGCGAAAAAATCCATGAATTCCTGCGCCAGGGCGTGCCACCCGTGCACCGCAGCCAGCAGGCCGAACTGTTCCTGCAACGTCTGGGCGCACTCGACGCCGCGCCGCAAATCGACCCGGCGACGGTTCGCCGCCTGTATCAGGGAGACCGCACATGAGCACTCTTTCCCCGCGTGGGTTGCACTGGTTCCAGGCGTTGAGCGAAGGCGCCGCGCAGGTCAGCGGCTTGCCCCCATCGCTGAAAGTCGCCGATGCCCAACTGGGCGAATGGCCCGTCCGCTACCTGGCAGTGGTGGCCGACCCGGCCAACCGCTTTGCGCGGGCGCGCGACGGTGAAGTCGGCCTCCTGGAAGGCTGGTGCCTGGCCCATGCCGTGGATCAGGCCATCGCTGCCGACCGCGACCATCCGCACAAGCGCATACTCGTCGCGATCGTCGACGTGCCGAGCCAGGCCTATGGCCGCCGTGAAGAGGCGCTGGGCATCCATCAGGCCCTGGCGGGTGCTGCCGACAGTTATGCCCGTGCCCGGTTGGCCGGGCACCCGGTGATTGCGCTGTTGGTGGGCAAGGCCATGTCCGGGGCGTTCCTGGCCCACGGTTATCAGGCCAACCGCCTGATCGCGCTCCGCGACGATGGGGTGATGGTGCATGCCATGGGCAAGGCATCGGCGGCGCGGGTCACCTTGCGCAGCGTCGAGGAGCTGGAAGCCTTGGCCGCCAGCGTGCCGCCGATGGCCTATGACATCGACAGCTATGCAAGCCTGGGGCTGCTCTGGCAGACCTTGCCCGTCAGTAACGCTGAGCAACCGTCGCCGTCCGACCTTGGACGCGTCCAGGAAAGCCTGATCGAGGCGGTCAAGGACGTGCAGGCCAGTGGCCGTGACTTGAGCAGCCGCCTCGGCGCGAGCAATCGCTCGGCGTCCAGCCAGGTGCGCGACCTGCTGCGCGCGCAATGGTGAAACCATGACGACCTTCCTGCCCCACGACCTGCTCTGGATCGACCGTTGCGAAACGCTGCCCGCCGATGCGCCGGACTGGGCATGCGAAGCCTTGCGCCAGGGCACTCCGGTGGTGGTTCGTCGTGCGAGTTGTGAGGTGGATCAGGTTTCCGTAGGGGTGCGCGGGTGTCGGCGCGAGCAACGTTACGCGACGGTGGTGAGCAGATCAGCGGTGCTGCGCCATGTCAGTCCGGAGCAACTATCGCTGGCAACAGAGTCTGCCTGGCCGGCTTTGCAAGCCTTGTGCGTGCTCCAACCCGTACTGGATGCCACGGGCCTGGTCTGGGGCGTCGGCGGCAGTGCCGGTTTCGAATTGGCTACGGGGATCCGCGCGCTGCATCAGGACAGCGACCTGGACCTGATCCTGCGCACGCCGGAACCGCTCGACCGGCAGCAGGCAGCGCAGCTGCTGCAACAGCTGCAGACCCCGCTTTGCCGGGTCGATGCGCAGCTGCAAACCCCATGCGGCGGCGTGGCCTTGAGCGAATGGGCCAGTGCTGCCCGGCGGGTATTGCTCAAGGCCAACGAGGGTGCGCGTCTGGTATCAGACCCTTGGCAGCCGCTGGAGTACGCAGCATGAGCAGCTGGCTGGTCTTTCCGGGGCAGGGCGCGCAGAAGCCGGGCATGCTGCATCGTTTGCCGGAATCGGACATTGTGCGTGACTGCCTGAGCGAAGCCTCGCAGGTTCTGGGCGAGGACGTGTTGCAGCTGGATTCGGCTGCAGCATTGGCCTCGACCCGCGCCGTGCAGGTGTGCCTGCTGGTGGCCGGTGTCGCCTGCTCACGCCTGTTGTTGCAACAGGCACCAGTACCGGCGTATGTCGCCGGCCTCTCAATCGGCGCCTACCCGGCGGCAGTGGTGGCAGGGGCCTTGAGTTTCAGCGATGCCTTGAAGCTGGTGAACCTGCGCGGTGACTTGATGCAGCAGGCCTGGCCAGAGGGCCATGGCATGACTGCGGTGATCGGGCTGGACCAGGCCAGCGTCGAGCGGCTACTGGCGCAGGTACACAGCGAGCGGACGCCGGTCTACCTGGCCAACATCAATGCCGATAACCAGCTGGTGATCGCTGGCAGCGACGAGGCCATGGCGGCGGTGGGCGAGCGTGCAAAACAGCTCGGCGTGGTGGTCTGCAAGCGCCTGGCGGTCAGCGTGCCGTCCCATTGCCCGCTGCTGGAAGCTCCGGCCGCAGCGCTTGCCGAGGCGTTCGGCCAAGTGCAGGTACAGGCACCGCGCCTGGGCTACCTGAGCAGCAGCCGGGCTCGCCCCCTGCGCACCGCGGAACAGATCCGTGACGAACTGGCCTTCAACATGTGCCGCATCGTCGACTGGCGGGCCACCGTGCAAAGCGCCTACGAGCGCGGCGTGCGCCTGCAGATCGAGATGCCGCCGGGAAGTGTCCTGACTGGCCTGGCCCGGCGGGTCTTCGCACAAGGTACAACCTTGGGTTTCGACGGCGCCCGCCTGGACACCCTCGTCTCGCTCATGCAACAGGAGGATCGCGATCACGCCTAGAACCTGCAACGCTTTGCCCGTACAAAAACAATAATTGAAGGCGGTACACCCTAGAGGACAACAACAATGATTATTTACGGTGTGGCATTGCTGGCGATCTGCACGCTGGCAGGGATTGTGTTGGGCGACATGCTTGGTGTGCTGCTGGGCGTGAAGTCGAACGTGGGCGGTGTCGGTATCGCAATGCTGTTGCTGATCTTCGCGCGGCTGTACATGCAGCGCCACGGCGGCATGACCAGGGATTGCGAGTTGGGCGTCGGCTTCTGGGGCGCGATGTATATCCCGGTGGTCGTGGCCATGGCCGCGCAACAGAATGTCGTGACTGCGTTGCACGGTGGCCCGGTGGCCGTGTTGGCTGCCATCGGCTCGGTGGTGCTGTGTGGCTGCACCATTGCCTTCATCAGCCGCACCCACAAAGGCGAGCCGTTGCCGGACGAGCCGGTGGACATTACCCCATCTGCCGCAGGAGGCCGCTGACATGCTGGACCTGATCGAGAAGGGACTGGAACACAACGGGCTCGTCACCGCATTCGCCTTCGTCGGCGTGATCATGTGGGTGTCGGTGGTGCTGTCCAAGCGCCTGACGTTCGGGCGAGTGCACGGCTCGGCCATCGCGATCGTCATCGGGCTTGTCCTGGCCTGGGTAGGCGGCACCATCACCGGTGGCCAGAAGGGCCTGGCGGACCTGGCCCTGTTCTCCGGGATAGGCCTGATGGGTGGCGCGATGCTGCGCGATTTCGCCATCGTCGCCACCGCCTTCGAAGTGCAGGCCACCGAAGCACGCAAGGCCGGCATGATCGGCGCCGTGGCGCTGCTGCTGGGCACGGTGCTGCCGTTCATCGTCGGTGCCAGCATGGCCTGGGTGTTCGGTTACCGCGACGCAGTGAGCATGACCACCATCGGGGCAGGTGCGGTGACCTACATCGTAGGGCCGGTAACCGGCGCGGCGATCGGGGCGACCTCGGACGTGATGGCCTTGTCGATTGCGACCGGCCTGATCAAGGCGATCCTGGTGATGGTCGGCACACCGTTCGCGGCCCGCTGGATGGGCCTGGACAACCCGCGCTCGGCAATGGTCTTCGGCGGCCTGGCCGGGACGGTGAGTGGCGTCACGGCCGGGCTGGCAGCCACCGACCGGCGGCTGGTGCCCTACGGTGCGCTGACTGCGACCTTCCATACCGGCTTGGGCTGCCTGCTGGGGCCGTCGGTGCTCTACTTCATCGTCCGGGGGATCGTTGGGGCATAAGGCAATGGATCCTGCTCGGTCAGGACTGCGCATGCCGGGTGGCATACATCCGGCATTCGGCCAACAGCGCCAGCAAGTTGGGATCACGTTCCTTGGCCTTGAGAAACACCACCCCGATATGCTGCTGCATGCGATACCGCTCCTGCAGCGGTATCAGCTTCACGCGGTTTTCGTACACCGCCGCGATCCTGCCTGGCAGCAGCGCATAGCCCACGCCTGAGCTGACCATGCTGAGCAAGGTGAAGATGTCGTTCACCTCCATCGCCACCTTCGGCTTGAACCCGGCCTGCTCGAAGACACGCACACCGTCGCGGTGGGTGGCAAAGCCCTGGGTCAGGGTGATGAAGGTCGATTCACGAAGGTCGGTCAGGTCCACCTGCGCTTGCCCGGCAAACGGCGATTCGGCAGGCGTGGCGAGGAAGATGTCGTCACTGAACAGCGGCAGGTACTCGCAGTCCGGGTCCTGGGTGCTGTCGTCCAGCGACACGATGATCGCATCGGTCTCCAGGTTCTTGAGCTTGTACAAGAGGTCGATATTGGAGCCCAGGATCAGGTCGATGTTGAGCTCGCTGCGGCGGATCTTCAGCCCCATGATCAACTGCGGCACGGTCTTGACCGTCAGCGAATACAGCGAGCCCAGCTTGAAGCGCTCGGCGCAGAATCCGGCCGCCTCGCGGGTCACGCGGACGCTCTCGACCACGTCCTGGATGAGCTTCTGCGCGCGCTCCTCCAGCACATAGGCGCTCTCCATCGGTGTGAGGTTGCGGCCTTCATGCTTGAACAGGGGGCAGCGCAACGCGCTTTCCAGCGAGTGGATGGCGCGGTGCACGCTGACGTTGCTGGTATTGAGCTCGGCCGCCGCACGGCCCAGGTTGCCCGTGCGCATGAAGGCCAGGAAGACCTCCAGTTTTTTCAGCGTCAGTTCTTCATCGATCAGCATGCGGCTCTCTCTTGGTGGAGTCCGCAGATTGTGCCCACGCTTGGGCATATATGCCATGCAGGCACCCGTATTTCATAAGGCTCTACTGGCCCCTGGCGAGTTGAACCAGCAGTTGGCCCCAGCGCCGATGGTAGACGAGCGTCGTCCACTGCCTTGCAATTCGGTTTGCCGACACCGAATTGTGAACCTGCGTCGATAATCGACCCAAATTGATCTCCTGCCCGGGAGAAGCGTGGCACAATGCCAGCCAGCGGAGGGAGCCGTCACGGTTCAGGGATCTACGCCGAACCGCCAACACTGACAAGGATGCGTTAGATGCTGATGCTTTTGCTCGACCTCCTCACCGCCGTCTGCCTGGTCGGCGGGTTGCTTTTCAACGCCGAACTGCTGAATTTCGCAGGTGCGGATATTCCGTTGAAGCAGCTGCAGACGCTCGAGGTCTACAGCCAGGCACTGGCCTCTGTCAGCGTATGCTTGTTCGCCTGGCGTCTATGCCTTCGGGCACACCAGCGATGGGGCGGGGCTCGCCACCTCTGGCTGAGCCTTGCCCTCAGCACTGCCGTAGCGGCACCCGTGACCTGGTGGGTACAAGGCGAGGTGCCCGACCTGATCGCCGAGAAATTCCCCACCAGCCTCCGTGTGTACAGCCTCTACGCCTACGTCGCCAAAAAAGGGCTCCTCTACGAGTCTTTGCAGATCCCTGGCCTTCCGTATCAGGAGTACCGCGAAGAGGGTGAAGGGAAAGCCTTCATTGCCAATATTGGCGTCTTGATGAGTGTGCAGGGCTCTTACGTCGAGAAGATCGATGGCAACTTCCCAGGGTTCGCTACTGCTGTGTTCAAAGGGTACACACGTCGAAACGGCGATGCGCTGTATGAGCGACTGCAGTCAGAAGTGGTGCCTCATACCCTCGACATCATCCGTGCTTATGCCCAGCTCGAGGCCAAGCGTGCTACTGGCGTTCCGGGCAGTGAGTGGAAACCCATCTCGTGGCCCAGGCCAGGCGAAGAGCTCGGCTTCGAGCCCACCCTCCAGCAGTTCGCTCAATCCATCAAGCCAGGGCTTCGCAGCCAGCGGGACATCGCACGAACAACCGAGATCCTGTACCTGGCCCAGGAAGCATTGGGGCCACTGTTCGTAAAGGGGATGGATGTCCTTGCCAGTCGGGAAGAGTTCGACAAGTACCTGCCGGGGATAGCCAGCAACATGGCGTACGACGTGGCTCATACCAACATCCGGGGTGAGCAGGGCCTGAATGTGCTCAAGAACATGTGGTTCGTACCTTGGACACTGCTGAGCGGATTGTTCCTTGGAGCACTCAACCTTGTCGGCCTGATCCTCTCGGCAGGCGAGAGGAGGGGCCTGATTCAAAAACGGCGGTGGCTTGTTCGGTGCGCGGCCATTGTCGCGATCGTTCTCATCCCGCTGATGGCGGGCAACCCTCTTGTTCACTCGACTGGCTACAAAACCGCGTTCCGCAGCATTGAACGGGGCCCCACCCTCATGGCCGGTGTTTTTCACTGGGCCATGACCGCAGAGGCAATGCTCTACAACCTCACCAAACCTCTGCTGAAGGCAGAGTGACTGCTTATAAAATGGAGTTTTATCGTGCGTAAAAAGTTTGTCGCTTCGATGCTGGCAATAGCAATTGCCGGCAGTGCTGGTTGTGCCCAGCTGGGTATCAACAAGGAGCAAGCCGGTACGATCATCGGCGGTCTGGCAGGCGCTGCCATTGGAGCAACGATGGGCAAGGGCAGTGGCCAGATTGCTGCTTCCATCATCGCGGCCGGTATAGGCGGGTACATCGGCAACCGTATCGGCCACATGCTCGACGAAAAGGATCAGCAGGCCCTGGCGCTTCGCACTCAGCAGGCTCTGAGCCTTCCGGCCACAGCTACTCGCCCTGTCAGCTGGTCTTCGGAGCACTCCGGAGCGACCGCGCAAATCACCCAGGGCAAGGAGTACACCAAGACTCAGACCGTAGAGGTCAAGCGCGCACCGAAAATTCAGGCGGTGCCTTCGATGAAGTTGATAAACGAGCCCTATGTCACCAAGTCGAGCCTCAACGTCCGCTCGGCGCCGAATCTGAATTCCGACAAGGTTGGCGGCCTCCCGGACAACACAGAATTCACCGCTGTCGGTTCGACTGGCAACTGGGTTCTGGTGGGGCGCAAGGGTGTCACTGTCGGCTACGTCCACAAGGACTATGTCCAGCCCAAGGTCATGGCCGTACCAAAGCGCGCGGCTGAGGCTGTGAACCTCGATGAGATGGACGTCGCCGCGAGCAAGGAGACCCAGGCCTTTGACCTTGACTCCATCCAGTCACTACCGAGTGAGCAGATCGCGGCCGAAACCGCCTGCCGACCGGTGACCGTCAGCTTGAAATCTGCAAGTGGAAGTGCCGAAGAGCAGCAGAGCACCTTCTGCAAGCAAACCAATGGCAGCTGGGAACTGATCTAAGGATACCTATGAAACAGTGCGCACTCGCGCTGGCTGTGATCGGAGCTTTCGGCTGTCTGCCGCACGCTTCGGCTCACGAGCTGGCCTTTTCGAAGAAAGACCACATCAAGGTGGAAGTACCTGGCGATGCCACCACCTGGTGCAAGCCTGAGATCGAGCTCACTATCAGCCGTCCGGCCTGGGACAACCAAGAGCTGCTGGCTGGGCTGGTATCCAAACTGCCGTTCGTTCTAGGCAAGGATTGCTCAGCTGCCAAGGTGACCTGGAAAGCTGTGGACGCGGCGGGCAAGCTTTATGCAAGCGGGGTTGGCAACGCGGCCAACCTCGGCATCGTCACGCTGGCGGCCTCGGCAGTACCTGTAGCCGTGGCTCAACCTGCGCAGGTGCCAGTCTCACCTGTCGTAGTGGAATCTACATCCACCGCGCCCGCCAAGCCTGCCGGCGAGGCCAGCACTCCAGAGCCCGCTGCCACGGTCCCGGCGACCCCAGTCGCTGCCGCAGAAGAAACCCCGGTACCCGTCCCGGCAGCGCCAGCGTCTGCCCCGGTCCCGGTCCCGGCACCAGCACCAGCACCAGCACCAGCTCCAGCCCCAGCAGCGGTAGCCGCGACACCTAGGTCCGACTTCGGCCGCTCACTGGTGCTGGGTAATGAACAGCTTGCCCAGATCAAGGACGGGGCAGGATGCACATGGTTTATCAGCAAGTCTGCACTCGCGGAAGGTGAAAGCAGCTTCGCGTTTGGCTCGACCCCGGCGATGCCTTGTCCGGCTAGCGGGTTCAGTGAGGGTGGATACGACAAGCTGTCCTGGAAGATCCAGAACACCTACCGCGGAGATAACTGGAACAAAGTCTATGTCCATCCAAGTGGCCTGATGTTCAGCAAGAACATCGAAGACGCGGTGAAAGGCAAGGCGCTGTCCTATCTCTCGCCCCAAGCGGATCAGGCCCTGTTCATGGTCGGAGAAATCCCCGGCCGGCAGATGAAGGTCTACCTGGCTTTCCAGCGCGGCAATTATCGCGTTCTGGCCCCTTTCAACAGCGACCCCTACTATGTCGTGACAACGCCTGACGAGTCGTTTGCACTGGATAATGAACAGTACAGACAGGCGGGTCTTGAAGTGTTCCAGCTGATCAAGTCCACATCCCCGAGCACCGTCGGCCTGGCCAATTTCTTCGTTGCGAAGAATCTGGACACCCTCTATCCGGCATATGGCTACGGCGAGGAGAAACACAAGATCATTCGCAACCGCATGGGCGAGAACCGTGGTCAGTTCTTCTTCGATGTTCGTGACGGCTCCAACTGGGCGCTGCAACGCGAGAAGCAGCGGCTTCAAGAGGAGCGTCGTCAGCAAGAGCGGATGGCGCTGCTGCATGGCCGCGTCCTGGAACGTTATGAGCAGCTCAAGGCAGGCATGAAGGACTCCAAGGGTCACGAAAGTGAGGCGCTCGCGGAGCTGGCCGGCATTCGCGCCCGCTACGGCTCGCCGCTTTCCATGATGGACCCAACCAGTTCAAAGCGCGCCAGTCCGATGATGGTGCATGTGACGGGCAAGGACGGCGAGTACTACGAGATCGACTTTCCTGCCAAAGGCCGACTGCAGTCTGACCAAGAGCTTCGCAAAGAGTGGTATGTCCTCCAGGTAGCCAACATGACCCCTGTTTCTCCGCTCGTGGACGGAAGGGCCATTCCGACGTTCAAGGTGTATTCAGTCGGTGAGCCTGAAGCCTGTCAGGAAGCAAGCTGCGCCGATCGCGTTTCTTTCGGGGCTGTGCTCGGTCGCGAGTTCCCAGATGCAGGCATCGATTTCAGCTGGACCCCAGAGGTCTCTCAGAATTTTGTGAACACCTGGAACAACGCTTCCGCCCAAATCCAGTAAGGCATCGTGATGATCAAATCCATGAACAAGAAGCACCTGCTGCTTGGCGCCATCGCCGCAGTCGTGCTGGTCGGCGGTGTAACCGCCATGTTGTCGAGCTCGAGCGAAAAGCAAGCGCTGGCCTACTACGAAGACTTCAAAGAGCGCTTCTTCCTCCAGGAGGTTCTTGCCGAGGGTGACGTTTCCTACTCCGTGTTTTCAGGGAAGCTGACTGCCGAAAACCCTGAGATCCGCCTGGTCGCCGCACATACCAACGGTGCTGAGCAGTTCCTGCGCGGCTTGAGCGGGCTGTTCGGCTCCATGCGAGGCGGGACCACTGAAGAAGGCCTGGGCAGTTGGGCGAAGTACCAGGTCGGCTCTACGACTGGGCGGAGCGCTGCCGGCGTTTACCTGCGGGCCGACGCGCTGAAGCTCAGCCACTCCGGTGACAGCAAAGACGGCGAGATCCGAATCCAGTTGCTGGGTGTGGACCAGAGCAATCAATTCCTTTCCCAGAAAGGTTCCGAAGTCGTCCTGACAGCCGACGTCAGCGACGAAATCCAACCGCGGGCTGAATTGGGGCAGTACGGAGAAGTTGTCAAGTCCAACTACTCATGGGGCGCCAACATGGCAGTTCGATCCCCCGTCACTGGCGCATTCCTTATCGCAGCCACCGGCGATTTCGGTACCAAGGTGGATCTGGATTTCACCATCAAGCGATCCGCGGACGGTGAAGGGTCCATGAGGTTCGTAGTCACGCACCGCAACGATGGGAGCGAGGTCGGGCAAATCATTCGCGAGGCGGAGTTTGCGGCACTGCCGGAGCTTGATGCTGTGGAGGAGATCCTCAAGAGCTCCTTGACGGCGTTCATCGTGGGGGCGTTCAACACGTCAACCGGTGAGGCTTTCCTGGCGGATTCCGTCAGCACCTTTGCTCGCAAGACCAAGGTTGAATCCTACAACCTGTCCTACAAGGGCTTCGGTCCGCTGAAAAAGCAGTACAGTGCCTTTGAGGGTTCGGGCCGGAAGACACCGTTGGAAGCATTCTGCCTGGAAACGGGTATGTCTGCCTGGCAAAGCGAATTCGGTGCCAAAGGCAAGGGCCATAGCGATTCGGAATGTGCAATCGTCTCGAAGTTGGTTAAAGAAGGATCGTTCGAGGAGCGCTACACGTTCCGTCCAGACAAGACCCTCTTCGCCTCGCTGTTTGTCAGCAAGAGCTTTGAGCTGAAGTTGGACTGATCTGCCTGAGCAGCCCGGCGTGTGCCGGGCTGCATCCCCGGCGCAGTGTGCGCCGGGAAACCGTAACCGCCAGAAAAACTACCGCTGATTCGACTCACATGAGGCAATAGGATTCGCTGACCTCAGCCACGATCTCACGCTTGGCGTTGTACAACCTGGCCTCGGGGGTCAACGCCATCGACCGCCCCTCGAGCACATAGCGTTGGCCGGCTTCGAAATAAGCGTACTGGATCGTCAGGAAACAGGTGCGTGTGGAAGAGCCACCCATGATGCCCAAGCCGCCTCCACCACCCGAAACGTCGTAGTCGAACCGGACGATCAACTCATGGCTTCCGGGGGTGACCTCAAAGAAACGCCCATCAACCAAGCGCTCCTTGTCCAGGCGCTCAGCCAGGAGCAGCCGGTCGTTGGGAAATGGCGTCGACAGATCGACCCAGGCCTTTTGTGGATTGGCTGTTGGAATCGGAGTCTGGCAGCCAGCAACGATGCCAGCGGCGAGTAACAGCGCCAACCTGCTCATGCCGAATGCTCCAGGGGTAATGCTTTGAGCATAGCGCCTGCCAGACAGGGTGGCAGCTATCTCGTGTGCTTTGGAAAACGACACCCGTCGTTTCCATCCAAGGCTTCCCCTTGACGCTCAGCCACCGCGCTGTGGCGACAACATAGTGACGGAACAGTGGTGGCTTTGGCGTGGCCAACGCCCGCAAGCAGGTCTGCCATAGCGGAATTTTCACTGTAGAAATCCGCTTTGGCGGCGATACAACATTTTTCGGCCTCTTCGCCGGCAAGCGGATTCATACGGGTTTCGCGGATTCGGATTACTTGATCAGCGGCACGCCACTGAGCTTCTGCAACTCGTCGAAGTCGATGTAGGCGCAGCTCTCTACCACTTTCAACCCATCGGACGTCACTTCCAGCACGGCCAGGTCGGTGTAGATGCGGCTGACGCAACCGATGCCGGTCAGGGGGTAGGTGCACTCGGGCACGATATTGCTTTCGCCGGACTTGGTCAGGTGGTCCATCATTACGAACACCTGACGGGCGCCAGTGGCGAGGTCCATCGCGCCGCCTACGGCCGGGATCGAACCTTCGGCGCCTGTGTGCCAGATCCCTTCCACCGCGCTGGCGATGGACTCAAACGTTTTATTGATCAAGGCGAGCTCCTGGCTTTTCCTGGAGTATGGATTGTCGACTCGGCCAGCGCACTCCGAAGCGGTGGGGCCAGTCAGCGCCTAGGAAATGTTGCTGACTGCGCAGTAGCGTGCCGCCAGATCGTGCATAAGTAGAGAGAGGTAAGCGGAGTTGGTGCGATTATCGAACCGTTGTGCGATGTGCGAGCATTAATTTCGACTTTTTTTGAAGGGCTCCTCTGCTCAAGGGCTCGTAGTTACCCCGGGCCGTATTGGGCCCTCAACGGGGCGTCGGAGCCCGGCGGTGCTGCAAAAAGGCTCAGTAACTCATCAACCGGCAACGAATCTTGGGACATAAATGATTGCTCTAACCTTGCATACACCGGTGTTTCGATTGGATAAGGAAAATACGGCGCACAGATGTCGACGCCCTGGTGACTTGTTTTGAGACGAACGTGTCTTGGCCGAATCCAGTCAGGACTGCCAGCATCTGGTCGGTCAGTCTGTTGTCGCTGTCAATGGCTTGCTTGACAAGGATCACCTGCTGTCGCTGCTCCCTGTCGAACACAGCCCTGAGCAGCTAGGCCACGGCGGGGGGGGCTCAGTTCGTCAGCGGCTTCAACCAGCCGCTCGTTTGACAGCTACAAGAACTCTCATCGCTTAACGGGCTCTGTGAATGCTCAAGCGGGCGTGGCAGCGAGAAAATCAAAATTGTTCTTTCGGTAGATGGACGATCATGCCGTCCATGGAATCCTGAACCTTGACCTGGCAGCTAAGTCGGCTGCCGGCTTGTACCTCTGGAATGCCCTCAATGAGGAAGCTTTCGGTTTCCGACATTGGCGGGAGCTTTTCAATCCATGGTCCATCAATGAATACGTGACAAGTAGCGCAGCTGCATACGCCGCCACAGTCGCCCAGGATTCCAGGCACCAAGTTCTTCAGCGCCACTTGCATGAGGTTTTGTCCGTTGGTGCCCTCGACTTGGTGACGTGTTCCGTTGCTTTCGACGTAGATGAGTGCAGGCATGGTTGGGGCTCTCTTGTTTAATAGCTGTGAGCGAATGTTTTCGTCATTGCAAGACCGTCTGGACGGTTAATTATTCGTTGTATTTTGCAGTTTGTCTAGCCGGCTCTCCAACCGTTCCCGCAGCACATCCAGTTTTTATCACGCGGGACAGCGTGAAAACTGATGCAAGCGAGCGGTACGGCTGCGCGTGCCATATGGCCCGTTGAGGTATTGAGGGGAGAGAGTGATACGTCTTTACAAGACCGTCTGGACGGTTTATGTTGTGATTGGACACGAAATTGCCCGACCGCAACGCCTCCGCTCAGGTGGCTGGCAAGAGGATGTGGCTATCGCTAGCTCTCTGAGCGAGCTGAATTCCAACAACAAAAGAAAAGTCTGAAGGTGGTGTCATGGGTGAAATTTCAGCACGACTCAAGTGGGATGAACTGATCAAGGGCGCAAAGGGCGAATATGTGCATGGCTCGGTGTATACCAGTGCGCAGATCTTTGAAGAGGAGCTGGAAAAGATCTGGTATCGCACCTGGGTTTATGTGGGCCACGTCAGTGAAGTGCCTAACCCGAATGACTTCGTGCTGAAGTCGATCGGCCCGCAAGCGGTGATCATGACCCGTGATCGCGAGGGCCAGATCAATCTGTTGCTCAACCGGTGCCCGCACCGTGGCAACCAGGTTTGCTTGGAGCATCGTGGCAATCGCGGCTCTTTCACCTGCCCGTATCACGGCTGGACCTTCGTCAACACCGGTGCGCTGCGCGGCTATCCGTTTGCTGCCGGCTACGAAGGGGCTGATCGCAGCACGCTGGGGCTGGGTAGGGTTGCGCGTGTGGGGATCTACCAGGGCTTCGTGTTCGGCAGTTTTGCCGAGGAGGGGCCGAGCTTGGAGGAGCATTTGAGCGCGGCCCGCGGCGCTCTGGATGCCCTGGTGATGAGCTCGCCTGAAGGCGAGATCGAAATCACCGCAGGTTTCCTGCAGCACAAGGCCAAGACCAACTGGAAGTTCATCGTCGAGAACGAAACCGACGGCTATCACCCACAGTTCGTCCATGCCTCAATCTTCGATGTCGCCTCCAGTGGTATCGGTGATCTGTACAGCGCCGACTCTGCTGCCGTGGCCCGTGATATGGGTGACGGTCACACCGAGATCGACCTGCGCCCTGAATTTCGTCGCATTGGCAAACCCATGGGCTGGTTCGGCACCAGCGAAGAACGCCTGCCTGATTATGTGAGCAAGATGCGTGCGGCTTATGGCAACGAGCGCGCAAACGAAATCATGATCGACGGCACCCCACACATCATGATCTTTCCCAACCTGTTCATCGCCGAAATCCAGATATTTGTGATCCAGCCGCTGGGCGTTGATGAGACCGTTCAGCACGTCACGGCGCTGCAGTTCAAGGGCGCTCCTGATTTCAATCGACGCCTGCGCCAGCAGACTATGGGCTCGGTCGGTCCGGCCGGATTCCTGCTGGCCGACGACTCTGAAATGTACGAGCGCACCCAGCGCGGTGTGCAGATGCGCAATCCTGAGTGGAATTACATTGGTCGTGGCCTGTCACGCGAACGTCGTGACGAGGACGGACACCTGATTGGCGATGCCACCGACGAGGTGAGTACCCGGGGCATCTGGAGCCACTACCGCAAGCTGATGGAGGCCGAATGATCATGACCAGCTCAGCCATGGCGAAGGCAGCACTGATCGACGAAGTCAGCCAATTTCTCTACCGCGAGGCACGGTTGCAGGACACCCACGCCTACGACGACTGGGAGGCGCTGTGGACAGGCGATGGGGTGTACTGGGTGCCGGCCAATGGCGACGACATCGACCCGGAAACACAGATGTCGATCATCTATGACAACCGCTCGCGTATCTCCCTGCGTATTAAGCAGTTTCATACTGGCAAGCGACACACGCAGTCGCCGCGTTCGCGTCTGGGCCGGGTGCTGTCCAACATCGAGATCATCGAGGCCAGTGGCGACGAAGTGCGCGTAATGGCCAATGCCATGGTCTTCGAGTCCAGCCTGCGTGCCGACACCGTCTGGTGTACGCGCAACGAATACCTGTTGCGCCGCGAAGGGGGCGACCTACGTATGGCTCGCAAGAAAGTGGTGTTGGTCAACAACGACAAAGCCCTTTTCACGCTGTCCTTCCTGATCTGAGTAAATCCCCATGAGCGAATCCGAAGTATTGATAGGCGAAGGTGCAGTACTGCTCAACCTCCAAGAGGGTGTTGCCCATCTGCACTTGAATCGCCCCGAGGCGTCCAACGGCCTGGACATCCCAACCGTGCAAGCGCTGCAGGCGGCATTGCTGCGCTGCCACGGCGAGCGCCGGGTACGGGTGGTGCTGTTGACCGGTGCGGGTGCCAATTTCTGCGCCGGTGGTGATGTACACACATTCATCGCCAAGGGCGACGAACTACCCGAATACATCCGTCAGGCGACCCTCCTGCTACAGGAAGCGATCAGCGCGATGATCCACCTGGATGCGCCAATCATTGCCGCCGTACAAGGGTATGCCGCGGGTGGCGGTGGGATGGGGCTAGTTTGCGCGTCGGACATCGTATTCGCCGCTGCGACCGCTAAGTTCCTCGGCGGTGCCACTCGCGTGGCGATGGCTCCGGATGCGGGGCTGTCGGTGACTCTGCCGCGCCTGGTAGGCCCTCGCAAGGCTGCGGATATGTTGCTGATGAACCCCATGGTAACCGCATCTGAGGCGCTAGCGCTGGGGCTGATCAACCAGGTCGTGGCAGACGACGAACTGCAAGCCGCTGCCCTGGATTATGCCCGGCGTATGGCCCAGGGCGCACCGCAAGCGCTGGCCGCGACCAAACGTCTGCTGTGGGCCGGTGTGGGTAGCGGCGTAGACGCCGCGATGCCCGAGGAAAGTCGTACCGTGGCTGCACTTTGCCGTACCGCCGATGTACGCGAAGGCTTGATGGCAGTGATTGAAAAGCGCGCCGCGCAATTCGAGGGGCGTTGAGTATGAGCACATTGGTAGGGCAGCGAGCCTTTGTTACCGGCGGTTCCAAGGGCATTGGTGCGGCGATCGTACGGCGTCTGGCTGCGCAGGGTGCTCATGTGGTCATCGCCGCGCAAGACATGCTTAGCGCGGAGGCTCTGGCTGAAGAGGTCGGTGGTACGGCGGTGCGTCTGGACGTCAGCGATCTGGATGCAGTACAGCAAGTAGTTAGCGAGACCGGCCCGTTCGAGATATTGGTGAACAATGCTGGTATCGACCAGCACGCTTTCTTCACCAAAAGCACGGCGCAGGAGTGGCGCTACTTGTTAGCGGTCAATCTGGAAGCCGTGTTTGCCACTACCCATGCGGTGCTGCCTGCGATGCAGGCGGCAGGCTACGGTCGCATCATCAATGTCGGCTCCGAAGCTGGCCGCCAGGGCTCACGGGGCGGTTCCGTGTATGCGGCAGCCAAGGGTGGGGTGATCGCCTTCAGCAAGTCGATTGCCCGCGAGAACGGGCGCTACGGTATTACCGCCAACGTCATTGCTCCTGGACCGGTGGATACCCCATTGCTGCGCAGGGCGTTGGAGAGCGGTGGTGAACGCTTGCTCGAAGCGATGAAGGCTTCGACGCTGCTTGGCCGGCTCGGCGAGCCGGACGAAGTGGCGGCGGCGGTGGCTTTCCTGGCCAGTCCGGAGGCGGCCTTTATCACCGGTGAAACCTTGGGTGTGTCCGGCGGGATGGGTTGCTGATGAGCGCGATCGAAAGCTACGACGCGTTGGAAAAGGTAATCGCGCGCATACAGGCGGTCTATGCCGGTTGGCGGCGACACACGCCGATCGACGTTATGCGCCGCGATTGGGATGAGCTGTTCTGGGCCGACCAACTGAGCTGTGAGACTCATGATTACCTGGCCGATGGTGTGCCTGTGCGTTGGATCAAGGTGCCCGGTGCCCGCGAAGACCGGACGCTGATCTACCTGCACGGTGGCGGCTACAAGATGGGCTCGCTGGCTTCTCATCATGACCTGATGGTGCGCCTATCGCTGGCCGCCAATTGTCAGGTGCTTGGCGTGGATTACCGCCTGCTGCCGGAGTACCGCTTTCCCGAACCGCTGGTGGATGTGCTGGCGGTCTACGACTGGTTGCTTGTCCAAGGGTTCGAGCCTGGCCAGTTAGCCATTGCCGGTGATTCGGCGGGTGGCGGTCTGGCGGCTGCCACGCTATTGGCACTGCGTGACAAGGGCCAGCCGCTGCCCGCTTCAGCTGTTCTGTTATCGGCCTGGACTGACCTGACTGCCAGCGGCGCCAGTTATGTCAGTCGCGGCGGGGTCGACCCGATCCATCAGCGACCGATGATCCTGGCACTGGCTCAACAATACCTGGGGGATGAAGGCAATCCGCTCGACCCGCTGGCTTCACCGCTGCATGGCGAGTTGGCTGGTCTACCGCCTCTGTTGTTACAAGTTGGCGACCGTGAAACCGGCCTGGACGACAGCATCGAATTCGCCGCTAAGGCCCGTGCTGCCGGTGTAGGGGTAGAGCTGCAAGTCTGGCCGCAGATGATCCATGTGTTTCAGCAGTTCGCCGAGGAGTTGCCCGAGGCGCGCGAGGCCATCCGCGGCATCGGTGCGTTCCTGCAGCGGCAATGGCAACCATCATGAGGAGTGCAATGTGAGTATAGGTATCACCGGATTCGGCGCCTACATCCCGCGCCTACGCTTGAGCCGGCAAGCCGTTGTAGCAGCGAATGCCTGGTACGCCCCCGAGCTGAAAGGCAGGGGCAAGGGGCATCGGGCCATGGCCAACTGGGACGAGGACAGCATTACCATGGCCGTGGCCGCCGCGCGCAATGCGCTGGGTGGGCAGGATCGGCAGGGCATGGTACGGGAAATTCTACTGGCGTCCTGCACCCTGCCTTTCGCCGAGCGCCTCAACGCTACAGTGGTCGGTGAAGCGCTGAACCTCGGCGAGTACACCAGTGCAGTGGATATTACCGGTTCGCAATGCGCGGCATTGGCTGGACTGGCGCAGGGATTGGCCAGCGCGGCCAGCGCCCCAGGAAGTGTGTTGCTGACGGCGGCTGACAACCGGCGTGCCCGCGCTGCGAGCGCTCAGGAGCTCGATTACGGCGATGGTGCCGCCGCTCTGTTGCTCGGTCGTGACGGGGTCATTGCAGAGGTGCTCGGCCAGGTAGCGCTGAGTGTCGACTTCATCGATCATTTCCGCCTTACCGGTCGTGAGATTGACTATTACGGCGAAGAGCGCTGGGTGCGTGATGAGGGGATAAGTGGCTGCATGCCGCAGGTTATCCAGCGCGCTCTCAAGGACAGTGGAGTTCTGGCCGAGGAGGTCACGCACTTCATTTTCCCCACCACACTGAGCAAGGTGGACGCGCAAGTAGCCCAGGCCTGTGGCATCCCTCCGGAGGCGGTAGTCGATGGCCTGGCGGCTCAGGTCGGTCATACCGGCGTTGCACACGCCTTGTTGATGCTGGCGCAGGTGCTGGAAAGCGCACAGCCGGGGCAGGTTATTGTGCTTGCCCAGTTCGGCAGCGGCGCAAGGGCCTTCGTACTGCGCGTGACCGAGGCAATCCGTGACTTCGCCCCGCAACGGGCTGTTGCCGATTGGCTGGCACGAGGCTGCGAGGAAACCAGTTACTCCCGTTTCCTGGCCTACAAGGGACAGTTGCAGCTGGAGCGCGGTGTACGTGGTGAACAGGATAAGAAGACTGCGCTAAGTACCGCCTACCGCCATCGTCGGGCAATTCTAGGCCTGGTCGGCGGGCGTTGCCGGGTCAGCGGGGATGTGCATTTTCCGCCGTCACGCTACTCCTACACTCCGGATGCGCCGCAGCTGGACAGCCAGGAACCTTATCCGTTGGCCGACCGCCTCGGCCGAGTGCTGAGCTGGTCCGCCGAGTCGCTGTCGTCCTATATGGCACCACCCCATCACTACGGTCAGATCGACTTCGAAGGCGGCGGACGGATTCTCATGGAATTCACGGACGTCACCCGGGGCGACGTGGACACCGGCATGGCTGTAGAAATGGTATTCCGCATCAAGGACATCGACGATCTGCGTGGCTTCAAGCGCTATTTCTGGAAGGCCACACCCGTCCTCAATCCCTCTCAAGCAGCGGTGGAGTAATCATGCCAATAGGTATCAAAGACAAAGTTGCGATTCTGGGCATGGGTTGCAGCCGTTTCGGTGAGCGCTGGGATGCCAGCCCTGAAGATCTGATGGTCGAGGCTTACACCGAGGCGATGGCCGATGCAGGCATCAGCCCTGAACAGCTCGACGCCGCCTGGTTCTCCACCCACATGGAAGATGTCGGCACTGGTCGTGGCGGCACGCCACTGAGCCTTGCTCTGCGCTTGCCGAACATCGGCGTGACCCGCGTCGAGAACTTCTGTGCTGGCGGCTCTGAGGCGATTCGTGCGGCAGTCTATGCCGTGGCCTCGGGTGCCTGCGACATCGCTCTGGCGCTAGGTGTGGAAAAGCTCAAGGATACCGGCTACGGCGGCCTTCCGGTAGCTACCGTCGGCACCTACATTCCGCAGTGGTACCCCGGAGCGGTGGCCCCGGCCAACTTTGCCCAACTGGCCACGGCCTATCGCGCTCGGCATAACGTTGAGGCCGACCTGCTCAAACGGGCGATCTCGCATGTCTCGATCAAGAGTCACGCCAACGGCGCGAAGAACCCCAAGGCACATCTGCGTAAACCGATCAGCGAGGAGCAGTGCCTGAAGGCACCCATCATCGCCGAGCCTTTGGGTCTATTCGATTGCTGCGGCGTTTCCGATGGTGCGGCCGCTGTGATCGTTACCCGTCCGGACATTGCCCGGGCCCTGGGCAAGACCGATCTGGTGACTTTCAAGGCACTGCAGGTGGCGGTATCCAATGGCTGGGAAATGAGTGGCAACGGCTGGGATGGCGGCTATGTACATACCACACGCATCGCGGCCAGTAAGGCCTACGCCGAGGCTGGTATCAGCCGCCCGCGTGAGCAAATCAGCCTGACCGAGGTACACGATTGCTTCTCCATTACTGAGCTTGTGACCATGGAGGATCTGTTCCTGTCCGAGGAAGGTATGGCGGTGCGCGATGTGCTGGACGGCCATTTCGATGCCGAAGGTCGCGTGCCGTGCCAGATCGACGGTGGTCTCAAGTGCTTCGGTCATCCGATTGGTGCCAGCGGTATCCGGATGCTCTACGAGATATACCTGCAGTTGCAGGGGCGCGCCGGCGAACGGCAGTTGGCCGATCCGCATACCGGGCTGATCCATAACCTGGGCGGACAACCGTCGCAGAACGTTTGCTCGATTTCCATCATCGGTCGGGAAGGGCGCTGATGAGCATATCCGTTGACCAGCCGGTGGCAGGCGTTTGGCGGTTGTTGATCAACCGTCCTGACAAGCGTAACGCGATCAACCACGAGGTGCGCCAGGCCCTGCTCGAAGCACTGAATGCGGCGCTGCTGGATGAGCAGTGCGGCGCGGTGGTGATCGGTGGCGTCGGCGGCATGTTCTCTGCTGGCGGCGACATCGCCAGCATGGCCGATCTCGATGAGGCCGGTGCCCGCGAGCGTATGCGCCACATTCACCAGCTCTGCCTGCGTCTGCAGGACTTTCCGCTACCCATGGTGGCGGCGGCAGAGGGCTTTTGCGCCGGTGCCGGGGTTGGTATGGCGCTGTTCGCCGATCAAATCGTTGCTGGCCCGGCCAGCAAGTTCCTGTTTCCCTTTCTGCGTCTGGGCCTGGCACCCGATTGGGGCTCGTTACGCACCTTGCCAGCGCGCGTCGGTGTCGCGGTGGCCAAACGAATGCTGCTCCATGGTGAGGTGATCGGCGGGGAGGAGGCACTGCGCCTAGGGCTGGTCGATGAACTGGTCGAGGGCGATGTAATGGCTGCTGCGGTGAATCTGGCTGAGCGCCTGGCGGCCCTACCTCAGGGTGCCTTCGCATGCACCAAGCGCCGCTTGAGCAAGCCGGCTGCGAACTTTGGTGAAGAGCTGCAACGCGAGGAGGACGATCAGGCAGTTTTGCTGCTCGGCGCCGATTTTCGCGAGGGGTTTGCCGCATTCAACGAGAGGCGCCTGCCGCAATTCACCAGGAGAGCTGCCAATGACTAGTCCGGTGCTGATTGAGCGCGAGGGCGCGGTGGCGACCCTGCTCCTCAACCGAGCAGAGAAACGCAATGCGCTCGACCTCGGCCTACGCGCAGCCATCGCAGCGGCCATGGTCGAGCTGGAACAGGACGCCAGCATCGCGGTGATCATCATTACCGGCGGCGATCAGGTGTTCGCTGCGGGTGCCGATCTCAACCTGCTGGTCGACAAGGGTGCGCAGGAGGTCGCCGACCTGGATCTGGGGCAGTACTGGGCCCCTGTGGCGAAAAGTCAGAAACCGCTGATTGCTGCAGTCAGTGGCTTCGCCCTGGGTGCCGGCTGTGAGCTGGCAATGATGTGCGACATGCTGATTGCTGACGCTTCGGCACACTTCGGTCAGCCCGAAGCGCCGGTCGGCATCATGCCCGGTGCTGGCGGCACGCAGCGTTTGCTGCGGGCGGTGGGCAAGCCGGTGGCCAGCCTGATGCTGATGGCTGGCGAACTGCTCAGTGCCGAGCGCGCCAACCGCCTCGGTCTGGTCAGCGAACTGGTCGAGGAGGGCACTGCTCTGGAGCGGGCCAGAGTACTGGCGCAGGCCGTCGCAGGGATGCCACCCAAAGCGCTGCGTGCAATAAAACGGGTGCTCGCGCTCGGCGCGGATCAGCCGCTGGAAGCGGCCCTGGCCTTGGAAAACCGCGAGTTCCTGCTGCTGTTCGATACCCAGGACAAGACCGAGGGCATGCGTGCCTTTCTGGAAAAAAGAGCGCCGAACTATATCGGTCGTTAATACGACAGGGTACGAAGATGAGCACGATTAAGATTATTGGAGTGATCGGCGCGGGCACCATGGGCCGTGGCATCGTTCAGCTGTTTGCCGAGGCGGGCTATCGAGTACGGCTGTTCGATACCTTCACCGATACAGCGGGCAAGGCGATCGAGTACATCAGTGAAATGGTCGGCAAAGGGGTCGTCAGAGGTCGCTTCAGCGCTGAGGAGGGGCAGCGGATCCTTACCTCGATCGAAGTGGTGGTTGAGTTGTCGCAACTGGCTGGCTGTGCGGTTGTGATTGAAGCGGTGGTTGAGGACTTGCAGGTCAAGCGCAGCCTGTTCGCTGAGCTGGAGAACATCGTTGGGGACGACGCGATTCTGGCTAGCAATACCTCGTCGCTGCTGATGGCCGACATCGCGGCAGGTTGTCGTGTTCCGCAGCGGGTTGCCGGCTTGCACTTCTTCAATCCGGTGCCATTGATGAAAGTGGTGGAAGTCATCGCGGCGGTACGAACTTCTGCTCAGGTGGTTGCGGCACTGGTGGAAATTGTGGAAAGCAGCGGGCATCGCGCGGTGGTAGCCCAGGATCTGCCCGGATTCCTGGTCAATCATGCAGGTCGTGGTCTCTATACCGAAGGCTTGCGCATTGTTGAGGAACAGGTGGCGAATGTCGCGGATGTGGACCGCCTGCTGCGCGACGCGGCTGGCTTTCGCATGGGGCCGTTCGAGTTGCTTGACCTTACAGGTCTGGATGTTTCGGGCAAGGTGATGACTTCCATCTACAGTCAGTTCCTTCAGGAACCGCGTTTACGCCCCTCGCCGCTGGTGCCGCCGAGGATTGCCGCTGGGCTGTTCGGGCGCAAAAGTGGCGAGGGCTGGTATCGGTACGACGCAGAGGTACGGGTCGAGCCCGCGGCCTGTCCAGTCCCGCGCCTTCCAGAGGCGCTAACGGTGTGGCTAGCACCTGAGTGCGAGCAGTACGAAGCATTGCTGCATCGCATAAGCGCCGCAGGGTCGGCAAGCGTGGTGGAGCATGCCGGTGATGCCTCGCTCCAGATCGTGCAGCCTTGGGGCGAGGATGCCACCAGCGCTTGTCTGCGCCTGGGCCTGGATCCGCAGCGCTGCGTAGCGGTGGATCCGCTGGGCCTCCCGGGCGGTCGAGTAACGCTGATGCAAACGGTGTCCACCAGCGGCGAGGCGCGCGATTCCGCGCACGCGCTGTTTGCGACCGACGGCACGCCTGTAACCGTGATCAACGACAGCCCGGGGTTCGTGCTGCAGCGCGTGCTGGCGACCATTGTCAACATCGCCGCCGACATTGCTCAGCGCCGCATCGCTTCGGTAGCGGATATCGAAGATGCCGTGCGCCTGGGGCTTGGATACCCGCGTGGCCCGCTGGCCTGGGGCGATCAGATAGGTCCACGGCGCGTGCTGCAGATTTTGCGCGGCCTGTATGAGTACACGGGTGACCCGCGCTATCGACCGAGCCTTTGGCTGGTGCGTCGGGCCGAGGCTGGGCTGTCTCTCTTGAGCGAAGAGCCGGCGCGCGGAGCTGGAGCCGCATGATCGCCGGTGAGCATTTGCAGGGCTGGGTCGGACGTCAGCGACTGGTGGAGAATTCATTGCCGGTGTTCCCGGCGCGAGCCCTTGCGCCGCATGTCGAGCTAAGGAAGGGAGGATCCGGCAGCCTGGTATTCGTGACCCTGGAACATCTGCTGTTCCAGCAACAGGAGTGTCGCATTCGAGAATCGCAGCACCGGTAGAAAATAAGGCTTTATTTGCCGCCGAAAATGCTCTATTAAAAGACCGTCCGTACGGTCTTTTATATAAATTGATCCCACATCCAAGTCGATGCCTTTCGAGGAGTACATATGACAACAACAAACGTAGCGGCCGGGCACTATGACACTATCATCCTCGGTGCTGGCGCTGGCGGCATGTGTGCCGCCGCGCGCTTGGTCGCAGCTGGCAAGCGCGTATTGGTGGTCGAAAATCTGAACCGTGTTGGCGGCCGCGCCTCCAGCGAGGTAATCGAGGACTTCATTGTCAATATTGGTGCTATTGCCATTGAGCTGGGCAGCACGTTCGAGGAAACCTTTGCCAGCCTCGGCGTCAAGCTGGATGTGCGTGAGCCGAATCCGGCAACCGTGTTCTATATCGATGGCAAGGTGATCAACGTCGCCAAGGGGGGAGGCTGGGGCTTTTTGCTCGGTACCTTCACCAAGCAGGCGGCAAAAATCGGTGCCAAGTTTGCTGACGCCCGCGGCGGTGATCTGCCGGAAGCGCGCCTGACTACCGCCGAGTGGCTGGCCAAGTACACCAAGAACGAAACCGTGCATGCGATCTTCCGGAATCTGTGCGCTGCGATCTTCGCAGTCAACGCAGAAGAGCTGCCGGCGCGTGCCTTTCTGACTTACTTCGCTGTCAAGGGCGCGTTCAAACGCTTCGGTTTCTGCCCGCGCGGCACCATCGGCCTGTGGAATGATCTGGCGGATGCCATTCGTGCCCGTGGCAGTGAGATCTGGCTGGAAAGCTCTGCCCGAGGTCTGCGCGTGGAGGACGGTCGGGTTTGCGCCGTTGAAGTGGAGCGTAACGGCGAGCGTGCCTGGTTCAGCGCCTCCACCGTGATCAGCAATATTGGGCCACGTGCAACTGCTGCTCTGGCCGGTGCCGATTCGCTGGCAGGCGAGTACGCAACCCAGGTAGCCAATACGCTGCGCCCGGCCGCCAACATCGTGATCAACTTCGCCACCCGCGAGCGCCTGATCGACGCCCCCGGCCTGATTACCTTCGGGCCTACCCGCCGCCTGTGCAACATGGGCGAGATGACCGCGACGTGCCCGGAGATGGCACCGCCCGGCTGGCACTTGTATGTGGCTTACGCGGTGCCACGCCCGGCGATAGGTACCTTCGACAACGAGAGCGAGATTGAAGCATCGTTGCAGGACCTGCGCGATCTGTTCCCAGGCTTCGCTGATGCCAAGATGCTGTCCGTCCGGGTGATGCGTGACGAGTGGCCGGCCCAGCGCACCTGCGCCGGTTACGATATGCCGCAGGACACGCCGCTGGACAATCTGTGGCAGGTCGGCGATGCGGTGAAGGAATACGG
Source organism: Pseudomonas sp. JE3303 (assembly GCF_056312565.1). Lineage (NCBI taxonomy): Bacteria > Pseudomonadati > Pseudomonadota > Gammaproteobacteria > Pseudomonadales > Pseudomonadaceae > Pseudomonas > Pseudomonas sp. JE3303. The sequence continues at coordinate 80,365 of NZ_JBWGIF010000003.1, forward strand.
CGATGGCGGTACTCAGGCCTGTGCTGTAACAGCGCGTAATGCGGCGACCAGGGCGCTAGCGGTGCTAGATGGGGTTCCGGCATGAGCTCCCTGGCGACGCAACTGGTGGATGCGCAGCAACTGTTGGCTACGCTGCGCGATGCATTCGCGCGGGCGACGAAGGTGCTGGCACTGCGTTGTCAGCGCGGGCAGCTCGATACCGAGCTACTGGATCGCTACCAGGTGCCCTGTTACGAGTTGGCCTTGGCCAGCGCCGATCTGTTGGCGGCCGATACCCTGGCCCGCACGCCCGGACACGAGCCTCGCTTGGCGCTGGTGTTCATCTGTGAGGCAGTGCAGACGTTGCTGACTCGTCTCGATGGGCTTTACCTGGAGCTGGAACTGGACCCGGTCGCTCTGCACGAGCTGTCCTGCAGCTCGACTTGGCGCGACCTGCGCGCCGCTGGCGGCAGCGCCCAGGCGCTGCAACAGGCGGGCCGGGAAGTATTCGAACGCGATGATGAACTGGGTGCCGAGCCGCTGGATGAAGAGCTGGCCATGGCTCGCGACAGCTTCCGGCGTTTTGCCCAAGATGTGGTCGCGCCAATGGCCGAGGAGATCCATCGGCACGATCTCACCGTACCGGAAACACTGCTGCAGCCGCTGCGTGAAATGGGGGTGTTCGGTCTTTCCATTCCTCAGCGTTTTGGTGGCACTGCACCGGATGATCGTGATGATAACGTCATGATGATCGTGGTCACCGAGGCCTTGTCACAGGCCTCTCTGGCAGCGGCGGGAAGCCTGATCACCCGTCCAGAAATCCTCTCCAGGGCTTTGCTGGCCGGTGGTACGGATGAGCAGAAGGATCACTGGCTGCCGAAAATCGCCGCTGGCGAACCGCTGTGCGGCATTGCCATCACAGAGCCGGATTATGGCTCGGATGTGGCGGGCCTTTCCTTGCGTGCGACGCGTTGCAACGGGGGCTGGCTGCTCAACGGGGCCAAGGCTTGGTGTACCTTCGCCGGCAAGGCAGGGTTGCTGATGGTGGTTGCGCGTACCCATCCTGATCGGAGCCTGGGGCATAAGGGCCTGAGCTTGTTCCTGGTCGAGAAACAGTCGAGCGATCAACATGCTTTCGAAGAGATTCAGGCCGGTGGTGGCCGTTTGGCGGGCACTGCAATTGCGACTATCGGCTATCGGGGCATGCACTCGTTCGATTTGTTCTTCGAGAACTACTTCGTCCCAGACAACTGTCTGATTGGCGAGGAAAGCGGGCAGGGCAAAGGGTTCTACTACACCATGGCCGGCATGATGGGTGGGCGTATGCAAACTGCGGCTCGCGCCTGTGGGGTCATGCGTGCGGCGTTGCTGGCGGCGGTTCGCTACTCCGGGGACCGCAAGGTGTTCGCAGCGCCGCTGGTGGATTATCCGCTGACCCAGGCGAAGCTGGCCCGTATGGCGGCCCGGTTCGTGGCCTGCCGCCGACTGACCTATGCAGTGGGCCGCCTCATGCAGGACGGCGACGGGCGCATGGAGGCCAGCCTGGTCAAGTTGCTTGCCTGTCGTTCGGCTGAGTTGATCACCCGTGATGCACTGCAAATCCACGGCGGTATGGGGTATGCAGAGGAATCTGCAGTCAGCCGTTACTTTGTCGACGCACGGGTGCTGTCGATCTTCGAGGGTGCAGAGGAAACCCTGGCACTCAAAGTGATTGCCCGTAGCCTGCTGGAGCAGGCGCTGGAGGCTGCGTGAATACGATTCTGAAAGGCATGCGGGTGGTTGAAGTGTCGGCGTTTGTGGCCGCCCCTCTGGGCGGTATGACGTTGGCCCAGATGGGCGCGCAGGTGATTCGTATCGATGGCTTGCGTGGCGGCCTGGATTACCGCCGCTGGCCAGTGACCGAAGACAACACCAGCCTGTTCTGGTGTGGCCTGAACAAAGCCAAGCACTCGGTTGCTATCGATATCGCCAGCGAAGAAGGACGTGAACTGGCCACGGCCCTGATCTGTGCGGAAGGTGCCGACGGCGGCATGCTTCTGACCAACATGCCGGCGCGTGGCTGGCTCGATTGGGAGCAACTGCGCCAGCGTCGTGCCGATCTGATTCAACTGACGGTACAGGGTGATCGCCACGGCGGCTCCGCTGTGGACTACACGGTCAATCCGTCGGTCGGGCTGCCGTTGATTACCGGTCCGCAAGCCATGGATGCGTTGGTTGTCAACCATGTACTGCCAGCCTGGGACCTGATTACCGGGCAAATGGCGGCTACAGGCCTGCTCGCGGCTGAGCGTCATCGCCGGATTACCGGCCAGGGTCAGCATGTGCAGTTGGCACTGGAGGATGTGGCGCTGGCAGTGATTGCCCACCTGGGGTTCACCGCCGAAGCGGAGCTGGGTGGCCGTCGCGAGCGGGTGGGCAATTACCTGTATGGCGCTTTTGGTCGCGACTTCGTACTAGCGGATGGGGCGCGGATCATGGTCGTTGGTCTGACTGCGCGCCAATGGAAGGGGCTTTGCGAGGCCACCGGCCTGCAAGAACCCTTGCAGGCGCTGGCACAGCAGTTGGGTCTGGATTGGGCCCGAGAGGGAGATCGCTACCATGCACGGCAAGCCATCGCGGCGCTCTTTGAGCCTTGGTTCGGCAGCCAAACGTTGGCACTGGTGGCACCACAGCTGGATCGTCACGGCGTGTGCTGGAGCCGTTATCGCGATATCGCCGAGGTCGTAGCGGCGCTGGCTGGCGACGAGGCCAATCCGATGTTTTCGCCGGTTCGGCAGCCAGGGGTCGGAACGCTTTTGACGCCGGGCCTGCCACTGCGTTTTTCCGCCTGCGAGCGCCAGGAGTCAGGTCCGGCACCGCGTCTTGGCGAGCATACCGAGAGGGTGCTGAGCGAAGTGCTGGGCTTGAGTGGGGTCGACTTTGGCAAGCTGGTTGATCGTGGCGTGGTGGCGATTGCCGGCAAGGTGGATGCATGAATTTCAAGAATGTGAGCGACGCGGTACGCAGTCGTTGCAGTGTGCGCGCCTTTACCAACGAGGCGGTACCTGCTGAAACTCTGCGCGAGATTCTGCGATTGGCTGCTCGGGCACCGTCAGGTGGCAATCTGCAGCCATGGCGGGTGTATGTATTGGCCGGTGAGGAGATGCAGCGTTTTGTCGCCACCATGCAGGCGCGCCTGCTGTCCGGGCCGGCCGACCCGGAGGAGTACTGTATTTATCCGCCGGACTTGAAGGCACCCTATCGCGATTATCGCTCTGATATCGGTGAGCGCCTTTATGGTTCGCTGGGTGTCGAGCGCGAGGACCGGCAGGGACGCAAGCGGTGGTTCGCCCGCAATTTCGCCTTCTTCGGGGCTCCGGTTGGCCTGTTTTGCTTCGTCGATCGGTCCATGGGGAAGGCCCAGTGGGCCGATCTTGGCATGTTCCTGCAAACCGTGATGCTGTTGCTGAGCGAGCGGGGTTATGGCAGTTGCCCCCAGGAAGCCTGGGCCCTGTATCACCGCACGGTGACTCAGTTCGTCAGTGCCCCCGAAGAGTTGATGCTGTTCTGCGGGATGGCGATTGGCAGACCTGATGAAAAGGCACCGGCCAACCATTTGAACAGTCCACGCATGCCGCTGGATGACTTTGCCGTTTTACGCGGATTTGAGGAGTGATGGGTATGCAACCTAAGGCCTCTGGCCCCCTTGCTGGGGTGACAGTTATAGAAATGGCAGGAATTGGCCCAGGACCTTTCTGTGGCATGTTGCTGGCGGATCTAGGTGCTGATGTGATCGTTATTGATCGCCCGCCCAAGGCTAACGCCGATGGCCATTTCGATAGCCTGCGGGCTGCGACTGCGGTGATTGGTCGCGGTCGGCGCTCTCTGGCCCTGGATATCAAGCAACCCGAGGCAGTGGAAACCTTGCTGCGCCTGGTCGATACGGCGGACGTGCTGATCGAAGGTTTTCGGCCTGGGGTCATGGAGCGTCTCGGCCTGGGCCCGCAGGTGTGCCTGGCTCGCAATCCGGCGTTGGTCTATGGGCGGATGACCGGTTGGGGGCAGGATGGTCCACTGGCGCAGTCGGCCGGTCACGACCTCAACTACATCGCGCTCTCCGGAGCTTTGTACGGTATGGGCATCCCCGAGCAGCCCCCGATGCCGCCACTGAACCTGGTCGGCGACTACGGTGGGGGTGGTCTGATGCTCGCCTTCGGCATTGTCTGTGCGCTGCTGGATGTTCGGCGCTCCGGTCAGGGCCAGGTGGTGGACGCGGCAATGAGCGATGGTTCGGCCACGCTGATGTCGATGCTCTATGGCTTGTTGGCAGAAAAGAGTTGGAGCGCCGCTCGCGGTGAAAACTTCCTCGATGGTTCTGCCCCCTTCTATGCGACCTACACCTGTGCCGATGGTGGTTATGTTGCCGTTGGTGCGATCGAGCCGCAGTTCTATCGCTTGTTACTTGAACAACTGGCGATTGATGAACCGGTCTTCCAGCAGCAATGGGACCGCAAGCAGTGGCCCGAACTGCGAGCGCGGATGGCTGGGGCCTTCCGCTCGCAGACGAGGCAGCACTGGTGCGAGCTGTTGGAAAACAGCGACGCATGCTTTGCCCCGGTGCTCGACATGCATGAGGCACCGCACCATCCTCACAACGTCGCACGGGGCACTTTTGTTGAGGTCGCAGGTTTGATGCAGCCGGCTCCCTCGCCACGCTTCAGCCGGACACCCGGGCAGATCCGCAACCTGGCTCCCAGGGTGGGTGAGGATAGCCTGGCAATTCTGCGGAGCTTGGGCCTAGAGCAGGACGGCATAGACATGCTGGTAGGGCGCGGAGCCGTTCATGTCGACTGAGCGCGGCTCCGGGGAACGTAAACGCGTCCATACCCGACAGGTGATTTGCCAGGGTTTTGAGCGCAGCGATGGTCTGTGGGACATCGAAGCAACCCTGATCGACATCAAGCCCCATGATGTGGCCCTGCTTGAGCGTCACTTGATACCGGCCAATGAGCCCATTCATGAAATTATCTTGAGGTGGGCCGTGGATCGTTTGTTGGTGATACATGAGGTCGACGTGCGTTTCTCCTACTCCCCCTATCGGGCGTGCCCAAGCATCGTGAGTGGTTATCAGCAGCTGGTCGGGATGCATATCGGCCCTGGCTTCGTTCAGGCGGCCAGGAAGCTATTCCGGAGGACCAGCGGCTGCACTCATGCGACGGAGCTGATAGGGCTTGCCGCCAGCGCGACCTATCAGACGTTGTGGAACCAGTTGGGGGCTGACGGCCCTTTCGATCCCTCCAAAAAGTTGCCTGATTTTGCGGTGGGTGGTTGTCACGCTCTGAGTGAGGAAGGGCTAATCGTCAAGCGTCACACGCGCGGCTAGGTCGATTTCGGCAGAGATGAGCTGGCTGTCCGAATACAAAAATAGATTCCCAGTAATTTATTGACCGTCCAGACGGTCTTATGTAGTGTGAGATTGCTTTCTACGTCGGCAGTCGTGTTTGCACAGCCAGGGGCGGCATGTAGTCCGCATTGAGTTTCGGATGCGGGAACAAAAATAAAACGCCTGAACTCAGGGCGGAGGAAACCATGAAGAGACGTTTTGTCGTCCCAGCCAGCTTGCGTGCGCTGCCGGATTCCCGGAAGACAGCGAGCCTGCGGCTGTTGCTTTGCAGTTCGATGCTGGGGTTCAGCCTGCTGGCGAGTAGCCTGGCGATACAGGCACAACCCCTTACCGACCGTCTTGAACTGCCCTCCCGCATATCCGAAAAGGCAGCCGAGAGTACGTTGAATGCGCTGGCGCTGGCGGATGCTCGCCTGATCGCAGCAGGTGAGCGCGGACATATCCTCTGGTCGGGTGACGGTAGCCGCAATTGGCACCAGGCCCAGGTTCCGGTCAGCTCCGATCTGACGGCCGTACAGTTCGTCGATGGTCGTCATGGCTGGGCCGTGGGGCATGACGGTGTGGTTCTGCATAGCCAAGACGGCGGCGAATCCTGGCAATTGCAACTGGATGGACACAGGATCGCCGAGTTGTTGAGCGCTCTGGCGGCGACTCTTGATCCCGCACAGCACGAGCGTGCGGTGCTCGATTTGGAGCACGCTGCCGCGCAGGGGGTGGATCAATCGCTGCTGGGCCTGCATTTCCGAGATGCGAACAACGGCATCGTCATCGGCGCGAGCAACCTGGTGTTGCGAACTCGGGACGCTGGCAAAAGCTGGCAAGTCATTTCCGACAAAATCGACAACCCTCGTCGCCTGCATCTCTACGGTATTCAAGAAGCGTTCGGCAGCCTGTTTATCGTCGGGGAGCAAGGGTTGATTCTGCGTCAGGCAGCTGGCAGTGAAACCTTCGAGTCAGTAAAGAGCCCTTATCAAGGCTCCTGGTTCGGCGCGCTTGGTAGTGCCGACAGCCTGCTGGTGTACGGCTTGTTGGGAAACGCGTGGGTCAGCCGCGACGACGGCATCACTTGGCAACAAAGCAAGCTGGACAGCTCCGTGGCCATTACCTCAGCCAGCGTCGCTGGGGCAAGCGATCTGGTCATGGTCAGCCTTGGAGGCGAGGTCTTCCGATCCAACGATGGAGGTGGCCACTTTGAGCACCAGGACATCCAGCACCGTTACCCCTTCTTTGCCGTCGTACCATCCGCCGATACAGGTTTGGTGGTGGCTGGCATTCATGGTGTGAAGCTAGTAACCAACAAGCTCGGAGTGCAGCCATGAGCGTACAGGCGAGAATTCCCGGAGGAGGGGCCGGCGATGCTTTTGATCCGGTTTCGGGCGGTCGTGTCGAGCGGATCATTTTCAACAATCGTCTGGTCGTGCTGTTGTTGTGCGCGATCATCACGCTATTTACGGCGTATGTGGTGTCTACGCATCTGACCCTTAGCGCCAGCTACGAAAAAATGCTGCCGCAAAACCACCCCTATGTTCTCAATTACCTCGAAAACAGCAGTGAATTGAGCGGTCTGGGCGGTGCATTGCGGGTAGTGGTGGCCAACCCAGATGGTGAAATTTTTGAACCGGAGTACCTGGAACGTCTGCGTCAGATAAACGATGACCTGTTCATGGTTCCCGGTGTGGATCGCGCCTGGATCAAGTCGCTTTGGACGCCCGCAGTGCGCTGGACCGAGGTAACGGAGGAGGGTTTTCGTGGTGGTCCGGTGATGCCGAGCGGCTACGATGGGTCGGAGGCCGAACTGCAGAAGCTGCAGCGCAACATTGGCCGCGCCGGAATTCTCGGTGAGCTGGTCGCCAGCGATTATCGCTCGAGCATGATCTTCGTGCCGTTGATGGATAAGGATCCCACCACCGGCGAAGCACTGGATTATGCCGTGTTGTCCAAACGGATCGCCGAGATTCGCTCACGCTATGAAGCGGATGGCAAGGTCAACATTCACATCGTAGGTTTTGCCCAGATCATCGGCGAGTTGGTTGCCGGTCTGTCTCAAGTGATGATGTTCTTTGCCGTTGCCACACTTATCGTCAGCCTGATCATCTATACCTACACCCGCTGCATGATTAGTACTCTGTTGGTGGTGGTCTGTTCGCTGATAGCGGTGTTGTGGCAACTGGGCCTGGTAGCCCTGCTGGGCTACAAGCTGGATCCGTTCTCGATTCTGGTGCCGTTTCTGGTGTTCGCCATTGGTGTCTCCCACGGTGCCCAGAAGATGAACGGCATCATGCAGGACATTGCTCGTGGCGTGCATCGCCTGGTAGCCGCGCGTCTGACGTTCCGTCGGCTGTTCCTCGCGGGGCTGACTGCACTGCTGGCGGACGTAGTGGGTTTCGCCGTATTGATGTTGTTCGACATTCCCGTGATTCGCGATCTTGCTGTCGCCGCGAGCATTGGTGTGGGTGTACTGATCTTCACCAACCTGATTTTGTTGCCGGTCCTGCTGTCTTACACGGGCGTCAGTGCTTCGGCTGCCCAGCGCAGCCTGCTTGAACAGGAAAGTGAGCCTGCCCCAGCGAGTCTGATTGGTGTACTGCTGCGGTTGAAGGTTTTTACCCAGCGTCGCTGGGCCATCTCAGCCCTGGTGGTTGGATTGTTACTGGGCGTCGCAGGCCTCATGGCCAGCTTCCAGCTAAAGATCGGCGATCTCGATGCCGGTGCTCCGGAACTGCGTCCGGATTCGCGCTACAACCTGGATAACGCGTATGTCGTGGACAATTACACGCTGTCCAGTGATCAGTTTGCGGTGATTGTCAAAACGCCTTCTGACAGTTGCATGCGCTATGACGTACTGGATGCCGTCGACCGCTTGGCCTGGGAGCTTGAGCAGTTGCCAGGTGTGCAGACCACTCAGTCGCTGGTGGGGGCGGTGCGCCAAATCACCTCGGGGAGCTACGAGGGCAACCCCAAATGGCTGACCCTGAGCCGTAACCAGGATGTGATCAACTACGGCGCTCAGGCTGCCAGCGTCAACAACCAGGATCTGTTCAACGTTGAATGTTCGGTGATGCCGGTCATCGCCTATCTGACTGACCACCGTGCGGACACCCTGAATCAAGTTGCGGCCGTGGTCGAAGACTTCGCCGCACGTCACAACAATGAGGATTACCAGTTCCTCCTGGCTGCAGGCAATGCCGGTATCGAGGCTGCAACTAATCAGGTGGTGCGCAAAGCCTGGATCGAAATGCAGATCTATGTGTACCTGGCGGTTGCGGCGCTGTGTTTTATCACCTTCCGCAGTTGGCGGGCGGTAGTCATCGCGGTTCTGCCACTGGCGCTGACGTCATTTCTGTGCGAGGCCCTGATGGTCTTCCTGGGTATCGGCGTCAAGGTCGCGACCCTGCCAGTCATTGCACTGGGGGTAGGGATTGGCGTGGACTACGCGCTGTACCTGATGAGCATCCAGCTTGCAGAACAGCGTGCCGGAGCAAACTTGGCTCAGGCCTACCACCGGGCATTGACCTTCACTGGAAAGGTTGTTGCTGTCGTTGGTGTCACGCTGGCGGTGAGTGTCATTACCTGGGCCTGGTCGCCAATCAAGTTCCAGGCCGACATGGGGATCCTGCTGGCGTTCATGTTCGTCTGGAACATGGTTGGCGCGTTGATTCTGATCCCTGCGCTATCGCACTTCCTGATGGGCGATCGCACGCGGAGCAAAAGCGCGTGCACCGAGCGGGCCGTCGTCACCAATACCATTACACCCTGATCCTCTAGAGCGATTCTCTGATGGGCTGCGGCGTACACCGTGGCCCTGCGCGATGTGTCACAACAACAAAAACAATAGCAGGGGGCTTACTGTGACGAAACAACTGGGCTTTGGGTGTGTGTATTTTCGACCAAGATCATCCGGACTGACAATGGCCATTGCCTTGGGGCTCGGCCTATCTGGTTCGGCGCACGCGTTTACCATCGATACCGGCAATCCCGACTGGAAGTTGCGCTGGGATAACACCCTGCGTGTGAACTATGTGAACCGCGTGGAGAGTCAAGACAAGGACATTCTGCAGCAGGTGAATGCCGATGACGGCGACCGCAACTTCGACAAGGGCATGGTCTCAGCCCGTGTAGACATGTTGTCCGAGGCGGATCTTGTCTACAAGCGCAATCATGGAGTGCGAGTGAGTGCGGCTGCCTGGTACGACCGTGCCTATGATGGCTCTCTGGACCATGACAACCTCGCGAGCAGCAATCATGTAACCAGTAACGGTGGTCGCGGGTTTGGCTTGGCGAACAGTGTAAAACGCTACTATCGCGGACCTTCCGGAGAGATTCTCGACGCCTTCGCTTTTACCCGATTGGAGCTGGGCAGTGTGACCACGGATGTGCGCGGCGGGCGCCATGTGGTCTATTGGGGCGAGAGCTTGCTGTCGAATGGCGTGCTGCACGGCATCACCTATGCCCAGAGCGGTCTGGACTTGGCCAAGGCTGCGGCCATTCCCGGTACAGAAGCCAAGGAACTGTTTCGCCCGCTGAATCAGATATCGATGCAACTACGTCCCAATTCAGAACTATCCATAGCGTTGCAGTATTTTCTGGAGTGGGAACCCTTCCGTATTCCAGAGGCCGGAACCTACCTGGGCACCAGTGACGTGCTGCTGGACGGTGGGGAGTCGCTGATCTCCGGTAGCAATCGCTTCATACGCGGCCACGATGTCGAACCTGACGACCGTGGCGAGTGGGGAGCGGCGGCGCGCTGGTCACCGAGCTGGATGGGAACCGGCACCATTGGATTCTACTACCGCAACTTCTCGGACAAGCTGCCACAGGTATTTCTGACGCCGGTAGACGGCCAGTATCACTTGGCCTACGGCGACAACATCGATCTGTACGGCGTCAGCCTGACCCAGCAGATTCATGGCTTGAGTATTGGGGCAGAGTTGTCGTACCGGAAAAACATGCCGCTGGTCAGTGAAGTGGCGGCATTGTCCGTCCCGCTACGCCATGGCGACGTTCCGGGTGCCCGAGGCAATACCTGGCATGGATTGGTGAACGTTATCGGTTTGATGCCCGGAACTGCTCTTTGGGATGCCCTCAACTGGTCGACCGAGTTGACGTGGAGCCGGGTCGACAAGGTCACCAAGAACGAGTCTCGGTACAAGGGTCGCAGTGGCTACCAGGGCGGCATTGACAAAGTCGATCGCGATTATGTTGGCCTTGCTCTGAGTTTGACCCCGACTTACTACCAGGTCATGAACGGCGTCGACCTGTTCGTGCCGCTCAGCGTTTCTTATGGCTTGCATGGCAACTCGGCGGTGACTTCCGGGGGTAACGAGGATGCTGGTAGCTACGCGATAGGTGTGGGTGTCGATGTACAAAGTCGGTACCGGGTGGACTTGCGTTACACCGATTACTTCGGACGTAGCTCGCTCAATAGTGCAGGAGCGCGCGTATTCAACGGTTCGAATGCCCTGCTGCAAGATCGAGGCAACGTCAGCCTCACCTTCAAGACAACCTTCTGATTATTAGGAGTACCAACATGAAGCGAATAATAGTTTCCGGGTTCGTCATGGCGCTGATGAATACTGCTGTAGCGGCGGTATCCGAGGAAGAAGCGAAGCAACTCGGCACTTCGCTGACGCTGTTTGGCGCTCAGGCTGGTGCCAGCGCCGATGGTCGTATCCCGGCCTATACCGGCGGTCTTAATACCGCTCCTGCCGGCTATGTACCGGGTTCGGGAAAATATGTGGATCCTTTTTCGAACGAAAAACCGCTGTATAGCATCTCCGCGCAGAATATGGGCGAACATGAGCAAAGTCTGACCGAAGGCACCAAGGCCCTGTTGAAAAAGTATCCGACCTTCCGCGTGAACGTCTACCCGACCCATCGCACAGCCGCTTATCCCGAGGCCGCTCTTGCCGCTACCAAGGGTTGTGCAGTCAATGCCAAACTTACCGATGTGCAGGGTTCTGGCTTTACCGGTGGATTCAATTGCGTACTGTTTCCGATCCCGCAGAACGGCATGGAGGTCATGTGGAACCACAAGACGCGCTCGCTTGGTAAATACCTTTCCGTCGTTGATTCAGAGACATACAACGTAGGCTCCAACGGCCGCGCGGTGCTGTCGTCGGCACTGGACCAGGACTTCCACAACGTCTTCTGGGATCCGGATGCACGTGACCTGTTCGACAAAGAACAATTCACCTTTATGTTTCGCGTCGACTACAAGATGCCGACTCGACGTGCAGGCGAAATGTTGCTGCTGAAAGACCCGGCAAATGATCAGGAGATAGGTCGCAAGGCATGGTCTTACCTGCCGGGGCAGCGTCGCGTGCGTCTTGCGCCCGATGTCGGGCACGACACACCTAACCCGACCTCTTCAGGTATGACTACCTATGACGATAACCAATTGGGTGGGCTCGATCGTTTTGACTGGAAGCTCGTCGGCAAGCGCGAAATGTTGGTTCCATACAACAACTACCGCGCGATTTTCTGGACCCCGAAAGCAGAGATGCTGACCCCAAACCATGCAAATCCGGATGCGGTGCGCTGGGAACTGCACCGGGTATGGGTTGTGGAGGCAACGCTCAGACCGGGCCAGCGCCACATCTACAGCAAGCGCCGTTACTATGTCGACGAGGATAGCTGGTCGGTTGCGGCAGCAGAGTCCTATGACAACCGGGGACAACTGTGGCGCGTGCCGCTGATGCTGAACGTGCAGGCCTACGACCAGAAGACGCCGTTCTCCGGATGGTCCTCGATGTACCATGATCTGAACTCTTCTACTTGGAGCATGTATTTCCTGCTCAGCGGCGCCTCGTCCAAAGTGATGTATCGCGATGGCCAGCCGACCGGTTATTTCACCGCCGAAGAGATGGCTGGCAGCGGGGTGCGTTAATCAGCTTTTTTTAATCAATATAAAGACCGTCCGGGCGGTCTTATATTGTGTCCTGTTTTACTGCGAGGATTGCTAATGAGCACTTTTGAATTCAAAGAGCCGGGAATCGTCAGCGAGGAGTTGCGCATGCTTCGCGATCAGGCGCGTCGTTTCGTGACAGAGGTAGTTGAGCCTAATGGCGAGCAATGGGAGCGCGACGGTTGTGTTCCCCGCAGTGTATTTCGTCAACTTGGCGAACTGGGGCTGCTCGGTGTACGCTTTCCGGTTGAGTACGATGGCAGCGAACTGGGACCCCTTGCGTCAGTGGTGATGGCCGAAGAGCTCTCTCGCAGTAGTTTCGGCGGCTTCGCCTCCTCCGTGAATGTGCATACGGATATGTCGTTGGCGCATATCGTGCATCGCGGTACCCATGAGCAGAAGCAACGCTATCTGCCTGCTGCGGCCGCAGGTGAGAAAATCGGTGCGATTTGTGTCACAGAACCCCATGCAGGCTCCGATGTGGCCGGGATCAAGACTCGTGCAGTGCGTGACGGCGATCATTGGGTCATCAATGGCTGCAAGACCTTCATCACCAATGGCGTTTATGGCGACATCTATATCGTCGCAGCGCGTACCAATCCAGATGTGAAAGCCAGCCGTGGCATCTCGCTGTTCATCGTGGAGAAGGGCACGCCAGGGTTGACCGTTGCTCGTGAGTTTGAAAAGCATGGCTGGCGCTCCTCGGATACAGCAGAGCTTTACTTCGATGATGTCCGGGTGCCCGCAGAGCAGTTGCTGGGCGAAGAGGGGCAGGGGTTCTACTACATCATGAGCACCTTCCAGAACGAGCGCCTGGTGGTCGGTGCGATGTGTGCCGGCCAATGCGCCAAGGCCCTGGAGCTGACTATCGATTACGTCAAGAGTCGTCGTGCGTTTGGCAAGACCCTGTGGGATCAACAGGCTGTTCGTCAGCGTCTGGGCTGGCTGTGCTCGAAGGCGGTGGCGTCGCGCGCACTGACCTACAGCTGCGCCCAAATGATTGAGGAAGGTCGTGACACGGTTGCGGAAGTTTCCATGCTCAAGGCTTTTGCTGCCGAAACCTTGCAGGAAGTGGTGCATGGTTGTTTGCAGTTGCACGGCGGTACGGGCTATATGGTCGGCACGCCGATCGAGCGCATGGTGCGCGATGCCCGCATCCTCACGATCGGCGGGGGCGCCACCGAAGTGATGCTCGAAGAAGTTGCGAAAAGGTTCTGATGCCATGAACGACTCTACATCGACCCAGGAAAAACTGGAGCTGGCCCAGCGTTTTTATCGGGCCCTGGCCAACAGCGAGCGGGCTGTGCTTGATGAGTTGCTGCATCCGCAGTTCATCGGCACCACCACCCGGGGATTGCCGTTGAACCTTGGCGGAGTCTACGAGGGTCCTGAGCAAATGCGCAGGCATTTCTGGGGTGGACTGGCCAAGCATTACCAAGCTAAAGCGCAAGTAAGCAAGACATGGTCGCTTTCCGAAGACAGGTTACAGGTGGAAGGTTTTTACACCGGTAAAGGCATCCAATCTGGCGCGCTACTGGATGCGCGATTCATTCATTTGTTGCGTTTTCAGGATGGGCAACTGATCGAACTGGAGCAGATCACCGACAGTGCGGCCTGGCAGGTAGCATTGACCCCGAAGCCCACTGTTAAGATGCAGGTGGAAAACGGAATTGCCCTGATCCAGCTGGATCGCCCTGCCGCCAACAATGGCATCGATCTGCAGATGGCTCATGATTTATTGGCCGTCGCGCGGCGGTGTGCCGCCGACAGCTCGCTGCGGGTGGTGGTACTGAAAGGCAACGGCCGCTCGTTCACGGTCGGTGGCGACATCAATTTTCTCTCGGACGTTGCTGCTGAGGAGCTGCCTGGCATGCTGGGTGACATGACCACTCCTTACCATGAGGCGCTACGCATCTTCAATCGTTTGCCGGTTCCGGTTATTGCCGCAGTGCATGGATCGAGCGCCGGTGGTGGGTTGGGCCTCATGTATTGTGCGGATCTGGTCCTGGCTGCTGTGGATAGCCGCTTTGCTCTGGGTTTTTCGGCATTGGGTTTGTCCCCGGACGGCGGCAATTCCTGGTACCTGCCGCGTCTGGTAGGGGCCCGCCGCGCCGCCGAGTTGTACTTCGAGAATCGGGTCCTCAGCGCCGAGGAAGCCAAGGAGTGGGGGCTGGTCAATCGTGTGGTGCCGGGGGATCATTTGCATGCCGAGGCCATGGCGTGTGCCGAACGCATGACTAGAGGTGCTGCGACCGGCTTCGCCGAAGCTCGCCGACTGCTGCGGCAAAGCTGGGATAAGTCGTTGTCCGATCAACTGGAAGCGGAAACGGATGCGCTAGTACGCGCGGCGGCCGAGCCCGCCGTGCAGCGGGCTCTCAAGCCATTCCGGGACAAACGCGCAAAGCGTTAAGCCGTATCGTGCCCTGCCAGGGCGATAAGTTTCTGCGCCCTGGCAAGCACTGGCGCATCAATCATCCGGCCTCACAGTTGAGGGCTTTGGCAAAAGGCTCAAGGCGATCACCCGGGACGAACAGTGCGGATCGCGCGTTGGTCATGGGAGATCCTTGTTAGAAAAGCACAGCAGACGCTGTGCCGAAGTCACTCACACAGTTACGGGCGATTGGGTGAGCAGGGATTTGAGTGCAATAGTGCAGTCGCTCAGTTGTTCGACGCTGACAGGGCTACGCTGGGTAACCAGCTTCTTGGCGAACAGGAAGTCTTGTGGGCGGTTTACCGCGTCTGCCGAGATCACGATGCCATTGGCCAGGTAGAAGGCGATAAACGATTCATCGTCCAGGCTGCCTCGTATCACCAGCCGGTCGTAGCCTTGCGACAAACCGACCATCTGCAGCTTCAGGTCGAATTGATCGGACCAGAACCAAGGCAGCGAGTTGTAGACACTGTTTTTGCCGCAGATATTGGCCGCGGCGACTCGTGCTTGTTCGGAGGCATTGGGCACGGACTCCAGGCGCATGCGTCGGCCTTCGTAGAAAAGATTTTCGTGGTAGGTGCAGTCGCCAATGGCAAAGATGCTCGGGTCGGTGGTTTGCATATGTGTATCGACGACAATGGCACTTTCAGCGATCTCGATTCCGCAGCGTTGGGCCAGTTCCACTGCGGGGATCAGGCCAATGCCGACAATCACAAGGTCCGCGTCCAGCCGACGCCCGTCGCTGAGTTCGACCTGCTCGACCTGTCCTTCGCCAAGAAATGCCTGTACGCCACAGCCGGTCAGGATCTCCACGCCTCGGCGGCGATGGGCCTGTTCGTAGAATGCGGACAGCTCCGGCGCGGTAACCCGGGCCAGTACTCTCGACATGGCCTCGACCACGCTGACCTGAAGCCCAATCTTGCAGGCCACAGCCGCAACCTCCAGACCGACATAACCACCGCCGATAATAATCAGCCGGCGGCCTGGTTGCATGTCTTGTCTGAGGCGTAGGATGTCCGCAACACTGCGGATGTAGTGGACATTATCGTGCTGGCCACCAGGGATGCCAAGGCGACGTGCCTGGCCGCCGGTTGCCAGTACCAAGTGTTCGTAGGGCAGGGTCGAACCGTCGGCCAACTGCACGGTTTTATCTTCGCGTTCGATCGCTTCGACGCGAGTGTCGATCAGGTAGCGGATACCGAACTGTTGATAGGTTTGCGCAGGCTTGATCTGGAGTTCTTCCTCGCTCATTTCTCCTAACAGAAAGGCTTTGGAGAGTGGCGGGCGACGATAAGGCAGCAGCGGCTCTTCGCCGATCAGAGTGATGGAGCCCTGATAGCCTTGTTGGCGTAGGGACGTCGCTGCGTCGCCGCCGGCTTGGCCGGCACCCACGATAACGACCCCCGCACTGGTATTCTCTTGAGTCATGGTTTGCTCCCGGCTGCGAAGCTAGCCGTGCAGGCTCCGCAAGCTATGGCGGATGGATCAGCCGACGCGACGGCTGAGATTTTTCCAGTACGGTTCGCGCAATTCGTTCTTCTGGATCTTGCCGGCCCCGGTGACCGGAAGGCTGTCGCGGAACTCGACACTGACCGGGCACTTGTAGCCTGCGATCAGGCTCTTGCAATGCGCGCGGAGCTGTTCGGCTGTCAGTTGTTGCCCGGGACACAGGACAATTACTGCATGCACAGCCTCCCCCCAGCGCTCACTGGGAATGCCGATCACGGCGGAGGAGGCAACGGCCGGATGCCGGCCAATGGCATTTTCCACCTCGCACGAGTAAACGTTTTCACCACCGGATACGATCATGTCCTTGACGCGGTCGACCAGGAACAAATAGCCCTCTTCATCCAGGTAGCCGGCGTCGCCCGAATGTATCCAGCCATTTTTGATCGTAGTGGCCGTTTCTTCCGGACGGTTCCAATAGCCGAGCATACCTCCGGGGCCTCGGCAAATGACTTCTCCTATCTCGCCCTTGGGGAGAACATTGCCGTCAGTGTCGATAATGCGAACTTCCATGCCCCAGATAGGCTTGCCGGCAGAGCGTAACCGATCAGGGTTACGGCCTTCAGGGGTATGGCAGAAGGCGGGAAGCACGGTGTAGGGGCCGCCGGTCTCGGTCATACCATAACCTTGCAGGAATTCGACCTTAGGCAACGCCTTGAAGGCGCGTTCGAGCAGGCCATCACTGATAGGCGATGCACCATAGAGAATTCGGCGCAGGCTGCTCAGGTCATATTCGGCAACCGTGGGATGATCCACCAAGCGCTGGATCATGGTAGGTACGAGCAGCGTGAAGGTGACCTTCTCCTGCTGGATGGCTTCCAGAGCGGAAAGCGTATCGAATCCATTGATGATGCTGCTACGGCAGCCGCGGACAAAGGCGCGGATCAGTATGCACATGCCCGCTTGGTGGAAGATCGGCGCGGCGGCCAAAATCACGTCATCTTCCCGATAGTCAAGCTCCAGCAGGTAAGCAAGGGCGTTACTGAGCAGATTGGTGTGGCTCAGCATGACGCCTTTGGGGAAGCCAGTCGTGCCGCCGGTGTAGAAAACTCCAGCGAGGTCATCGTCCTTGCGTTCGACATCCTCGGCAGGCTGGTGCAGAGTGAGCAACTGCTCGTAGTCCGGGAGTCCTTCAGTGACAACTCCATCACCCGCGAAGATGATCGTTTTCAGCGACTTGGAGCGATCACGCAACTCGTCGACCAGCGGTGCGAAATGCTCATCGACCAATAGAATACGGGTGTCGCAGTCATCCAGGGAATAGGCGATCTCAGCCGCACTCCAGCGGGTATTGACGGGGTTGAGTGCACCGCCTCCCCACCAGACGCCCATCATGTACTCAAGATAACGGTCGGAGTTCAGGGCTAACATGCCGACACGATCTCCCGGCTTCATCCCCTGTGCCTGAAGTGCCGCGGCCAAGCGAGCCGAACGGTCGGCAAACTCAGCCCAAGTGCGGCGCCGACCTCGATAGTGGTACGCCTCCTCGTTGGTTTTTTGCTGTTTTAGCCGATGGAGTGCTTGAGTCATCTGGAAATGCATACGGTTACCTTTGTTGTTTTTTTTAGGTGCACGCGCTTTCTAATTCACAGCGGGCACGAGTGTGCGGGCTGAGGCTAATAATAAACCGTCTAGACGGTCTGTCAATTGGAAAAATTTTAGCTTTTGTTACGCGGCTTTACGGGTTGAAATGGTGGCGATCAGGCAGGGAATTCACTGCCCTGAAAGCCCGAGAGGAACAGCTGGGATATCCGTGCTGCCAGCTCTTCAGGTGATACCGCTCCGCTCTTCTCGTACCAAGTGAAGGTCCATATCACCATCCCGAACAGCAGCATGGCATAGGGGGTACGTACTTTGACTGGTGCCATCAGACCGGGGTTGATTTCCTGAAGCAGGGAGATCAGCAGAGACACCAAATGGGTTTCCAGTTTGAGGACTTGTTTGCGCTTTTCCTCAGGAAGAAATTTGATATCGTTTACGAGCACAAGGTGCTCGTTTCGAGAGTCAGCACTGCATTTGATAAACGCGTGGACAAACAGGGAGAAGCGTTCAGCTGCAGGCGCTGGGCGACTGGCAATGGAACGCAGCTCATCATCCAGGCGTTTGACATGTTCGATGATAATGTCAAAAAGGACGTCCTCCTTGCTCGAAAAGTAGTGATAAATCCGGGACTTGGATGCACCACAGGCTTGTGCCACGTCGATCATGGTTGCGTTGCCAAATCCTTTGGTAGCAAAAAGTGCAGCGGCTTTCTGTAGGATCAACTGCTTTTTATCGTCGTAATCGTCAGCTCTGATACGGCTCAATACTGCATACTCCCTATAAACAAACGATGAATTTTTTAAGCCCGTTGAGTATAAGGCATTCGGAGTGAACTTCGTGTGGACGGCGTGCAACGACGGCGGGCATGATCCATGCAGCCAGCTTCGGTGATGCCCTGCTCGAAGCTGGCCTTGTGGCCAGTGAAGTCGTCACAGATCAGTTTGCCGACTAGCGGTTGCAGTTGCACGCCGGTTTGGCCCAGCCACTGAACTAGCGTCGAGCGAGGAAGCGCCAGGCTTGCGGGACCCACCGCGCGTTATGCTGGCGACCTCAATCCAATTCGAATAGGCCCCCACCGGGCAAAGATTGCTGAACGATGGAGTCGTGTACTCACGCCCGATGTTCTGCCTGTCTCCTTACCGCCCCGTGTCACTTCAAAGTGGGAGGGGCGGCCGCGCAGCTTGACGAGGTGTTCTCGCGAACGCTCCCCTCCAGATACCGATCTGCCCCCTCCCAAGCTTCTCTACCACCGTCATTCCTCGTTTCGAGATGTCGGTGGCTTTCATCAGCCATGTGTACCGTCCTAAGAGCATTTTACCCCCGAATACCCAGCTGACATGCGATAAGCCGTGATTATTTAATGTTATGAAGTGCTTGATTGACTTTCATAAACCATAGAAAATCAGTACGTAATTACATAGTACGTACCACAGTACAAAATCGTAGGAGCAACACGCATGGCTCGGGGCGGGATCAACAAGGTAGTGGTACAGCAGGCGCGGCAGGCGCTGTTGGCCCGCGGGGAGCACCCGAGCATCGATGCCATACGTATCGAGCTGGGAAACACGGGCTCGAAAACCACCATCCACCGGTATCTGAAAGAGCTGGAGAGCCAGGCAACGCCAGCAGCAACACTCAGCATCAGTGACCAGTTGCACAGTCTGGTGGAGCAGCTGGCGGGCCAGCTTGAGGAAGAAGGGCAGGCGCGGATCGATGCGGCGCAGGCCGAGCTTGACCGGCAGCGCGAGCAGTTGCAGGCGCAGCTGCAGATCGCCCAGCAGGCGCTCGAGGCCGCGCATCAGCAGCATCAGGCGCAGGCGCAAAGCCTGGCTGCACAAGCCGACGAGCTGGAAAGTACCCGCGCCTCGCTGCAGGCCGAGCAACTGCGTAACGCCAGCCTCACCCAGGCCCAGGGCGAACTGCATGTGCGCCTGGCGGACAAGGAAGAGCAGGTGCGTTCCCTGGAGGACAAGCACCAGCATGCACGCGATGCTCTTGAGCACTACCGCACGGCCAGTCGCGAACAGCGGGAGCAGGAACAGCGCCGCCACGAGGGTCAGGTACAGCAGCTTCAAGTCGAACTGCGCCAGTTGCAGCAGGGATTGATCGTCAAACAGGACGAACTCACCCGCCTGCACCGGGACAACGAGCGACTGGTGGTCGAGGCGCAGCAGCGCGACCGCGAGATTCGGCAACGCCAGGCCTACCTGGAGCAGCGCGACGAGCAGATCCAGGCCCTTACCACCTCGATGGCGCAGCTGCAGGGCGCCCGTGACGAGCTGTTGCGCCAGCTTGGTGAGTCACGCGCGCAACAGGATGCCCAGCGCAGGCAAGGGGAAGGGTATCAACGGCAGCTGGAGCAGCTGCAGGCCGAACTGGATACGGTGGCTGCAGCGTTGTGCGAGTGCCAGGAGCAACCATCCGAACCCGCACCTGACAAATAAATCAAACTCTGCCGGCCCGCTGCTTTCTTCTTTAATGCAGCACAGGCAAATCGCCCCGCACCCGTGGGCGATCCATCGGCAGAGGAGGCAACATGCACAATCAACACCCGGACGCTGGAGATCGCAAGGACGAGGGCCCGCATTCTTCCGATCATGCCACCCAGAAAGACGACCTGGGCTTCGACCCGGATTCGCCTGACCTGGAAGACCCTCAGGTGGACCCTCAAGGTCCTGCAAAGCCACCCAGGGATGACGACGCCTGATTCCAACCCCAGGCATGAACGACAAGGCCCCGCATATGCGGGGCCTTGTCGTTACGGGAGGGCTGGTTCAGCCCTCGAGTTTCTTCGCCTCGTCGGCGCCTGAGGATGACAGCTTGATCGGGTAGGTGATGCTGATCGCATGGTCGGCATCCACGCTGACACTGCCGTCATGGATCAGGCCCTGCTCTTGCAGGGTTTGCAGCATGCCCGCTACGGCTTTCTCCCCGCGATAGTTGTCGAGCACTTCCTTGCCGAGCCCTTGGGGGTGGGCGTGCAACAGGCGGGTCAGGACTTCTTTGCGCAGATCGTCGTTACTCATATGGGCCTCGCTTTTCAACAACGGTGATCACTTGCCGTGCTTGGCCTGCAGCTGCTTGGCATGTTGCAGGTGTTCCTCGAGCTTCGGCAGCTTCTCAGCGGCGAAGGCTTTCAGCTCAGCCTTGTCGGAGGAGTTGGCTTCCTTCTTGTACAGCTCGACCGCTTTTTCGTGAGCGTCGACCTGGTTGTTGATGTACGACTTGTCGAACGACTCTTCACGCCATTCCAGGATCACTTTCTTGACCTTGTCGGTCAGCGCAGCTTCGTCCGGCACAGTAATGTCGTTCTTCTTGGCCAGCGAACCCAGTTGCTGATTGGCTGCCGTGTGGTCGGTCACCATCTGCTGAGCGAACTTCTTGATCTCGGCGTCCTTGCTCTTTTCCTGTGCCAAGTTGCCGGTCACCACTTCGGCGATACCGGCTTCGGTAGCGGCATCCACGAAGTCATCGGACGTGGCGGCCATCGCTTGAAGAGATCCGACACCCAGCACGAACGAAAGGCCCAGTTGCTTGAGGAACAGATTACTCATGGCGTACTCCTTTGAGAGGCGCGACGTCAGTGTCGCGTACTGTTGAGGGGTGGAGTGCCCGAAAGGTTTGATTTTTTTTCAAAGCGGGGTGGCACCGGCATTCCCGTTGAACGATGCCCCCCGCCAATGCTCACACCCTTATGGACCGAACAAGGAGCCCAAGCATGAGCATCGAACGCAGTATTCCCGAGCTTACGGCCTGGTACGCCCAATACGATGACGTGAGCTATCGCAGCGAGTCGCCAGACGCCTATCACCACGAGCTGGTACGTACCGCGGAGGCGCTGCGTGACAATGGCGTCATCGACTGGGACGATTGGCTTGCACTCAAGGCCCTGGCCGATGACGCACACGTCAATGCGCTGCAGGAGGCAGTACAGGCGCATGTCAATGATCCGGACACCTGAAGGCCGCCGACGATGAAAGCCTTGAAGATCGCCACGTTCAATATCAATGGCATTCGCAGTCGCCTCCCGGCACTGCTTGACTGGCTCTCCCGTGAGCAGCCCGATATTGCCTGTTTGCAGGAGCTCAAGGCGCCAGACAAGGATTTCCCCCGCCAGGCGATCGAGGATGCGGGCTATGGCTGTCTCTACCATGGGCAAGTGTCGTGGAATGGCGTTGCCATTCTGGCCAGGGACAGCGAGCCGCTTGAGGTTCGGCGCGGTTTGCCCGGCATGGAGGAGGATACCCAGAGCCGCTACCTGGAAGCGGCGGTGCATGGCTTGCATGTCGCGTGCCTGTACCTGCCCAACGGCAATCCGCAACCCGGGCCGAAGTTCGACTACAAGCTGCGCTGGTTCGAATGCCTGGTCCAGCACGCGAAAGGCTTGTACGACAGCGATCATCCCGTGGTGATGGCAGGTGATTACAACGTTGTCCCCACTGACTTCGATATCTATGACACACGATCCTGGCTGAAGGACGCGCTGCTGCAACCGGAATCACGCGCCTGCTACCAGCATTTGCTGGACCAGGGCTGGGTGGATTCAATCCGCCACTTGCACCCCGAGGAGCGGGTCTATACGTTCTGGGATTATTTCCGCAAACATTGGGAGCGCAACGCCGGGCTGCGCATCGACCACCTTCTGCTCAATCCGGCCTGTGCACCCTATCTCAAGGCGGCCGGCGTCGATGCCTGGGTGCGCAATGAGGCGCATGCCAGCGACCACGCGCCTGTGTGGATCGAGACGGCCTCGCGCAAGCACCGGTAAAGCTGTGGTAATCAAGTGTCCTGGCCGGGGATATCAGGGAGCTGACAGGTCGAATTCATGCCAATGACAGGTAAGGGAACACCACACAAAGATGACGCTGCGGTGCTGTCGCTGCTGCGCGATGAGGGCCGGCCTTCATTGTTCGCCCTGACAGTCAGCTTCATGGCGGTGGTAATGCTGGCATTCGTGATGGTCGAGGGCTGGCGGATCTGGCGCGATTACCGGCATGCCTATGTCACTGCCCAGGATTCGGTGGCCAATCTGGCGAGGGCCACGGCCCAGCACGCCGAAGATGCCATCCGCCAGGTCGACGCGATTACCGCGGCACTCGCCGAACGGCTCGAGGGCGACGGTTTTGCCAACCTTGACCGGCCTCGTTTGCATGCCTTGCTCGCGCAGCAGGCGGCGATCATGCCGCAATTGCACGGGCTGTTCGTCTTTGGGGCTGACGGTGCCTGGATCGTGACCGATGAATCCGCTACGCCGCCCAAGGCAAACAACGCCGACCGTGACTATTTCATCTATCACCAACGCCATACGGACCGGCAGGTACACATTGGGTCCGTGGTGGAGAGCCGGACCTCCAATGACCTGGTAATCCCAATTTCCAGGCGCCTGGAATATCCCGATGGCAGTTTTGCCGGTGTCTTGCTCGGCACGATCAAGGTGGATTGGTTCGTGCGCTTCTATGGCGCGTTCAAGATCGATGAGCGGGGGGCGCTGGTGTTGGCCAAGCGTGACGGGACCATTCTGGTGCGGCGCCCCTTCGTACGGGAGGTCGTGGGAAGCAGCCTGGCCGACAGCGAAATCTTCCGCAATCATCTGCCCTATGCCAACGAAGGAATGGCCGAGACCGTGGCGGTGATCGACAATACCCCTAGGCTCTATGGCTACAAGGCGCTGGACAGTTACCCGCTCGTAGCAGAGGCCGGACTGTCGCGCGATTCGATCTTCGCGCTCTGGCGACATGACCTGATCAAGACGGTCATCATTCTGCTCTTGCTATTGGTTGGCCTGTCCAGTTTCGGCCTCGTTGTGCTGCGCCAGGTACGTCAGCGCATGGCCATCGAGCAGGCCCTGCACCAGGCGCACCGTACGCTCAGGGACCTGGCCATGACCGACAGCCTGACCGGCCTGGGAAACCGCCGGCGCCTGGACGGGGTGCTTGACCAGGAGATCCGCCGGGCGCGGCGCCAGGACTATCCGATAGCGCTGGTAATGATGGACCTGGACTATTTCAAGCTTTTCAACGACAGCTATGGCCACCCAGCCGGTGACCGATGCCTGCGGCGTGTGGGCGAGCTGTTGCAAGCGACCCTGAAGCGTCCTGGCGACCTTGCGGTGCGATACGGAGGCGAGGAATTCACGCTGTTCTTGCCGACGACCGACAGCAACGGGGCGGCTGCCATTGTCGAAGAAGTACTGCAGGCGATCCGCCGTGCAGAGATCGAGCATGCAAAGAGCCCGTCCGGGTACGTCTCCGCCAGTGCGGGAGTTGCCATCGTCCGCCCCGCGTTGCGCGACGTTACGCCTGAAGCCCTGATGACCGCGGCGGATGGCGCCCTCTACCGGGCCAAGCGGGAGGGGCGTGATCGTTCCTGCCTGGTAGAGCTGAGTCATGCAGACAGCCAGGCCCCCGAAAAGCCGCTCGGCTAGCCCTCTCAATCCACGGCGAGTGGCCGCAACTGCCAACGTACGGCGCTCACGCCTTTTTCCAGGCTGACGCGGCCGACCAGCCGCTCCAGCTGGCTGGCAGCCTCCGAATTGCCGAGCAGTTCGGCGCGCATCTCAAGGCGTGATGGATCGGGCATGTCTTCGCTGTGCAGTGACTGCAGGCGCAGCCCGGGATCGCTGAGGCTGTGCAGCATCAGGCTGCGTACCTGGATCTCGTCCTCTGCGCGGCAGACGATGCGGACCTCGAAACGTTGCTCCACTTCGCAGGCCGGAACGACTTGCTGATTGTCCAGGCGCTGGGCGATGTCGCGCAGCAGGATATTGGCGCAGAGCACCACCAGGCTGCCCAGCGCGGCTTCCAGCAGGAGGCCGAGGCTGCAGAGTATGCCGATCGCCGCAGTGCACCAGAGGGTAGCGGCAGTGTTCAGCCCGCGGACGTTGAAACCGTCGCGCATGATCACGCCGCCGCCCAGGAAACCGATGCCAGAGACGACATAGGCCGCGATCCGCGAGGCATCGGAGGGCTCCATGCCCGGGACCGACTGGGTCATGAGCACGAACAGGCAGGCACCCGTGCTGACCAGTGCGTTGGTGCGCAGGCCCGTGAGGCGCTGACGCAGCTGACGCTCGGCGCCGATCAGGGCACCAAGCACGAGGGCGATGCTGACGCGCAGCAGAAATATGTTCCAATCCATAGCAAACCTCTTCCACGGGCCTCGGGCCCGGACGAACGCCGTCGGAGAGCGGCGCGGTTGATCAAACCGGGAATGCGCAGGGCCACGCGGTCATTCGCCTGTCAAGGCAAGGGACCGGAAGGAGAGAAGGGGTGCTGCAGCCATCAAGGGGCTGATAAATGACCACCGTCTACCGTGATCGGCGAGACAGTGGCAGGAGACTGCCGGACTAGCTCGCCGTGTGGACCTGTCGCAATCGACTGGGGCTACTGTCCAATGCAGGACTCCTGTTGTGACGTGCAGAAATGCGTCGCGGAACTTACCCCCGCGGGATGGCAGGGTCAAGCATGAAAATGTGACAGGACGACTCTGGATGACGCCCGTTTCAAGAAATCCGCTTGCTCAGGTGATAAGCTTGCACCTCCCTGTGAAATCCCCCGGACTTGCTACATGCTGTTCAATCTTGCCGTGCTGGTCGGCACCCTCGTGGCCATGGAAGGGGTCGGCACGCTGGCCCACAAGTACATCATGCACGGTTGGGGCTGGTGGCTGCATCGCTCGCACCATCAACCCCAGCTGGGCATGTTGGAAACCAACGACTTCTATCTCGTTGCCCTGGCCCTGATCGCCTCCACGCTGGTTGCGCTCGGCAAGGCGGGCCATGCGCCGCTGCAATGGGTCGGTGCAGGGGTCGCCAGCTATGGCGTGCTATACGTCCTGGCGCACGACTGCTTCTTTCACCGCCACTGGCCCCGCAAACCGCGGCCTGGTCTGGGCTACCTCAAGCGTCTGCACCGCGCCCATCGGCTGCACCATGCCATCAAGGGCCGCAGCAACAGTGTCTCGTTTGGCTTCTTCTATGCGCCGCCGCTGCGCGCGCTCAAACGTCAGTTGCAGGCGCGGCGGCGGGGCTGACCTGTATCAGTTGGCCGCTTCACCTTCACGTGCTGGATCCGGAGCCGCGTGTCCCCGGCTGACCCACCAGCCGAAGGCCGCAGCGGTGAAAAACATGATCAGGCTGTAGATTGCCGCTGGCACAGCCATGGTCGCGTTGTTCAACAGGCTCGGGCTCAGCGCCAGCGCGATGGCCAGGGTACCGTTGTGAATGCCGATCTCCATGCCGATGGCGATGGCCTGGCGCTTGGGGATGCGCAGCAGGCGCGGCACCCAGTAACCCACGCTCAGGCTGAGCACGTTGAACAACAGCGCGGCCCCGCCCACCAGCGGTGCGTACTCGACCACGGTAGCCCAGTCCTTGACCAGCGCCAGGACGATAGTGAACGCCAGGAACAGCGCCGCGACCAGCTTCATCGGCCGCTCCATGCGCAGGGCAAAGCCTGGCGCATAGCGACGGATCAGCATGCCGAGGGCGACGGGCAGCAAGACGATCGCGAATACCTGCACGACCTTGGCGAATTGCAATGGGATGGCCTGATCGGACTCCATGAACCAGCCCAGCGACAGGTTGACCAGCAACGGCATGGTGAGTATGGCGATCAGCGAATTGACGGCCGTCAGAGTGATGTTCAGCGCTACATCGCCATGGGCCAGATGGCTGAACAGGTTGGCAGTCGTGCCACCCGGCGAGGCTGCCAGCAGCATCAGGCCCACCGCCAGCGCGGGCGCCAGGCCAAAACCGTTGGCGATCAGAAAGCAGATGAAGGGCAGCAGCAGGATCTGGCACGCCAGGCCGATGACCACCGGCTTGGGGTACTTCACTACCCGTGCGAAATCGGCCAAGGTCAGCGACAGCCCAAGGCCCAGCATGATGATGCCCAAGGCGATGGGCAGAAAGGCGGTGAGCAAGGGGGAGGCGGTCATCGGTGGCAGTCCTTTGGCGAATGATTCGAGCAGTCTAGCCTCAAGTAGCAAGCAGCCAGGACCGTTTCTGGATCGACAGGCTTCTGGGGCTTCTCGGCTAACATCTGGAAACAGAATTGACCGGCGGCACAAGGCAGGACGGCTAGCCTGAAACATTTCCAGGTAATTATGGGAGCTGCCCCATGCACGCACATTTTCTTGGACGCCGCGACATCCTGCGCGCCAGCGCGGCATTGGGCCTTCTGGCTGCAAGCCCTGTACTGCGCGCCGATTCTCCCTCCGGCCTGCTGACCCGCAAGATCCCCTCCACTGGTGAAGCGCTGCCGGTGATCGGGGCTGGCACCTCGGGCAGTTTCGAGGTCGAAGCCGGATCGGACCAGTACCAGCAGCTCAAGCAAGTGCTGTCCGTGTTCTTCCGGGGCGGTGGCAAGGTCATCGATACCTCGCCCAACTACGGCGGCGCCGACGCGATACTCGGGCAGTTGCTGGAGGAGGGGGGGTGGCACCGGCAGTGCTTCATCGCCACCAAGATCGCCGCCGACAGCCGCGAGGCCGCGGTTTCCCAGTGGGCCGAAAGCCTGAAGAGCCTGCGTACCGACAAGGTCGACCTGCTGCAGATTCATAATCTGCGCGACTGGCAGCGGCAGCTCCCCTACGCCCAGGAGCTTAAAAAGCAGGGCAAGACCCGCTATGTGGGCATCACCCATTACCTGGCGAGCGGCCAGGACGCTGTGGCCGATATCCTGCGCAAGCATCCGCTGGACTTCGTCCAGATCAACTACTCGGTCAACTCGCCCGAAGCTGCACGCGAGCTGTTGCCGCTAGCCGCGGACAAAGGCGTCGCGGTCCTGATCAACCGTACCTTCGACGACGGCCGGCTGTTCGCCAAGGTAAAGGACCAGCCGTTGCCAGGCTGGGCGGCGGAAGCGGGCATCAGTAGCTGGGCGCAGATGTTTCTCAAGTTCGCCCTCAGCCATTCTGCGGTGACTGCCGTTATCCCGGCGACCGGCCGGCCCGACCGGCAGCTGGATCAGCTCAAGGCCGGCGCCGGGCCGCTGCTGAGCGATGCCCAGCAGAAGGCGCTGATCCAGCAGTTCGCCTGATTCATGACTGGCTGGAGGCAGCGCCTGGGTCAGGGCTTCAACCTGCAAGCGGGCGAATGGCCTGCAGCGGCAGCGGGGCTTGGCCTGTTCTACCTGCTGTTCACCGGCTATTTCATGCTGCGGCCAGTACGCGAGACCATGGGCGTCGCGGGGGGCGTCGACAACCTGCAATGGCTGTTCACGGGCACCTTTGTCGTCACGCTGATCTGCCTGCCTCTTTTCGGCTGGCTCGCCTCGCGGGTACGCCGGCGCCATATCCTGCCGTGGACCTACGGTTTTTTCGCCACCAACCTGCTGGTCTTCGCCGGGCTCTTTGTTCGTGACCCGGACGGACTCTGGACTGCCCGCGCCTTCTATATCTGGTTGTCAGTGTTCAATCTGCTGACCATCTCCCTGGCCTGGAGCGTGCTGGCCGACGTTTTTTCCACCGAACAAGGAAAACGCCTGTTCGGCCTGATGGCAGCCGGG
Source organism: Pseudomonas sp. JE3303 (assembly GCF_056312565.1). Classification (NCBI taxonomy): domain Bacteria; kingdom Pseudomonadati; phylum Pseudomonadota; class Gammaproteobacteria; order Pseudomonadales; family Pseudomonadaceae; genus Pseudomonas; species Pseudomonas sp. JE3303. Next base: position 108,618 of record NZ_JBWGIF010000003.1, read on the forward strand.
GCCAGCCTTGGCGGGCTCAGCGGCCCCGTTCTCGGCGCGTTGCTGGTCGAGCCCATCGGCCATGTCGGCTTGCTGGTGCTGGCTGCCGCGTTTCTGCTCGGCAGTATTGGCGCGGCCCTGTACCTGCAACGCTGGCGCGATGGGCATCCGTTGCCGCTCCACACCCAACACCCCGATTCACGGCCATTGGGCGGCAACCCTTTCGCCGGTGCCACCGCGGTACTGCGATCGCCATACCTCTTGGGCATTGCGTTGTTTGTGGTGCTGCTCGCCAGCGTCAGCACCTTCCTGTATTTCGAGCAGGCGCGAATCGTCAGTGAAACCTTCACGGACCGCACCCGGCAAACCCAGGTGTTCGGCCTGATCGACGCCGTGGTGCAAGCGCTGGCGATCATTACCCAGGTGTTCATTACGGGGCGCCTTGCCCGGCGTCTCGGCGTGGGGGTGTTGCTCGTGGCGGTTCCGTTGGTGATGGCCGCAGGATTCCTGTGGCTGGCCCTGGCTCCTGTGTTTGCCGTATTTGTGGTCGTCATGGTGGTGCGGCGGGCGGGAGAGTACGCGCTGGTCCGGCCGGGGAGAGAGATGCTCTTCACCGTGCTGCCCGCCGAGGAAAAGTACAAGGCCAAGAACTTCATCGATACGGTGGTGTACCGGGGCGGGGACGCGCTCAGCGGCTGGGTGAAGCGTGCCCTGGACATCATGGGGGATCACCCCCAGCTGGCGATGATGATCGGCGCCATCATTGCGCTGGCCTGGGGTGTGACGGGGGGATGGCTGGGACGCCAGCAGCGGCAACGGGAACGACCCCAGTAAGAGAAGAGCTGTTTACTTGGCGCGCCAAACATCTAATTCGCTTTATTTAATACCGCTTGTCCGACCCATTCGAAATAAAAACGAATATCCGCCGCTTGCCGAACTCCCACCTATGTATGGCGAGTTGTCATGCACTTCCGAAACGACTTGAGGTAAAGATCATGGCTAACAACCAGGGCAAGACCGGCAGTCAAGGCAGTGGCAACAAGAACTCCGGAAACTTTGCCAATGACAAGGAAAAAGCGTCCGAAGCCGGCCGCAAAGGCGGACAAGCCAGCGGCGGTGGAAAAACCAGTGGCGGCTCGGGATCTGATAAAAGCGGCTCCGGAAAAGGCGGTGGCCGCACCTGACTGAACGCTGCAGCGCCGGGGCGCAATACCCTGGCGCTGCAACCGGTCACTGCTGGAGATATCTCATGCGAACTGCACCCGTTATCTGTCTGTTGAGCGCGACCTTGTTGCTCGGCGGCTGCTTCAACCGCGATGACCATCCTGCCAAGGATGCCGACCCTAGCAAACCTTCCTTGCAAATGCAGAAACCCGACGCCCCTGCCTCTTCCGGAGCGCCCGCGCAGCAACCTGTGCCAGCGCCGGAGAAAAACAACTGAACGCTGGAGGCCGAACATGACGGTCATGATCCGCAACGCAGCAACTGGAGTTCCAGCACGTGCCGAACGCATGGACCTGGAGAGTCGCTACCGTTCTCTGCTTCATGGCACATGCACCGATAGCGCGCGCTGGCTGGGCGAGCAGCTGGAACATGCGGACGACCTGCCTGAAGACCTGCCACCTACACCTGAAGGTTTGACAGCCTGGACCGCACACGTGGCAAGTAAAGTTGCCGCTGGGTACGCAGATTACCTGCAGGACCGCCAGTCTGGCGGTCCCCGGCGCTACTTCGCCAACCGTGCACAGGCACTCTGGTTCCTGCAACAGGTCGCGCCCACCAAGGTGGTTGATGGCGCCTGGTTGCATGGCACCTTGCGTTACTGGCACGACCCTCGCTTCCACGGCTTGATCCGTACCTATCTCGAAGAGCTGGGGGACGGCGACGCTCGCTGCAATCACGTCCTGGTCTACCAGCGTCTGCTGAGCCATCTCGGCTGTCTGGAGCCCGTACCGCTGGCGGACGAGCGTTACCTCCAAGGCGCGATCCAGTTGGCGTTGGGGTTCAACGTCGAGCAGTTCCTGCCTGAAGTGATCGGTTATAACCTGGGCTACGAACAGCCGCCGTTGCACTTGCTGATCACCACTTATGAGCTTGCCGAACTCGGCATCGACGCCCATTATTTCCGTTTGCACGTGACGATCGACAATGCAGCCAGCGGCCATGCGCAGAAATCCGTGCAGGCCCTTGAGCTCCTGCTCCCCGAGCACGACCGCGAGCAGTTTTACCGCCGCGTGGTCCGCGGATATCGCCTGAACGATCTGGGCCTCCCCACCACCGAGCTCATCGCAAGTTTCGACCTGCACGCCGAGCTGGTCTCGGCCCTGGAGCGCAAGCGCAGTTTCGGCCAGTTCATGCATTCCGATTACTGCAAGCTCCAAGGGCGCACGATCAACCAGTGGCTGGCTGAGCCGGGCAGTATGCCGGCCTTCCTCGATGCACTGGTCGCCCAAGGTTGGATCAAACGTGACGCAGACCCGGCCCTCAGCCGCTTCTGGCGTCTTCTGGACGGTCCGACGGCGCCGATGTTCGGGGTGTTCACGCCCTTTGAATTGCAGCTGTGGCATGACTGGATCGCCGGAGAGTGGCAGGCTCCGCCGTGCAGACGCCTGCCCCCAGGCAAGTGGGAAGCCGAGACCCAGTCTCCCGCGCCTGGCCGGCTCCGTGCAGTCGATGATATTGAATCCTTGATTGAACAGATGTCCGGTAATCGCCATGCCTTGCCGGAGGGACTGCGGGCAACGCAAGCCTACGCCAAAATGACCGGATTGGCCCACGAGGGACCTTGCTGATGCAATTGAGCGACGAACAGACCCACACCGACCAGGCCCTGCTGCAGCTTGGCCGAAGGTTGCAGGCAGACGGCTACCAGTTCACCTGCGTGACGCCTGTCACACAGGCGCGTAACAATGCCCGCGCCACGGCGCAGCGGGCGGGCACGCTTCGCGACGTGTTCGGCTGGAACCGATCGTTCCCGGCGAGCCTGCTGTCGGCGGACGAAGTCGTGCAGATGCGGGAGGCTCATGTGCTGGATGAGCAGGGCGACCTGCTGCGCAGCCGCGTTCGCTGGTCGAGCCTGGATGATTTGCTGCTGGTGCACTCGGGTTATCCCACCGATGCCCAGGACGCGGTGTTCTTTGGGCCGGACAGCTATCGGTTCGCGCAGGTCATCAGGGATCATCTGCAACACAATTTTCAGAGCGTCGAACATGCGGTGGACATTGGCTGCGGGGCCGGCATTGGCGCGTTGCTGATCGCCTCGGCTGCTCGGCACGCCCAGGTCAGTGCCGTGGATATCAATCCGGTGGCGCTGCGGTACACCGCCATCAATGCAGCACTGGCGGGCCTGGGTAACGTGACAGTTGCGCAGAGCGACATCCTGGATGGCGTCACGGGCAATTACGATCTCATCGTGGCCAACCCGCCCTACATGATCGATACGGACGAGCGACTTTACCGCCACGGCGGTGGCGCGCTCGGCGCCGCGCTGTCCTTGCGCATCGTCGAGCAGTCCCTGCCTCGATTGAGCGTCGGTGGCTCCCTTCTGTTGTACACCGGCGTGGCGATAGTCGAAGGCAAGGATGCCTTGCTCGAGGCTGTGCGCCTGCGCCTGGCCGGCCCCAAGTGGCAGTGGCATTACCGGGAAATCGACCCGGACGTGTTCGGCGAACAACTGGAGGAGCCCGGGTACGAAAGGGTCGAACGCATTGCCGCGGTGGCGCTGACCGTAACTCGCAGCGCCGAGTGAGTCTTTCCCATGGCGCGGCAGTGCGACTTCGGTATCGAGGAGGAGTATCTGCTGGTCGACCGCACCAGTGGCCAGGTCCTGGCACGGCCCACCCCGACGGTCGGCAGGATCTGTCGGGAGGTCATGGGCGAGTATCTCGCCGAGGAGATGTTCCGCAGCCAGATCGAGATCGCATCCCCGGTTTTTGGCAATATTCACCAGGCACGTGAATTCTTCACAACAAGCCGTCAGCGTTTGTCCATTGCGCTGACGGAGGAAAATGCCGGCCTGTATTGCGCCGCCAGCCATCCTTCCGCTCTCTGGGCGCGCCAGAGTCCGCGACCCTTGGCGCACTACCGGCAAATCTTCGACGATTACCAGCATGTCGCCCGCCGCAGCCTGCTCTGTGGCCTGCATGTACATGTCGGAGTGCCGCCAGGGTGTGACCGCATCCAACTGATCAATCGCGTGTTGTATTGGACGCCATTGTTACTGCTGCTCAGCACTTCCTCGCCTTTGTGGGGAGGGCAGGTCACCGGTTACATGAGCTATCGCCGGGTGGTCTGCGGCGAGTGGCCACATATGGGGCTGCCCGAATCGCTGCCGGACTGGGCTGCTTACCAACGCTATCGGGCCTTGCTGCAACGCACGGGCTCGCTGGCCAAGGATGGGGCGCTGTGGTGGGCAATCCGGCCTTCCCATCGTTTCCCGACGGTCGAGCTGCGCATGACCGATGCCTGCCCACGTCTTGAAGATACCCTGTGCATCGCCGCGTTGTTCCGGCACCTGGTCGAGCACTGCGCGGTGCCCTGTTACGATACTCAGCCAATCAACCGCGAGATCCGCTGGATCACTCAAGAGAACTACTGGCGCGCACTGCGCTACGGGCGACAGGGCGAGTTCATTGGCATGCACGACGAGCAGCCAGTCAGCGCACTGGGCTGGCTGGCCCAGGCCGAGGCGCGGTTTCCCTGTGACACTGCCGACGCCGAGCGTGCATTCCTGCAGGCACGGCGCATCCTGGCCGAAGGCACCAGTGCCGACCGCCAGCTCGCCGCGCTTGCACGCGCTCACGCGAATGGCCTGGAGCACCGGCATGCGATGCGCGAGGTAGTGGAGCAGGTCATGGAGGATGCACTCAATATCGTTCCGACGGCCCCAGGTGTCACCGGGGCAACGTTCTAGCCGTCTTCCTGGCGGATGATCGAGATCTTGCCATTGCGCTCGACGATGGCGTACTTGATCTGGCTGACCTCCGCCACCCCCTGATTGGCCCGGGCCGATTCAAGGATGTCATCTTCGGTCAATCGCGATCGGCGCATGCGCCCATGCAGGAACTCGCCGTTCTCGACTACCACCGTGGCATGGCCATCCACCAGCCGCGCCACCTTCCGCGAATTGAGCTTGGCCAACGACAGTCCCACGTCGAGCACGATCAGCGTGGATATGACCAGCACAGCATTGGTGAACGAAAAGTCATCGCCCAGCAGCGCCTGTTGCGTCGCCTCGCCGATGATCAGCAGCAGGACGAAGTCGAACGTGGTCAGGTCGGCCAACGAGCGGCGCCCGGCCACGCGAAACAGCACCATCAGCGCCACATACATGGCCCCCGCGCGCAGAACTGAATCCATGATGGTTCCTCAGGGATAGACGAAGGTTGAAAAGCGCACGACGCTGTTCGGGCCAACCCGGGCCTGTCCGCTGAACTGCCCGACACTGTCGTTGCGTAGCGTCATGTAGAGCATGGCGATACCTTCGGCGTCGGTGCCCAGGTGTAGAAGCAAGGCCTGTCCCTGGGACAGCGAGACCAGGGGCTGGGGCTGCAGCGTTTCCACCGTCAGGTTGCGGAACATCGAACCATCGAGCAGCAGGGTAGCTTGGTCATCAGGTCTGCCCTTGATCCGGATGCGCAGCTGCTCGGCCGCGCCACTGCGGGTAAAGCGGGCATAGTCGACCTGCACGCGGCCGTCGGGGCTGCTGACCGTGCGCTCGCTCAGCGGGCCGCTGCCAAACAGGCCAGCCAAGGTCAGGCCGACGACGAGCAACAGCGCATACCAGCCGAGGCGCTCGAACCGCCAGACGCGTCGCTGCATGCGCATGTCCTCGCTGACCGGATATTGCCTGGCACTATGCTCGTCCTCTGTTGCCATGGCCGTGAGTCTCCTGGCCCGCGCCTGTCAGGTGCGCTCGCCGCGTAACCAGCGTTGATGAAACTGCATCATCTGCAGCAGCCCATGGAGCGAAGCCTGGTGCAGCACCGACTGACGGTCGCCAAAGAAACGCTCGGTGCGGCTGAACACGGCCGGAGTCGGCAGTTCGGCGAAGGCCCATGCAAAACACAATGTTCCGGGGGGAATGGCACCCTCTGCGTCGGGGCCCGCCACGCCTGTGGTAGCGATGGCTACGCTGGCCGGACTGTCGGCCAGCGCGCCGAGCGCCATCTCCCTGGCCACCTCCTGACTGGTCAATCCGAAATGCTCGATGGTGCGGGCACTGACGCCCAGTAGACGCTGCTTGGCCTCCGGGGAGTACACCACGTAGCCGCATTCCAGCACGCTGCCGGTCCCGGTTTTCTCGGAGAGCAGCGCAACCATGCGTCCCGCAGTGCAGGATTCGGCAGTGGTCAGTTTCAGGCCGTGCGCTTTGAGATAGTTCTGCACTCGGTCGATAGGGTCATAGGTCATGGTAAGTCGCCCTTTGTTTTTTGGTGGACGCTGTCATGCAGGCATTGGTTCAGAGGGTCCGCCCGATGACCACCGGTCGGGCCGCAAGCTGTCTGGAGCAAACCTTCCGGCAGGCCGTGGTCTCGAAATTTCATGACTCGCGCCATCCGGCGTCAGTACCCTCAGGAGGTGGCTTATGCCTGGCAGCAAACCGCAAGATCAGTACAGCATGCAGAATCCACTCACGCAGTATCCTCAGCCGCCGTTTCCCGCACAGACCCAGGCCGCGCCCGGCCTGGATGCCAAGATGGATCCAGAGCCTGATCACGGCGAGCTCACCTATAAAGGCTTCGGCCGCCTGGCCGGGCGCAAGGCGCTGATCACCGGGGCCGACTCGGGCATCGGCAGAGCAACGGCGATTGCCTTTGCCCGTGAGGGTGCGGACATCGTGCTCAACTACCTGCCAAGCGAGGAGGTGGATGCGCGTGAAGTCGTCGAGCTGATCGAAGCTGAAGGCCGCAAAGCCGTTGCACTGCCTGGCGACCTGAAGGACGAGACGTTCTGCAGGCAATTGGTCAAGCAGGCCCACGAACAGCTGGGCGGGCTCGACATCCTGGTGAACGTGGCCGGCAAGCAGACGGCCCGCAAGGACGTCAGTGAGGTCAGCAGCGAGCAGTTCGACGCGACCATGAAGACCAACGTCTATGCGCTGTTCTGGCTGTGCCAGGCGGCCGTTCCGCTGATGCCGGCGGGGGCGACCATCATCAACACCGCCTCGATCCAGTCGTACCAGCCTTCGGCGACACTGCTCGATTACGCAACCACCAAGGCGGCCATCGTGGCCTTCACCAAGGCACTGGCCAAGCAGGTGATCGAGCGCGGCATCCGTGTCAACGCCGTGGCACCTGGCCCGGTCTGGACCGTACTGCAGCCAAGTGGCGGCCAGCCACCGGAAAAGATTCCTGACTTCGGCAGCCAGACGCCGATGAAACGTCCAGGGCAACCGGCGGAATGCGCACCCTTGTATGTACTGCTCGCCTCGCAGGAGTCCAGCTACATCACCGGCGAGGTGTTTGGCGTGACGGGTGGTAATCCGCTGCCGTAGGGCAAGCCGACTAAACCTTTGGAGAGGCGCCGCAGTCACTAGCAGTAAGTACCCGTGATTGGGGTCAAGGAGGCTGTATGAAGTTCCTCTGTCTGCTACGTGGCTGCCAGTGGCGCGCCTTGCTCGTGCGCGAGGTCGCCGGTCTGTCCTGTCAATATTGTGAACGCTGTGGAGCCCTGCGTTATTGCACGCCGGGCTCTGCCTCAGACCACACTCACTAGGAGCGAATCATGGCCCGAGCCATCTGGAAAGGTGCGATCAGCTTTGGCCTGGTGCATATCCCGGTCAGCCTGAATACCGCGGTGCGAAGCGAACGGGTCGACTTCGACTGGCTCGACAAGCGCAGCATGGATCCGGTGGGTTACAAACGGATCAACAAGGTCACGGGCAAGGACATCGACAAGGAAAACATCGTCAAAGGCGTGCAGTTCGAGAAGGGCCGCTATGTGGTGATCAGCGAAGAAGAGATCCGCAAGGCCCGGCCCGAGGCAACCCAGACGATCGATATCTTCTCGTTCGTCGACCATAACGTGATCCCCCTCCAGCATTTCGATACCCCTTACTACCTGAGCCCGGACCGCCGTGGCGGCAAGGTCTATGCGTTGCTGCGCGAAACCCTCGAGAGCACGGGCAAGGTCGCCCTGGCGACCGTGGTGCTGCATACCCAGCAACACCTGGCCTTGCTGCGGCCGCTCGACGAGGCGCTGGTGATGATCACCCTGCGCTGGCCGGAAGAGGTGCGAGGCATCGACACGCTTGAGCTGGACAAGAGCGTGACCGATGCCAAGGTGGACAAGCGCGAGTTGCAGATGGCCAAGCGGTTGGTGGAAGACATGAGCGGCGAATGGGCGCCTGACGAGTACCAGAACGTTTTCAAGCAGACCATCATGGACTTGGTGGAAGAGAAAGCGAGCAAGGGCAAGATCGCCGTGGTGGAGTCGGCCAAGGAAGGCGGGGGCGAGAAGAGCGCCGATATCATCGACCTTACCGAACTGCTCAAGCGCAGCCTGGGGGGCAAGGCGCCGGCGAAGAAAAAAGCCCCCAGTCGCAAGAAAGCGTCATGACCGGGGCTCATGCGGGTCTATACGGACCCGGTTTGCGTAACTGATGGCGTTGCCAGGCCTTTGAGGTAATCCCCAAAACCCTCCCGGGCCCGGCAGTCACCACGGCTGCTGGTCGCCACGCTGTGCCTGGCCGTCCAGACGATACGCGCGCCTGCTGCCTGCAAGGCATTCACCAGGTGCACATCTTCATGGGCGGGCAGGGGTGGGAAGCCGCCAACCCGCTGATACGCCCGTGCACAGATGCCCAGGTTGGCGCCGTGGATATGCCGGTGATCTTCGCGTGCCTGGTAACCGCTGCGATAGCGCCGACGCAATTCGGCATCCTGCCAGGGTTGCCAGCTTTCGATATGTACCGTGCCGCACACTGCATCCGCCGCGCATTCGAGTTGCCACATCAACCAGTGTGGGGGCACCCGGCTGTCAGCATCGGTGCAGGCGAGCCAGCGGGCGCCTTGTTCAAGCATCCAGGCAGCACCCGCGCGGCGTGCCTTGCCGACATTGCCGGCCTCTACCTCAAGTGTTTCCACATCGTGACGCCTGGCGATGACTGCGCTGCTGTCTGTACAACGATCCAGCACCACCAGAATACGGACTTCATGACCGGCCTGCTCGGCATGCCGGGCAGCCGCCTCTACAGCCTTCAGGCAGCGCCCCAGACGGCGTGCTTCGTTATGCGCGGGAATGATCACGGCAATCATGCGCAGGTCTCGTCCAGATCGACCACGCTGGGCTGGCAGCACCAGTATTCCAGCAGGAAATCGGCTTCTTCGTGCCGATAGAGCGGGTACAAGGGCAGATGCTTGGCCAGCATCGCGTGCACCTGATGACCGGTCTGCGGGCATCCTTCGATGGGGTGCAGCCAGTGACAGGCGAGCAGTCCACCGTCAGCAGTAAGGCTGGCGACAGATTGCTCGATCACTTGCAGCCACTGCGTCGGATCCAGGTAATAGCCGATCTCGCTGAGCACGATCAGGTCGTAGCGCTCGCCTGGCCAATCGGCGGGCAAGCGGCCTTGCTCGACCCGGGCATGGGGTGCATCGCTCAGGCGTTCGCGGGCCAACTGCACAGCTGTCGGGTCCAGGTCCTGGCACAGCAGGTTTGCACTGCGCTCAGCCAGTGCCGCGCTGAGTTCGCCGTTGGCGCAAGCGGGCTCGAAGACCCGCTCATAGCACTGGCGGGGCAGGCTCGCCATTACCAGGTCGCGCTTGCGCCGCTCGTACCAGCGCTGGCGAAAGGCCCAGGGATCATCGCTGTTGGCGTACAGGTGAGCGAAGTACTGATCGTCGGGCTTCATATGAACACCAGTTCGAAAGGTTGCAGAAGGCATTCCAGCAAGGCGGGCGGCAACACGGGCGGGCGTCCGTCATCGGCCTCCATCTGGCTGGCGTGGGCGGCGATCGCTTGCTGCTTGCGCGCCACTGCGGTCTTGTCCAGCTGGATGCGATGTGCACGCGACCAAGGTAACCGAGGGTCATCGGGACTCGCCCAGTGCCAGGCCCAGACGGGTACCTCCACTAGCCTGGCCTGGCGCGCCTGGGCCGCTTGGGCACAGGCACGGCCAACGGCCTCGTGGTCGGCATGGCCGTCGCCTCGCCAGGTGGTCAGCAGCACGTCGCCCGGCTTGAGCAACTGGTTGAGGTGGTTGACCAGAAAGGCTTCGTCACGGGCCACTGCGCTGTCCTTGAGATTGAGACGGCGCCAGTCGAGATCATTCAGGGACAGGTCCAGGCGCTGCAGGGCATGCCGGCTTTCCAGCGGCCGGTCCCGGCGCAGGCGGTGTTCGGTCCAGTGAGCCGAGTCCTGGTGGCTGCCCTCGCCATCAGTGACCGAGATCAGCACCAGGTCTTGCTCGCGCCCGCTGAAGCTGCACAACAGGCCTCCACACGCCAGGATTTCATCGTCCGGATGCGGTGCAACCACGACCAGGCGGGTCCCAGCCGGGCATAGCTGCCCAGGCGTGATCCAGGTGGCACGGGCCAGGTGGGCGGATTGCTGCCAGTCGGCCCAGCGAGTGCCGTCGCTGGCCTGGATAAGATTGCGAGTCATAGCTGCCAGGCTCCTGCAGGGTCTTGCGCCAATTGCTGTCCGAGGGTTGCCAGGTCGCGTTCGGCGTGGCTCTGGCGCAGGTACACCGGTAGGTCGGCGCTGAGCCGGGCGAAGTGGCTGCTGCGGCAGAATGGAGTAGCGCCAAGGGCGCGGCCGACATGGCTGACGACCTGTTCGACAGCCTGTTCCACCTGGGCGCGTACCCGGCGCACAGGCAGGCTGGCGTCCAGCGCAGGGTTGCGGTCGATCCAGGCGGCGCATTCGCGCAGGGCCGCGCGGGCGCCGTACAAGGCCGCATCGACTGCGCCCAGGTGGGCTTCGGCGTGGGGATCCGGGCGAGGATTGCGGCAGTGCTCGCGCAGGTAGTCCGCCAGGGCCTCGGCCGCGCCATACCAGCACGCCGCGATGCCACCCCCACCGTGCCAGAAGCCGGGCCGTGACAGGTACTGTCCGGGTTCACCGATCGCGATCCCTGGTGAGTCTTCGAACATGATCTCGACACTGGTGGTGGTGGCCATGCCAACCGCCTGCCAGTGATCGGCCACGATCTGCTGGCTGGGCTCCGAAAGCTCGATGGCCACCAACTGCGGCTGGTCGCTGTCGTCCCAGGCAGTCAGCAGTGCCCGGTCGATCTGCAGGGCACCGGAGCACCAGGCCTTGCTGCCAGCCAGGCGTACCTGCTGGCCCTCACGTGAGACGATCCGCGCCCGGACGGTGTGGGGTTCGGCGGCCCAGACGCCCCAGATGCCGTCTCTTGAATCCCAAGGCACGCCGCATTCGGCGAGAATCGCCAGGGCATCGGTATGACCTTCATAAAGCTTGGCCAGCGACAGGTCGCATCCGGCGATTCGCGCCAGAGTCTGCCAGCGCTGCAAGGTATGGCCATGGCCAGGTAAAGGCAGGCGGTCGAGATGATCGGCCTGCAACGCCTGCAGGATCACCGGAAGCTGAGTGTCGAGATTGAGTGCCTGGGGACGCTCGGTGAAGCTGCGCAACAGACGATCAAGATTGCCCAGGTCAAAATCCTGGATGATGCTCATGGCATGGATTCCTCAGGCCCATCCTGGGCCGACGTTGTATCGCGTGTATGCATCAGGTCATGCCCATCTGTTTGCGCATGCGTGCGGTAATGGATTGCCGGGTGGTGGCAAGTTCTGCCCAAGGGTCTTCGATCTCGGCCAGGCGCTCGCGCAGGTTGAACAGGTTCCACTGGTTGGCGTTCTTGAGCTGTGCCAGCTCTTCGCGCCAGATCGGCACCGACACTGGCAACCCTTCCCGGGCGCGCAGCGTGTAGGCGCAGGCGGTAGTCGCACCCTTGCCGTTGCGCAGATAGTCGATGAAGATGCGTCCAACTCGGTTCTTGGGCCCCGAAACGGCGGATAGCCGGTCCGGGAACAGGCCTGCCAGGTGGTCAACGATGGCATGGCTGAAGTCCTTGACCTCATCCCAGCCCGCGCGGCGGGTCAGCGGTACCACGATGTGCATGCCCTTGCCGCCACTGGTCTTGAGAAAGCTCTGCAGCCCCAGTTCGTCCAGCAGGGTCAAAGTAAGGTGCGTCGCTTCGAGCATGGCCTTCCAGGGAAGCGCCGGATCCGGGTCAAGGTCGAGAACAAAGCGGTCCGGCTTGTCGAAGCTCTTCTCGGTGGCGTTCCAGGCGTGCAGTTCGAGCATGTTCATCTGAACCGCGCCCAGCAGCGTGTCGGGGCGGTTGATGATCATCACCGCCTGACCAGCTTCGGCCTTGTCATGGGTGACGATATTGGGAATACCCAGCTGTCCGGCGTTCTTCTGGAAGAACAGTTCGCCCGTCAGGCCATCCGGGGCACGTACCAAGGCGACCGGACGCTGCGCCAGGTGCGGGAGAATCCAGTCGGCCACCTCCGCGTAGTACTCGGCAACCTGGCGCTTGGTGGCGCCGCTGCTGGGGTCGATGACCCGGTCAGGGTGGGTCAGCCGCAGGCTGCCAAGGTTTTCGGTGTCGGCAGCCGTCTTTTTCGTGGGCATGGGTCGCTCCAGATCGATTGCCGTAGCCGGCTTGTCGTCTCGCAGGCCATGAAACACCGCATGGCGCACGATGCCTTCGCGGGTCATCTGGGCAAACGCCACTTCGGCCAGCAGGCGCGGTTGCAGCCAGTGCACGCCGCGGGCCTCTGCGCCCGTGGGGGGATTGGCCAGGGCAGGGCGCTCGCCTTCGAGCGGCTTGAGCCGGGCATGGATACTGTCGAGGGTTGTCGCGCTGAACCCGGTGCCGACCTTGCCGGCATAGCGCAGCTCACCGCTGTCGTTATCGTGCAAGGCCAGCAGCAGGGCGCCAAAGCCGCTGCGGCTGCCCTTGGGATCGGTATAGCCGACGATGACGAACTCCTGGCGTCGCTTGCACTTGAGCTTGATCCAGTCACTGCTGCGCCGGCCAATGTAGGGGCTGTCGACTCGCTTGCCGATCAAGCCTTCCAGTTCCAGTTGACAGGCGCTTTGGAGCAGGGAGTCGACCGGTTCATCAAAATCCCTGGAGAACTTCAGCTCATCAGCGTCGCTCTTTTCCAACAACGCCTGCAGCGCGTCGCGCCGGTCTTGCAGCGGGCTTTCCCGCAGATCCTTGCCGTCGAGGTAGAGCAGGTCGAACAGGTGATAGCTGATCTGTTCATCGCTATTGAGATCGAAGGCGTTTTGCAGGGCCTGGAAATCGGCCGCGCCGTTCTCGTCGGCCACCACCATCTCGCCGTCGAGCCAGGCCGATTTCAGCCCGAGCGTGCGCAGCGCGGCGAGCTGGTGGGGCATCTTGGCGCTCCAGTCATGGCCGTTGCGGGTAAACAGGCGCACGTCATCGCCGTCGATACGGGCGAGAATGCGGTAGCCGTCGAACTTGACTTCGTAGCGCCATTCACCGCTGGGGGGCGATTCGACCAGAGTTGCCAGCTGCGGCTGCAGGCTGTCTGGCAGCGCAGCCTTGCGCCCCTTGCTGGTGCGCTTCGCGGGAGTGGCGGCAGGGGTGCTGGACTTGCTGGCGGTCTTGGCGCCGCGGGGAAGCAAGGTGCGCTCGCTCAATACACTGTCTGGCTGGGCCTCGAGAATGTCGTAGTCGGCCTCGCTGCGGGCTTCGCCGTCGTTGGACTTGATCAGCATCCACTGTTCTTTCTTGCCGCCCATGCTTGTGCGAAACAGGTTCCACACCCCGGCCAGCTTTTCGCCTTGCAGGCGAAAGCGCAGCTTGCCCTTGGCATAGGCCTGGTGTGGATCACCCTCGGGCTCCCAGACGCCGCGGTCCCAGACGATCACATCGCCAGCGCCGTAGTGACCCTCCGGAATGCTGCCCTCGAAACTGGCGTAGTCCAGCGGATGGTCTTCTACGTGCACGGCCAGGCGGCGCACCTTGGGATCGAGCGAAGGGCCCTTGGGGATGGCCCAGCTCTTGAGGGTGCCGTCGAGTTCCAGGCGAAAATCGTAGTGAAGGTGACTGGCATCGTGCTTCTGGATGCAGTACTGCAAGGCATGGCCTTGCTTGCCCCGATGCGCCTTGCCGGCAGGCTCGGACGTGGCGTTGAAATCGCGCTTGCGCTGGTACTCCTGCAGGGGCTTTGCCATGGGGCGCTCCGGACGATTCACGGGTCTCTGGAACTGGGAGGGAACTGAAGGCCCTGGAGTTCAATCTGTCGGCCGGTTGGCACCCGCCTGGCGAAAACTCTGAATCATTCGCCGCCTGCCGAAGTCGACAGGACAAGCCCATACGAATGGAGAGGCACCATGAGCAGCCAACCACAAGATCCCAAGACCCGGCCTCAGATAGAGATCGACACCACTGAAGACCGCATGGGCAGTGTCCACGAGCTGGACTTTGGTGAGGATCAGGACGAGCGCACGGGCCGCATTGGCGACGAGCGCCCGGCGGCCGAGGTGGAGCAGGAGTTTCCCGAGCGGCGCGTCGAGGAAAGCGGCATGACCGGCGGGGAGGCCCTGAGTGAAAGCCTGCACGAAGACAACGTGACCATGGATGACCTCAGCCCGGACACCCTGTACGACCAGACTGGCGCGCGTGATCCGCACGAGCCCGGGGGCAGCGGGCCGCTCGACAGGGCGTTGACCGAGGTCGATGCCAACGAAATCGGCGGCGGTATCGGCTTGGACGAAGCCGAACTCGCGCGCTCGGCTCCACTGGATGGCGAGCCCTGGACGGATGAGGTCACGCCGCTGGACGGTGACAACGATGCTGATATCGGGAGCAGGAAATCATGACTGATCGAGTGTGTGCTTGTCCTGAGTGCGATTGCACTGTGGATGCCAATGCCCAGGTTCAGGGTGGCGAGGCATATTGCTGCGAGGCATGTGCCAGTGGGCATCGTAATGGAGACCCTTGCCGGATGGCGGGGTGTCATTGTGGTGAGAGCGAGAAGATCGACAGGGATGAGGAAGTGGGTTGAGGTTTTGTCGTGCCTGATCGCGGGTAAGCCCGCTCCTACGGGAGCGGACACCTGCTACCGCACCTGCCACTCCCCGCTGTTGTTCTTGCAATCAATCTGCGCCTGCCCCAGATCAGCCGTGCTGTAGTAGTGAGTCACCACCCGCGCATCTTTCGGCACCGTCGGCCGGGTTGTTTGCTCGCCCCGCCCCCCGGAGCGGGGATTGGCCAGTGATTCCTGGGTCAACGGCGCCGTACACTGTCCAAGACTGCCTTCCTGACACTGCGCCACCTGGCGCTTTTCGCTGTTGAGCATCTCCTTGCTCTCGTTGCTGCACGACCAGGCGATAGCATCGTCCGGCATTCCATCGAAGCTGTAACAGGTGTGCTGCTCCACCGGCTTGACCGCCTCGCTGGACGAGCGCGTCATCACATCACAGGCCTCGGCCAGTACATGAGTACTGACCAAGGAACCCAGTAGCAGCAGCGACAGGTGAATGCGCATTGTCTTCTCCTGGGCATGGCCCATGTGTCAGGTCTTGGGCATTGTGGCCTTGCCGTGCAGGCGCATGGCCTTGGCGCGTTTTTCCAGTACCAGATAGGCGATGATCGCCAGCACCAGTGGAATCAGGTAGTACAGGGTACGATAGCCCAGTAGCGTGGCGATCAGGCTGCCCTGGCTGAGCTGCCCATGCAGCAGAGCAAGGAACACCGCCTCGAGCACGCCCAGGCCCGCCGGGATGTGCGCAACCACTCCCGCCACGCAACTGATCAGCAAGATCCCGAGGATCGAGGGATAGAACAGGTCGTCTGGCAGCAGCCAATAGATCAGCAGCGCCATCAGCGCCCAGTTACTCGCGCCCAGGGCTACCTGGATCCCCGCGAACCGCAGCGAAGGCAAGGTGATCTCGTGCTCGCGCCAGCTCCAGGTGCGGCGCTTGGCGAAGCCGCAGGCATAGAGATAGCCTGCCGCTATCGCCAGCAGGAGGAAACCGATCCATTGCAAGCCGGTGGCGCCGACTGCCCAATTCTCCGGCAGCTTGACCAGCCGAAGGGCAAACACCGTTCCCGCCAAGGCCATGTAGCCCATCCAGTTGGTGAGAATGCCCAGGGTGATGATGCGGGTGATGGTCGCCGTATCCAGCCCGAGCCGGCTGTACAACCGGTACCGCAGTGCCACGCCACCGACCCAGGTGGTGAAGTTGAGGTTGAAGGCGTAGCAGACAAATGCCACCGGCAAGACCTGGCGGGCAGGAAGGTGATGGCCGGTGTACGCACGCCCCAGGAGGTCATAGCAGCTGAAAACGCCGAAGCTGCATAGCGCGATGGCCAGGCCGATGAGCAAGGTACTGGGTTTGTACGCTTGCAACGATTGACGTACTTCGTTCCAGTCCAGGTTGCGGGCCAGCAGATAGAGCAGCACGGGAATCCCGATCAGGAATACCACTGTCATCAGCCGTTTGGCCCAGGTTTGCCAGCCTTTGCGCTCCATCAGACCTTGCCCTCATGCAGATTGCCATCGACCTGGGTGGCCGGTTGCAGGGATTGCAGCATCTGTCGATGCGCGGGAAAAAAGCCGGCGATCCGCGGGAAGTACCGGGTAGCGTGAAAGCCAAGGAAGATCAGCGGCGCGCGCCACCAGTACCCTCGGATCATCCGTTCCAGGGTCACGGCCTTGCAGTGCTGGGTGCCCATCTCGGTCAGGTGATCGTGAAGCTGCTGGTTGAAAGCCCGGTCGCGGATCATCAGGTTGGCTTCCAGGTTGAACGAAAGGCTGAGCGGATCGAGGTTGCTCGAACCCACTGTCGACCACTCGTCATCGACCAGGGCAACCTTGCCGTGCAGCGGCCGCTTGCAGTATTCGTAGATGGTCACATTGTCGCGCAGCAAGTAGTTGTAGAGCAGCCGGGACAATGCCCGCACCCAGCGCATGTCGGGCTGACCTTGCAGGATGAGGGTGACATCGACACCCCGGCGCGCTGCATTGCGCAACTCACGCAACAACCTGTAGCCCGGGAAGAAGTACGCATTGGCCACGACGATCCGCCGCTTGGCGGAGCGAAAGGCCTCAAGGTATTGCTGCTCGATGTCCGTGCTGCGCCTCTGGTTGTCGCGCTCGACCAGCATGGCGGTGATCTGCCCCGTCGGCTTGAGCTCGGGACGGACCTGGCTCGGGGGTTCCAGCACAGGGGCCATCAGCTTGCGGCTCGAGGCATGCACCAGCGCCACCACCGGACCCGTGACCTCCACTGCGTAATCCTGCTTGGCCATGGGGCCATAATCGCCCAGATGGTCTTCGCCGTAGTTGATCCCGCCAATGAACGCCAGCTCCCCGTCGATCACCACGATCTTGCGGTGCAGGCGCCGGAACAGGTTGGTGCGCATGCCCACCAGGCGTGGCTGCGGGTCGAATACGTGAAAACTGATGCCGGCCTGGGTCATGGCGCCGACGAACGTGTCATCGAGGTCGGCGGTGCCATAACCATCCACTGCCACCTCGACCCGCACGCCGCGCTCCGCTGCCGCAATGAGTGCCTGTTGCAGCTGCTGGCCAACCTTGTCGTCAAAAATGATGAAGGTCTCGAGCAGGACCTCCTCGCGCGCCTGGCCAATGGCCTCGAACACCCGCGGGTAAAAGTCCTCGCCATTGATCAGCAGCTTGACGCTGTTGCCGTCTACCCAAGGGCTGCTCATAGGCTCACCTCGGCCGCAAGCGGCGCATGGTCGGACAGATGCGTCCAGGGCCAGCTGGACAGTACCTGGGCACTGTGCGGCGTGGCGTTGCGCAGGTAGATGCGATCCAGGCGAAGCAAGGGCAGGCGCGCGGGGAATGTACGCGCAGGAGCCCCGCACGTTTTGCCAAACGCTTCGACCAGACGCTCGCCCAGTACGCCATCGGCTTTCAGGCGCCAGTCATTGAAGTCGCCCGCGACGATGACCGGGGCATTGGCGGGCAAGCTGTCGAGCAGCTCCAGCAGCAGCCGCACCTGCTGCTGGCGATGGGCCTCGCGTAGCCCCAGGTGCACGCACACGGCATGCACCTGGTCATGGCCCGGCACGTCCAGCCGGCAGTGCAGCAGGCCACGCTGCTCGTTGCCCTCGATCGACACGTCGAGATTGTTGTACTCGAGGATCGGAAACTTGGAGAGCAGTGCATTGCCATGATCGCCATGGGGATAGACGGCATTGCGCCCATAGGCGAACTGCGGCCACATGGTGTCGGCCAGGAACTCGTACTGCGGCGTTTCCGGCCAGGCCGGATGACGCTGGGCGTGCTGCTCGTGGCTGCCGTGCACTTCCTGGAGAAACACCAGGTCAGCCCCGGTGGTGCGCACGGCGTCTCGCAGCTCGGGCAGGATGAAGCGCCGGTTCAGCGCGGTAAATCCCTTGTGCACGTTGATCGTGAGCACATGCAGGCGGTGTACCGCGGTCACGCGGTCGATGATGCTGGTGGGCGCGGGCATGGTCTTGGTCACAGTTCCACTCCTGGTTCCACTCCGGGTTCGGTCTGCAGCGCGTCGTCGAGCTTCATGCTTTCCAGCAGACGACGGGCGTCGTAGGGGGCGTGCACTTTCTGGTCATTGTCGAAATAGCAGTAGACGTCGCGGCTGCGTCGAGCCGGCGGCGGATGGTCGTATATCAGGTGGGCGTCCGCTGGCTGCTCGCCATGGCTCCAGGCCTCGATGCGCTTGCGCCACCGGCGCAGCGCCGCAGCCGTGTATCCGCTGCTGTATAGCTCCACGTCACCGTGCAGGCGCATGTAGAGGAAGTCGGCGGTCACGTCCTCGACATAGGGCCATTTGCCTGCGCTGTCGGCGACGACCAGCGCGACATTGTGCTTGCGCAGCAACTTGACGAAGTCCTCACAGAGAAAGCTCTCGTGACGGACCTCCACGGCATGACGCAGGTGGGCATTGCCCTTGATATCAGTGCCCCCGTTGTCGCGAAGCCGCTCGGCGCACTTGTGCCCGCAACGGCGTGCCGCTTGGCGGTCCCAAGGGAGAATGTCGAAGAAATGCGCAAAGCGTTCTTCGTCGAACTTCATATTTGGAGGGAACTGCCAGAGGATCGGCCCCAGCTTTTCCCCCAGCAACAGCGGGCCCGAGGCAAAGAAGTTGGCCAATGGCTCCTCGATCTCCTTGAGGCGGCGCATATGGGTGATGAAGCGCGGCCCCTTGAGCGAAAACACGAAGTCATCGGGGGTGTCGTCGCGCCATGCGACATAGCGCTCCGGCGTTTGCAGACTGTAGAACGAGCCGTTGATCTCGATGCTGTTGACCGCCCGGGACGCAAACGCAAGCTCGTCTGCCTGGCGCAGGCCCTTGGGGTAGAAGTCGTTGCGCCATGGGCCGTAGCGCCATCCGGATATGCCGATACGTATCTGGCTCACGGCGTCTCCCTACGTTCGTCATGTGCCATGCTTTACTCCTTGAATACGGCGTTCAAGAGGCGGCGCCCTCTCCAGTACCGACCCGGAAATGCTTGCAAGGGTTCAGCGGCAGTTGACGAGCGGACCGGGACCGCAGGCCCGGACAAGTTTTGAACTTTGCAGTGCCAGGCGTCTCAACCGGATAGTCCGCCCAGCGCTGCCAGTGGTAGCCAGCCTGCTTTCGGAGCACACCATGGCCAGACACATCATTCATTTCACCGGCCCGATCAACTCATCGACCTGCGGCAACCTGATCAATACGTGCACGCGGGCGCTGCAGCAAGGCGCCGAACGTTTGCAGATCAACGTCGCGACCATGGGCGGGGAGTGCAGCTATGGCTTCACCCTGTACAACTTCCTGCGCTCCCTGCCGGTCCAGGTCGACACCCATAACCTGGGCACGGTCGAATCCATGGGCAATATCATTTTCCTGGCGGGCGAGCACCGCACCGCCTGCGCCTACAGCAAGTTCCTCTTCCACCCGTTCCACTGGACCCTGCACGGCTCGGTGGACCACGCGCGCATGGCCGAATACGCCATGAGCCTGGATTACGACCTGCGGCTGTATGCAGAGATCGTCGACGAACGCACCCAGGGCGCCGCAGAGGCGTTGGATATCCCCCGTTGCCTGATGGCCTATCCAAGGATCCTCGGCCCACGGGAAGCCCTGGACAGCGGGATGATCCATGCCATCGACGAATTGCCCATCCCCACCGACGCGAGCCAGTGGAGCGTGCATGCCTGAACACCGCGCACCCTGCACGGTGCTATCAAAGCCTGGAGGATTCACACTATGCGAGCACTGACCTATCACGGCGCTACTGATGTAAGGGTTGACACCGTGCCTGATCCCACGATCCAGGCGCCGGACGACGTCGTGCTCAAGGTGACCGCCACGGCCATCTGTGGGTCTGACCTGCACCTGTATCATGGCAAGATGCCAGCCGTGAAGTCTGGAGACATCCTGGGTCATGAGTTCATGGGGATTGTCGAAGAGGTCGGTCCGGAAGTGACTGCAGTGAAGAAGGGTGACCGCGTGGTGATCCCGTTCGTGATCGCCTGCGGCAGCTGTTTTTTCTGCGAGCACGACCTGTTTGCCGCCTGTGAGACCACCAATACCGGCCCAGGCGCCGCGCTGAACAAGAAGATCATTCCACCCCCTGCCGCCTTGTTCGGCTACAGCCATCTCTATGGCGGTATCCCCGGTGGGCAAGCCGAGTATGTGCGGGTGCCGAAGGGCAACGTAGGCCCATTCAAGGTGCCGGGCGACCTGGCTGACGACAAAGTGCTGTTTCTCTCCGACATTCTTCCCACCGCCTGGCAGGCGGTGCTCAATGCCGAGATCGGCGAAGGCTCGTCCCTGGCGATCTACGGCGCAGGGCCGGTGGGGCTGCTGGCGGCGGCCTGTGCGCGCATGCTCAAGGTGGACCAGATCTTCATGATCGATGAGTTCGACTACCGGCTCGAATACGCGCAGCAGCAATACGGCGTGATCCCCATCAACTTCCACAGGGACGACGACCCCGCCGATACGATCATTCGCCAGACCAAGGGCATGCGCGGCGTGGACGCGGTGATCGATGCAGTAGGCTTCGAAGCGAAAGGCAGCACCACTGAAACCGTGCTCACCACGCTCAAGATCGAGGGGAGCAGCGGCAAGGCCCTGCGCCAGTCCATCGCGGCGGTGCGTCGCGGGGGCGTGGTGAGCGTGCCCGGTGTCTATGCAGGGTTCGTGCATGCCTTCATGTTTGGGGATGCGTTCGACAAGGGCATCTCTTTCAAGATGGGACAGACCCACGTTCACCGCTTCTTGCCCGAGTTGCTCGAGTACATCCAGAAGGGCGAGCTCAACCCGGAGGCCATCGTCACCCATCGCTTGGGGCTCGAGGATGCGGTGCGCGGCTATGAAATGTTCGATGAAAAGCAGGAACGCTGCCGCAAGGTGATCCTGATGCCTGGCACTACGCCGTAACCGGGCCAGGTGCCCAAAGCCTGAGGAGTTCGCATGACCCGCATAGTGACCGATGTCCACGGAGAGTCGCTGCACCCGCCCGACGACTCGTTGATGTTCGGCACGCCCAAGGAACGGCTGGAGTTCTATCGCCGGGAGATCCAGTTCGAGACGGGCATCCTGTCCCACCGGACGGATGCCTACCTCTCGGCGCAGTCATTCCTGGTCATCGCGTTCGCTTCATGCATGGCCAATCTGAACCCCGACTGGGGAAGGTTGTTCACGCTGGTGGTGCCGACCTTCCTGGCCTTGCTCGGGCTGGTCAGCACCCTCAATGCCTGGCCGGGCATTCGCGCGGCCTACAGCATCATTGACCATTGGCACTTCAAGCAGAGCCAGCTGTTGCACAGCGAACCCAAGTTCGGGCGGGCCTACGACGACTCGCCGCTGTTCAGCGAGCTTGAATCCTCGGAGCAGGGCTATCGCAAGTCACTGCTCTTCTCCATGCGCACACCGTGGCTGTTCTGTGTGTTCTGGGTGGTCCTGGCGGGCTACTGTCTGTATATCCAGCTCGATCCTGCGGGCGGCTGACAGTCGCGCCCTCGCGCGCTGGGCAAAATGCCACCAAACCGTCCAGGCACATTGTTCGACAATAGTTTGAATCTTCTCGAAAAACCTTGCTCCATTCATTGTCGTCATGGAGAAAGGAGGGCCCTACGATGCCAATGCCGCAACTGTACATCATCGACTATCGGCTGCATGGGCAGTCGCGTACGTTCATCATTCGCCAGGAGAAAATGGATAATGCCGAAGCTTGGCATTGGGCCAGTTGCGATGCAGGAATCGGGATCATTCCCAAGTTCGGTCGTGAGAAGATCCGCAAGGTGAGCCGCCCCCTGGCCGAGCGCTACGGGGTCACGGATGTCAGCTGGCGCTTGTCGGGCACCGGGGCGGCGTTTGCTGCCAGGCCGTTCGATCCGGCCCAGGTGTCCAATGAATCACCGGCGGACAAACCACCGGTCGTGAGTTGAACGTCGCGCGATTTACAGAAAACAGCCCGCTCTTCAGCGGGCTGTTTTTTTATGCGCCCGATTCCGGGTCGCTGGCCGGTACGCCCGGACGGGGCTCGTCATCATCAGCCACGTTCGGGTCGGCATCGGGATCGTCGGCCCGGTCGTTGCGCTGGTCCTGTTCGAGTTCTGGCCAGTCGTCAGACACGTTGCCGCCACCCTGGAACTGTGTGTAGGTCATGACAATTACCTCAGTACTGTAAAAAAGGCCCGCCGGCTGGCGGGCCGAATCAGGAGTGGAGGAGCGAACAACGTCGATCGCCCCTGTTGATTAGGACTGATGTGCAGCTGACGGGGCTCCCGACAATGCGCAGAGGGGCCGACAGACGGTCACAAGGGCAAGTGAGTAAAACTTGAGATCATCACGAAAATTATGAGTTTGTTTCAACTCGTCGTATTTCATGACAATAGCGCCATCGAACACAAGGAGCTTGATTGTCATGGTTTTGGCCCATTCCCTCGGATTTCCGCGCATCGGGCGCGACCGCGAACTGAAAAAAGCCCAGGAAGCCTTTTGGAAAGGCGAGCTCGATGAAGCAGGCCTGCGTGCCGTAGGGCGCAACTTGCGCAGGGCGCACTGGGACCTGCAGAAATCTGCAGGTATTGACTTGCTGCCGGTGGGCGACTTCGCCTGGTATGACCAGGTGCTGACTCACTCGCTGATGTTTGGCGTGATCCCCGAGCGCTTCCGTCCGGCAACCGGCCAGGCCGACCTGCACACGCTGTTCGCCATGGCCCGTGGCGTCAGCGACAGCTGCTGCGGCGGCGCCCATGCGCAGGAAATGACCAAATGGTTCGATACCAATTATCACTACCTCGTGCCTGAGTTCAGCGCCGACCAGCAGTTCCAGCTGGGGTGGGAGCAGCTGTTCGAGGAAGTCGACGAGGCCAGGGCGCTGGGCCACCCGGTCAAGCCGGTGATCATCGGCCCGCTGACCTACCTGTGGCTGGGCAAGGCCAAGGGCGCCGAGTTCGACAAGCTCGACCTGCTCGAGCGCTTGCTGCCGCTGTACGGCCAGATTTTCCAGCGCCTCGCCGCCCAAGGCGTGGAGTGGGTGCAGATCGACGAACCGATCCTGGCGCTGGACCTGCCGCAAGACTGGAAGAACGCGTTTGAGCGCGCCTATAACCTCATCCAGCGCGACCCGCTGAAAAAGCTGGTGGCCACGTACTTCGGCGGTCTGGAAGAGAACCTGGGCCTGGCGGCCAACCTGCCGGTCGACGGCCTGCACATCGACCTGGTGCGTGCCCCGGAACAGTACCCGACCATTCTTGACCGGCTACCGGCCTACAAGATTCTCTCGCTGGGCCTCGTCAACGGCCGCAACGTCTGGCGGTGCGACCTGGAGAACGCTCTTGAGGTGCTGCGCCATGCTCACGAGCGCCTGGGCGAACGCCTCTGGGTTGCGCCATCGTGCTCGCTGCTGCACAGCCCGGTGGACCTGTCGCGCGAGGACACGCTGGACGCCGAGCTCAGGAGCTGGCTGGCGTTTGCCGTACAGAAGTGCAAAGAGGTCGCCATTCTGGCAAAGGCCCTGGACACGCCGCAGGCGCCAGAGGTGCTGGATGCCCTGGCTGAGAGCCGGGCCGTGCAGGCTAGCCGCGCCGCTTCGTCACGTATCCACAAGCCTGCGGTCCAGGCCCGCGTGGCGTCGATCAGTGCTGCGGACAGCCAGCGCCAGTCTCCTTTTGCCAGCCGCATCGCCCGCCAGCGTGCCGGTCTCGACCTGCCGTTGTTCCCGACCACCACCATTGGCTCCTTCCCGCAGACCGGGACGATCCGGCTGGCGCGGCAGTCGTACAAGCAGGGCAAGCTGACTGCGGTCGAGTATACCGAAGCGATGCAGAGCGAGATCCGCCATGCCGTGCGTGTGCAGGAGCAACTCGGCCTGGATGTGCTGGTGCACGGCGAGGCAGAGCGTAACGACATGGTCGAGTATTTCGCCGAGCAGCTCGACGGCTATCTGTTCACTCGCTTTGGCTGGGTACAAAGCTATGGCTCGCGCTGCGTGAAGCCCGCAGTGATCTATGGCGACCTGACTCGGCCCACGGCCATGACCGTCGAATGGATCCGCTATGCCCAGGGGCTGACCGAAAAAGTCATGAAGGGCATGCTGACCGGGCCGGTGACCATGCTGATGTGGTCCTTCCCGCGCGAGGACGTCACCCGCGAAGTCCAGGCCCGCCAGCTCGCGCTGGCTATCCGGGACGAAGTGGTGGACCTCGAGGCCGCCGGTATCAGGATCGTGCAGATTGATGAAGCGGCGTTTCGTGAAGGACTGCCATTACGTCGAGGGCAATGGCAGCAGTACCTCGACTGGGCGACCGAAGCGTTTCGCCTATGTGCGTCGGGGGTGCGCGATGAAACCCAGATCCATACCCACATGTGCTACAGCGAGTTCAATGATGTGATCGAGTCGATCGCGGCGATGGACGCCGATGTGATCACCATCGAGACCTCGCGGTCGGACATGGAACTGCTGGAGGCGTTCGAGGCGTTCGACTACCCCAATGAGATCGGTCCGGGGGTGTACGACATCCACTCGCCACGGGTGCCGGATGTGCAGGATATGGCTGATCTGCTGCGCAAGGCGGTCCGGCGCATACCTGCCGAGCGGCTATGGGTGAACCCGGATTGCGGGCTGAAGACGCGTGGCTGGGCAGAGACTGAAGCGGCGCTGGTGCACATGGTGAGCGCGGCGCGGCAGTTGCGCAGGGAGTTGGGTAATCTCGCTTGCGGTGTCAACGATCGCGGACAAGCCCGCTCCTACGCCCATAATTGAACTGACACAGCACCGCCGCTGCCATACCTCGTATGTCCCGCGAGTTGACGAAACACCATGACGATGAAGTTGCTGGATGCACAGGTGATCCGACAGGCCCTGCACTGGCTGGATCAGGGCGAGGCGGTCTGGCTGTGTACCGTACTTTGCACCTACGGCTCGGCGCCCCGGGGCCCAGGCGCGATGCTTGCGGCCCTGCCCAACGGCCAGTGGCGGGGCTCGCTTTCCGGCGGCTGCGTCGAGGAAGATTTTCTCGAGCGTATCGGCAACGGCTACTTTCCGGGACACAACCAGGTCGTGCGGTACGGTGAGGGCGGGTTGGCGCCAAATCTCGCCTTGCCCTGCGGCGGTGTCCTCGACGTGCTGCTGGAATACTTCGAACCCGGCGAGCAGGCGCGCAACCATCTGGAAGGCGTCGAGCGAGCCCTGAACGGCGAAGGCCTCTCTCAACGCCGCGTCACCCTTGAAAGCACCTCGCGCGAGCTGCAGCCAGCGAGCATGAGCGATCCGCGCGTGCAGGTCGATGCCAGCGAAGTGCGCATACGGGTAGGCGCGGTCAACCGGTTGATCCTGGCAGGATGGTCGCCGGTGGCGGAACAGTGCGCGAGCTTTGCACTGGCACTGGGTTACGAAGTCATTCTCTGCGATCCCCGGCCAGAAGTACTCGCAGACTTCTCGATGCCGGGCATTGAGGTGCGGACACTACTGCCCGCACTGTTCATCTCCGAACCCGGTAATTGCCACGCCTCGACCGCCGTGGTCGCCCTGACCCACGACCCGCGGCTGGATGATCTGACACTGATGGAAGCGGTGCGCACCGAGGCGTTCTATATCGGCGCGATGGGTTCCATGCGTACCAGCGACAAGCGCCGCGAGCGCCTGACCCGTGTGGGGCAGCTGGACCCGCAGGCACTTGCCAGGGTGCATGCACCGATCGGGCTGCGGCTTGGCAGCAAGACGCCAGCGGAGATTGCGCTGGCGGTGATGGCGGATATCCTGCGGGTTGCCAATGGCGTGAGCCGCGAGCAAGTCATAGGCGCTTGATCGCGGTCCTCCCCTCAATGCACCGCGGCGACCTGTTTGCGCTCACCCATGGGCGAGTGTCCGAACAGACGGCTGTAGCACTTGGAGAAATGGGCCGGCGAGACGAAGCCACAGGCGAGCGCGATATCCCTGACCTGGGACTCGCTGTGCAGCAACAACTGGCGAGCCCGTGACAGCCGCAGTTCGAGGTAATACTGGCTCGGCCTGCGCTGCAGGTGCTTGTGAAACAGCCGCTCCAGTTGCCGGACCGAGATGTTGTTGAGCCCGGCGAGCTCCTCCAGCGACATGGGCTCTTCAAGATTGGCCTCCATGATCGCCACCACCTGGCTGAGCTTGGGCTGGGAAGTACCCAGTTGCTGGCGCAAGGGCACGCGCTGGCGCTCCTGCGCGCCGCGCACGCGGTCACACAACAGCAGTTCGGCCGCATGCGCGGCGATGTCCCGTCCGCCAGGCTCTCGGGCGATCAGCTGCAGGATCATGTCCATCGACGCAACCCCGCCTGAGCTGGTGTAACGGTCGCGGTCCAGCTCGAACAGCTGATTCGAGATGATGATGCCCGGGAAGCGCTCCTTGAGCGCTTCGATGTCTTCCCAGTGGATGGTGCAGCGATAGCCCGTTAGCAGATTGGCGCGCGCCAGGAAGTGACTGCCGGTACAGATCCCGCCCAGCGGCACCTGCTCGTGAGCCAGTTTGCGCAGCCAGTTGAGTATGGGACGAATGCTGGCACCGGAAACGATCGGGTTGGGTCCCACCACGAACAGCATGTCGAGCTGGGGCGCATCGTTGATGCAGAAGTCCGGCAGGATACGCATGCCGTTGCTGGCGCAGACCGGCTGCATGTCAGCGGCGATGACCACGGTACGGAACATCGGCCGCCGCGCCGCCAAGTTGGCCATACGGAACGTCTCGACGGCCGAGGCGAAGCCGATGGTGGTGAAGTTGGGCACTACCAGGAAACCGACGACTTTCTCAGGGTATTGATCATTGACCGCACATTCCCTTGCAGCGGTCGTGGTCTTGGCGTCAGCCATCAATACAGCTCCTTGAAGCGGAAGTGACAAGCACCGGGTGTCTGCCGTGATCGGCAAATTCATTGTCATTGTGTGTAGATCCAGTTCGACGGGATCTTACACCCGGTGCGCAGGAGATGCGCTATGCCGTTTCAACCCGCGGCAGCACGCGTTTTCTGACCGAGAACACCGTGCTCATGCCAATGATGAACAGCGTCAGGCCGCCGGTGGCCAGTACTTCCATCCGGTGCTGGGGCAACACCAGCATCACCACGAGAATACTCACGATGGAAAGGATGACCAGGTAGCTCAGCCACGGGAACAGCCACATCCTGAAGTCGATCGGGGTTCCCCGGGCATCCATTTTCTTGCGCAGCAGCAGTTGCGAGATGGCGATGACCAGGTAGACCAGCAGTGCCACGGCCCCCGAGCTTGCCAGCAGGAACGAGAAGACTTCCCCCGGTGCGAAGTAGTTGAGCGCTGTGGTCAGGAAACCGACTGCGGTGCTTGCCAGCACCGCGAACCAGGGCACGCCTGCCGAGGAGGTGCGTTGCAGCACGCGCGGTCCGTCACCACGCTTGCCCAGGGAGTAGACCATGCGCGAGGCCGTATAGATGGCCGAGTTGAGGCAACTGGCAACGGCGATCAGTACCACGACGTCCACGATCATCTTCGCGTGGGGGATATTCATCAGCTCCAGCGCACGCTGGTAGGAGCCTACCTGCACCAGCATCGGGTCGTTCCATGGCACGATCGAGACGATCAGGAACACCGAGACGATGTAGAAGATGCCCATCCGCCACACCACGGAATTGGTGGCGCGGGTGATCTGCTTGGAGGGGTTCCTGGACTCGGCGGCGGCAATGGTCACGATTTCAGTGCCCATGAAGCTGAATACGGTGGTGAGCATGGCACCGACCACCGCGGTCATGCCGTTGGGCATGAAACCGCCGAACTCGTTGCTCAGCCGGACAACGCCGCTGACGGACGTGTTGGGCAGCATGCCCGTCAGCGCGAGTGCACCAAGGCCGATGAAGGCCAGTACCGCGATGACTTTGAGCATGGCGAACCAGAACTCGAACTCCCCATATCGCGCCACGCTGAACAGGTTGGTGAGGGTCAGCAGGCCAGTGACCGCCAGGGCGAACTCCCAAGTCTCGATACTGGGGAACCATGCGTGCAGGATGGCCGCCGCTGCGATGGCTTCGATGGGAATGACCAGTACCCAGAACCACCAGTACAGCCAACCGATGGTGAAGCCTGCCGTGCGTCCCATCGCGCGTTCGGCGTAGGTCGAGAACGATCCGGTATCAGGCGAGGCGACTGCCATTTCCCCCAGCATGCGCATGACCAGCACCACCAGCGTGCCAGACAGCACGTACGCCAGGATCGCGGCGGGGCCTGCCGCTGCAATCGCATGCCCGGATCCGATGAACAGGCCGGCGCCGATGGCACCGGCGATAGACAGCATGGTGACGTGACGCTGCTTCAGGCCGGGGGCCAGAGTCGAGTTGCTGGACATGATAAGTACCCTTTTTATTCTTGAAGGAGGGTGGACGGTTATCGTTTATCGGTCGGCGCTGCTGGCGCTCGGCAGGGTGCTACTGCTGCAGGTCGAATGCTTCGCGCACAGCAGCGCTGATGCCCTCGACGCAGACGCGCAGGATCAACTCGCCTTTTTCCGCGCTGGAGCCTTTGGGTGAAGAGAGCGTTCCGCACGCTGGGGTGCGTTCGGGGATGATGGGGAAAACGTCATAGGGCGGGAACGTGGCCGGAGGATGGTCGACCGCACAGCCCAGGTCGACCTTGTCGGGGTGCAGGGCCAGCATCAGCGAGGTCTCGAAGACGCCGCCATGCTCGATGTCCCAGCCAAGGAAGCCATCGGGGTAGAGTTCCTTGATCACTGCTGGATCATTGACGAAGTCCCAGTAGGACAGCACCACCACCTTGAAGTCCTCGATACCGCCGTAGCGAAGCTCACGCAGCGCCAGGTCGATGCCCTCGACGATGAACATCGAGTTCTCGAAGTGGCCGTTCATCATCACCAGCTTGCGAACACCGTGCCGGGCCAGCTCCCTGATGATGTCCTGGACTGTATGGGTCAGCGTGGCGCCATCCAGGCTGGTGGTACCGGGAAAGTGGTTGCCGCCGCCCGACTTCTGCTGGGACTTGTAGCCGTAGGCGAGGGCAGGCAGCACCAGTCCGTCGACTTTCCCCGCCACCGCCTTGCACAGGGCAGTGGGCAACAGCACGTCCACTTCCATGCACATGTGATGACCGTGTTGCTCCAGTGCGCCTACCGGCAAGAACAAGGGACAGCCGGACGCCACTTTCTGTGCGTACCGGGGCCAGGTGAGTTCTCCAACTACGACGCTTTCATTCATGGATGCAGTCTCTGGATATTTTTGTTGTGTGGGGGATGAACGTCTGCCGCAAGCACCGAATGAGGCGATTGGAGCAGATCACAACGACCCCGGCTTGTCAGTTTCCGACCTGGAATTGACAAATGCTACCTGCGCCCCTACGACACTGTGCGGTTATCGGAGCGGGCGGGGGGCGACTCTGGTCAATCGCAGGTCGGTTACTCGCAAACCTCCCAGGTGGCGATCTGCTGCAATCTGGTTTTTTGCCGGGCCATCGCGTGACGGCGCCCCACAGGAGCCAGACCATGCTGCAACTGACTGATACCAGCCACCGAGCGCCCGCGCCTTTGCGGATTGGCTTCTGGCTGACCGAAGGATTCGACTTCTACGCATTGGCGGCGGCCCTTGAGCCCCTGCGCAGGGCTAATGAAGCGGCCGGCCACGGTGTCTGCGAATGGCAGATCCTCAGCACCGAGGGACAGCCACTGAAGGCCAGCAATGGCATCGCCACTGCGACTGTCCAGTTGAGCCAGGCGCAGCTATTGGACGTGCTGGTGATGTGTGGCGACGAGCTGGAGACGGGAGAAGGGAAGGCAGAAGTGCTTGAACAATGCAGGCACCTGGTGGCGCAGCCGATCGCGCTGCGTGCGTTGGACCGCAGCGGGTCGTGGCTGGCCGAACCCGGCGATCCGCGGGACCCATGCGAAGCATCGTAGGGTTTGTCTCAGGGCGGATCCTGTCACTTTCGGGTCGGATTCGCGCAAAAAACCCCGCAGCATATCTGTTCGAATGATCTCCAGTGGCACCGCAGAACCCGTGCCCTGAGTTGCTCAACCACCAAAGGATAGAAGACATGCAAATGCCGAAAACAATACAGATCAGAAACGGCGAAAAAGCGAAGCCGACCTTTTCGACACAGGAATATGCCAATCGTCAGTCGACACTGCGCACCTACCTGGCGCAGAACAATATTGACGCGGCCGTCTTCACGTCCTACCACAACATCAACTACTACAGCGACTTCCTGTATTGCTCGTTCGGCCGTCCCTATGCGCTGGTCGTGACACAGGAAACGGTGGTATCGATCAGCGCCAACATCGATGGCGGCCAGCCGTGGCGCCGTACTGTCGGCACCGACAACATCGTCTATACCGACTGGCAGCGCGACAACTACTTCGTCGCCATCCAGCAAGCGTTGCCCAAGGCAGGGCGCATCGGTATCGAGTACGACCACCTCAACCTGCTGAACCGCGACAAGCTGGCCAGCCGCTACCCGCAGGCCGAGCTGGTGGACATCGCCGCACCCTGCATGCGCATGCGCATGATCAAGTCGGCCGAAGAGCACGCCATCATTCGCCATGGTGCGCGCGTTGCGGACATTGGTGGCGCCGCCGTCGTTGAAGCCCTGCGCGACCAGGTACCGGAATATGAAGTGGCGCTGCACGCGACCCAAGCCATGGTCCGCGAAATCGCCCGTACGTTCCCCGATTCCGAATTGATGGATACGTGGACCTGGTTCCAGTCAGGCATCAACACCGATGGCGCGCACAACCCCGTTACTTCGCGCAAGGTGAACAAGGGCGACATCCTCAGCCTCAACTGCTTCCCGATGATCGCCGGGTACTACACCGCACTGGAGCGTACCCTGTTCCTGGACCACTGCTCCGATGAGCACCTGCGTCTATGGGAGGTCAACGTCAAGGTTCACGAGGCCGGTCTGAAACTGATCAAGCCTGGCATGCGTTGCTGCGACATCGCCCAGCAGTTGAACGAGATCTTCCTGGAGCATGACCTGCTGCAATACCGCACCTTCGGTTATGGTCACTCCTTCGGCACGCTCAGCCACTATTACGGCCGGGAAGCGGGGCTGGAGCTGCGCGAAGACATCGACACCGTGCTGGAACCGGGCATGGTCGTGTCGATCGAGCCGATGATCATGCTGCCCGAGGGGCGCCCAGGTGCCGGCGGGTACCGCGAGCATGACATCCTGATCGTCAACGAGCAGGGCGCCGAGAACATCACCAAGTTCCCGTATGGACCAGAGCACAACATCATCAGGAAATGACCGGTGGCGCCGCGCGAGCCAACTCGCGCGGCGCATACCGCGGGTTTACACAGCGTTAGGCCACCGCAGGCATGCGCGGTC
>NZ_JBWGIF010000003.1:140400-331068 GCF_056312565.1 Pseudomonas sp. JE3303
CCGCGCCCACCCCACCACCCCCACCCCCCGCACCCGCGCGGGGCCCCCCCCCCCCCCCCCCCCCCCCCCGCTTCCGGCTGTTTTCCACTCAGTTCGGCCAAGGCATGCATGCTCGGTCTCAAGGTTTGGTAAATACCGCAGTATTGCTCGAACATCAGGTCGTACATGTGCTTGTTCTGGGCATCGGGCAGGGCACGCGTGCGCAGCGTGCGCCAGTTCCGAACGTGCGCCAGGCTTTCTATCTCGCCTATCGCCAGTGCTGCCAGCATGGCACCACCCAGCGGAGCCTCCACCGCCTGCTCGATGGTCAGCACGGGATACCCGGTGATATCGGCGATGATCTGCATCCACAGGTCCGACGCCGTGGCGCCGCCCACGACGATGAGTTCGGGGTCCAGCCTCAACGCTCCCAGTTGTCCGCGCTCCATGTTGTGGCGCAAGGCAAATCCCAGGCCTTCCAGCACGGCGCGGTACATGTGCGCCCGGGTGTGGAATAGCGACAGACCGACGTAGGCACCGGACGCCTTCGCATCCCATACCGGGCTTCGCTCACCCATCAGGTAAGGCAAGAACACCAGTCCTTCCGCGCCCGCAGGGGTCTTGGCGGCGTCAAGCTCCATCAACTGGTGCACTTCCATGCCTGGCAACTGCGCCGCCGCCTGTTTCTCCTGTGCGCAGAACTGCTCCCGGAACCAGCTGACCGAGGCCCCCGCTGCAATAGCGCCACCGAAAATGTAGATATCCTGCTTAGCGTCATGCACGTACGGCATGCTGATCAGGCCCAGATCGGCATCCGTGCGCTGGTTGATGAAGCCCCAGCACATACTGGTCCCCAGCATCGCGACATGGTTGCCTGGCTCCAGTACCCCTGCAGCCAGGGTCGCCATTGCGGCATCCACACCGCCGGCCACCACGGGCGTCCCGGGACTCAACCCAAGTCGCCGCGCCGCGCCTGGCAGCAGCCCGCCGACAATCTCGCGGGACTCCACCAGGCGCTCGGGCATCAGGGCGGGGTCGATACCGAGCGCCTCGAGCATCGGGAGAGACCAAGTGCGGGCCTCGATGTCGTAGATGCCGCCGATATTGCCTGCCGAGCTGTGGTCCACGGCCAGCTCGCCGGTGAGGTGATAGTGCACATAGCTGTTAGGCGGCAGCAGATACCGCGTCCGGGCCCAGATCTGCGGCTGATTGCGTTTGATCCAGAGCATCTTGGTGTAGCCGTAATAACTGTCCACGCCGTTGCCGCTGATACGCTTGAGTTCCGTGACATCCAGATGCTGGCGCACCCACTGCACCTCCGCGGTGGCGCGCCGGTCCATCCAGATAAGACAGGGATGCAGCGGCTTGATCTCGGCGTCGACCGGGATTCCCGAGCCCCCG
Source organism: Pseudomonas sp. JE3303 (assembly GCF_056312565.1). Taxonomy (NCBI): domain Bacteria; kingdom Pseudomonadati; phylum Pseudomonadota; class Gammaproteobacteria; order Pseudomonadales; family Pseudomonadaceae; genus Pseudomonas; species Pseudomonas sp. JE3303. The sequence goes on from NZ_JBWGIF010000003.1 coordinate 141,781, forward strand.
TACAAGCTGCTGACGCAGATCGCCTTGATTTCAGCGGCCGGGACAGGGCTTCGCGCAACCACTGCCGCCACCGTTTCATAGACTGCGTCCAGCCAGACGTCCGGCCACTGCTGCGCCCAGAGCGGGCGCGGCTGCTCGACCTGGTAGCTCACTGAAGCCTGCGCCAGGATCTCGCCCTTGGTCGACATCAGCAATGCCTTGGTACTTTGAGTACCGATATCCACCCCGATCACGTGGCTCATGTCTTGCTCCTTTCAATTTAACGGTCGCGGCTGCGGCTGATATAGATAGCCAGCAGGATGATCGCGCCCTTGATGATGTTCTGGATGTAAGGGGAGATGCCCATCAGGTTGAGCCCGTTGTTGAGCACACCCAGCATCATGGCGCCGATGAGGGTGCCGAGAATGGCGCCACGGCCGCCTGCAATCGCGGTACCGCCCAGTACCACGGCAGCGATGGCATCCAGCTCGAAACCCGCGCCGGCGTTCGGCTGCCCGCTCATCAGCCGCGAGCTCAGGACAATCCCGGCTACCGCGGCGGTCAGGCCGCTGAGGGTGTACACCAGCAGCTTGTAGCGTGAAACGCGCACGCCACTCAGGCGGGCTGCCTCTTCATTGCCGCCGATGGCATAGATGTATCGGCCGATGGGCGTCTTGTTCAGCAGGACGTAGGCCAGCGTGTACATCACGGCCATGACCAGGATCGGCACCTGTACGCCAAGCAGTTCGCCACGGCCCAGGAAGGCAAACCCATCCGGCAATCCGGATATCGGGTAGCCACCGGTGTAGACCAGTGCCAAGCCCCGGGCGATGCCCATTGTCGCCAGTGTCACGATGATCGGCGGCATCCTGGCATACGCGACGAAGATGCCGTTCCCGGCACCGAACAGCGCGCCCACGGCAAGGCCTGCGAGAACTGCCAGCTCAAGCGGAAAGCCGGCTACCATCAAGCCGGCGCTCAAGGTACCTGACAGCGCCATGACCGGACCTACGGACAAGTCGATACCGCCGGTAAGGATCGCGCAGGTCATTCCCACCGCGATGATGGCGATGATCGATACCTGGCGCAGGACGTTGCTGAGGTTGCTGGTGGTAAGGAAATTGTCGTTCGCCAGGGACATCGCCACGAAGATCACGATGAATCCCACCAGCGGATAGAAGACCGGCGACTTGCGCCATTTGCCCAGGCGCACGGCCAGCGGAGAGGGCGCCTGGCCTTGAACAGCGGTGTCAGTGACATTGTTCATCATGGGATGCTCCGGTCGCATACAGCATTATTTCGTTGGAATTCACCGCCGCGCCCGAGAGGGTCGTGACGATCTCGCCGTGCCGGAACACCGCCACCCTGTCGCTGAGCCCGACGACTTCGGGCAGGTCCGAAGACACCACGATGATCGAGACCCCGAGCCCCGTGAGCGCACGCATCAACCGGTAGATTTCCGCCTTGGCACCGACGTCGATTCCGCGGGTGGGCTCATCGAAGACCAGCACCTTGCAGGTGTGGTTGAGCCAGCGCGCGATCACTACTTTTTGCTGGCCGCCGCCGCTGAGGTTGTTCACCTGGCAGTCGTGATCCGGTGCCTTGACCTGCACCTTGCGCATCAGCTCGTCGACCAACCGGCCCTCATCGCGGCGATCGATGATGAAGCTCCTGCCGCAATGCTTGAGGAGATTGTTGAGGGTGATGTTTTCGCGAATCGAGAAGGGCAGTATCAGGCCCTCGGTCTTGCGGCTTTCCGGTAGCAGTCCGATACCAGGCCAGCGCATCGGCTGGAGACTTGAGGGACGCGGGCCGACCGCCAACCCGGACATCCTTGTGATGGAACGCATGCGCACCCAGCAGTCCCATGACCAGTTCGGTCCTTCCAGAGCCCACCAGGCCCGCAAAGCCGAGGATTTCACCCTTGTGCAAGTCGAAGCGGTTGACCGGGGCGCCTGGGTGAAGCTGGATGGCACGCACCTCCATCACTACCTCCTGGCCGTCGGCGTGGGCAGTCTTGGGCGGGTAGCTCTGCTCGACGGTGCGGCCGACCATCATCTGTACCAGCGCATCGACACCGGTGTTTTCCACCTCGCAGGTCGCCACTTTGCAGCCATCGCGCAAAATGGTGATGCGGTCACAGATTTCGTAGATCTCGTCCATGTGGTGGGAGATGAAGATCATGCCGACGCCTTGGGCTTTCAGTTCGCGCATGACCAGGAACAGCTGCTCAGCTTCGGCAGGCGTCAGGGTTGCCGTGGGCTCGTCGAGGATCAGGATCCGTGTGTCCAGGGCCAGCGCCTTGGCGATCTCCACGAATTGCTGTTGCGCAACGCTGAGTGCTTCGACGGGCACGGTCAGGTCGATCCGCACACCCAGTCGCTGGAAGAGCGCCTGCGCTTCATCCTGCATGAAGCGCTTGTCCAGCCAGCCGAAGCGGTTGCGGCGCTCCCGGCCGAGGAAGATGTTTTCAGCGGCTGACAGCGAGGGAACAAGGCTGAATTCTTGAAAGATGATGCCAATGCCAGCACTGATGGCGTCGTGGTAATTGTGGAAGCGCATCGGCTGCCCATTGATTTCGATCGAGCCGGTGTCGGGGGCGTGAATGCCCGACAGGATCTTCATCAAGGTGGATTTGCCAGCGCCGTTTTCACCGAGCAGCGCATGGATCTCACCCTCCTGCAGTTGCAGGCTGATATCGGTCAGCGCCTGCACCCCGGGAAAGCTCTTTGAAATGTGATCAAGCGTGAGAAGGCTGGACATGAGTTGAGACCTGTGTGATCGAGGAGGGGCGTCCCACGGATCCGCAAACGTCCCGTGGGAACGGTGCAGGCGCCTACCAGCTGAAGCTCGCCGCCTTTGCCCTGTCGATCAGCGCAACGTCGACCGGAATGGCCGGCGGCACGTTGGCTCCCCAATGCTTGGCCAGGCCAATGCCCAGCCCGAGCAGCACCAGATCGCGGGGGAACTGGGCCGAGGTGGCAATGAACTTGGAGTCGGCGCGCTGTATGGCCTTGATGGCCTCCGGCGTACCGTCGACACTGACCAGCTTGACATCCAGGCCACTGGCTTCGATCGCCGTCAACGCGCCCAGGGAGCCGGTATCGTTGACGCTGAAGATGCCTACCAGGTTGGGGTTGCCCTGCAGCATGTTCTCGGTGACGCCCAGCGCCGTATCCCGCTGCTGCTTGCCGTTTGCCGCGCAACGATGTTCAGTCCCTCGAATTCATCGATCGCCGCTTCGCACCCGCGGATGCGCTCCAGGATCGGCACCACCGGGATACCGTCGAGTATCGCGATCTCGCCCTTGCCACCCACCTGTTGCGCCAGGTACTTGCACGCCTGGTAGCCGGCATCGTGGTTTTTCGAGCCGACGAATGCGTCAATCGGGCCTTGTGCCTGGGCATCGATCGCGACGACAACGACCCCCGCGTCATGCGCGGTCAGTACCGCGGACTGCACCCCGACCGAGTCGGTCGGATTGAGCAGCAGAATGTCGACGCCACGCTGCACCAGATCCTCCACGTCACTGATCTGCTTGGCCACGTCGTGGCGCGCATCGGTGACGATCAGCTCGGCGCCCAGCCCGGCCACCGCCGCCTCCAGGGACTGCTTCATCGTGACGAGGTAAGGATTGTTGAGCTCCTGGAACGACATGCCGATCTTCAACCGATCGGCATGGGCTGCTGGAACAGCCAGCACAACCCCGCAGAAGGCAGTGGCGAGATAGGAGGCAAGCTTGGATTTCTTGAACGCATTCATCGAACGTACCTTTGATTATTGTTATTGGGCACAACGCATGTAGACGTTAACATTTTGTGTCTAAAAAAAAGGCCACTCGCGTTGGAGGAGGGTTGTGCAACCCGTGTTCAACCAAGGCGTGGCGCAAATGTCAACGTGTACATCGAATTCAAGCTAGCATACGGATATTCGCATTACAATAAGCCAAACCCGTCAACGCAGGCCTTCTCATGACAAGACCCGGTAAAGCCACGATCACCGACATCGCCAAGCGCGTGAACATGACGACCGTCACGGTTTCGCGGGCGCTCAACCAGCCGGAAAAGGTCAAGAAAGACACATTGGCGCAGATTCTCGCGGTGGCCCGCGAGCTCAACTACGTGCCCAACGCACTTGCGCGTAACCTCAAGGGGCAGCAGAGCCGCCTCTTTGGCCTGGTCACGGCCAGTCTGGACAACCCGTTCTACGGCGAGACCATCAAGGCGATCACGCGGGAAGCGAAAAAGCGCGACTACTCGCTCATGCTGTTCGACACCGACGGTTCGCCCGAGCTGGAAGCGCGGGCGGTCGACACACTGCTCAGTTACCAGGTTGCAGGCATCATCCTGTCGGTCATCTCCGATGACGACGACTACCAGCCGAGCTATCTGCCCAAGCTGGAGATGGCCGGCATCCCCGTTGTACAGATCGACCGCAAGCTGCCCAGTGCGCCATTCCCAGGCGTGTACCTGGACAACGAGCAGAGCGGTTTTCGGGGCGCGCAGGCGTTGCTTGAGCAAGGACATCGGCACTTTCTGGTCGTAGGCGGGCCGCAGCGGTCGAACATCACGCTGTCGCGAATCGCAGGTATTCGTCGGGCGCTCGAGCAGTGTGATGAGACGACATCACTGGAAGTGCTGCACGGGGATTACACACAAGCACCGGCACGGGCTGCCGTGAGTGAGTACCTGGCTAGCGGCAAGCGCCCTGATGTCATCTTCGGGCTCAACATGCTGATAACCCTGGGGTCGCTCGAAGCCATCCGCCAGCAGGGGATGAGCCGGGCGGATATCGCGTTGTTCAGTATCGACCAAGTCCACTACGCCGAGATTTATGGCGACCCCATTGCTTGTGTACGTCACAGCTGTACTGAGCTTGGGCTAACGGCGATCAATATGCTGTTGCAGAAGATCGACAACCCCGACTCCACCACGGTCGACCAGATGCTGGAAGGCGAGCTCCAGCGCTAACCTTGGCAGCGCTTGTGGAATGTAGACGTTGACATTTTGAATGCTCAGCTTCTACATTCCTCGGCGATGACGTTTACTTGCAGGAATGTAAACGTCAACATACCTCCCAAAACAAGCATAAGGGCCACATGGTCTTTAGGAGCGCGCATGTCAAAGAAACTTGAAGGTAAGGTCGCGGCGATTACGGGGGCCGCCTCGGGCATAGGCCTCGCGACAGCTGAAGCGATGCTGGCAGAGGGTGCCCGCGTCGTATTGATCGACCGCGACGAGGTCGCGCTCGCCCGGGCCTGTGATCGCCTGGGTAAGGATGCCATGCCCTTGGTCATCGACCTCCTCGAGCCGGCCAGCTGCGCCACTTTGGTCTCGGGCGTACTGGAAAGAGCAGGGCGGTTGGATATCCTCTGTGCCAATGCCGGTAGCTATATCGGTGGGGATGTTGTCGACGCCGATACAGCCGGCATCGACCGCATGCTCAATCTCAATATCAATGCCGTCATCAAGAACGTGCACGACGTGCTGCCGCACATGATCGCCCAGGGCGTGGGCGATATCGTCGTAACCAGTTCGGTAGCGGGTCACTATCCCGTTCACTGGGAACCGGTGTATTCAGCCTCCAAGTGGGCGATCAACTGCTTCGTGCAGACTGTGCGCCGTCAGGTGAATACCAAGGGCATCCGCGTTTGCGCGGTATCGCCAGGGCCCGTGATCAGTGCGCTGCTCGCCGACTGGCCCGAGGAGAACCTGAGGAAGGCGAAGGAGAGTGGCAGCTTGATCGAACCGACTGAAGTGGCGGACGCGGTGATGTATATCCTGACCCGACCGCGGAATGTGACCATTCGGGATATGGTCATCCTTCCTTCGGCGTTTGATATGTAGGTATAAATAGTGGTCTTCATTACGCGCTCGTCGTAGGGCGCGTATTGGAGGGTGAAACAATAACTCTACTAAATAACCATTTGGTTGAGTAAACATTGAAACTGCTGAATAGGCTGGGTCAAGAGGGATAGGTGCGTGGCAACTTGGATAGTTGTAGAGGCTACGTTCGGCATACCGATCTTGCCCGCGATCCGAGCGTGTTCCGGGCCATAAACCGGCTCTGTCCTGTCATCGAATAGTCGGGGATTTGCCCGTATTTACAGGGGTTTGAGCCGTGTAGAGCCCGGGTTTGGCACCTTTTGCAGTATGTCTTTCCCACCCAAGCATCATGAAGCTTAAAGCCTTGTATCCCTTGCAACAGGGCTTTCCCGATGCCCATTTACCTGACAGTCAGTGCTGAACTCAAGGTTGGCCATTCCACCGTAATCGAGACGCCTGCACAAGATGGGTCCTTTGTCGCCGTGCTTGAGAATGACGAACGCAGTGGATACTTCTAGGCAATGGACACTACCAGCGGCGGCAACCCGATCAAGGATGCCATGCAGATCTACGCCGTTGCACATGTCTCGAACCGCGAGAAACCCTGCACGTTGAGGAATCGGCTGGCGGTGGATCACAGCAAGGTCGTGCTGCAGATCAACGATTATCCCGGCGCGGTTTTTGACCTTGAGGTGAAGGAAGGTTTCTGCCGGTCGGGTTTACCTAGGTCCATAGGTAGTGGTTAGTTGGAATGTGGGCATGACTGGAATGATGGGGCGTTGGGGTTGTTTGCGTAGCGATGCGTGGAGCGTCGGCGTGACTTCGGGGTTTGGGGTGAAATCGTAGGGGACGTATCTTAGAATCTGGCTACCTCGGTCTTTGGTGGTGTAATACGAACCTGCGCATAATGTATATTATGTTAAACCTGATATTGCTTGGTTAAGCCAAGCGACACCATGACGCGTAAATTGCTCGCGGCTTGAGCGCTCACCCGACTCAGCCCATCATCTAAACAGCGCTCGGCGATGCCCATTCGAGTCAACAGCCAGCTGGTTAGAGCCGCAAAACAAGCACGGCCCAGCGTGCCGGCTGCGCTTGAGCGTTTTCTGACGCGGCCGGCAGTGGCGAAGATTTTGACTATTCCACCTGCGCCTTAAACGCGTCGTACGCCGAGAACGGCAGACTGATGCCCTCGCGGACCGCACGGGCATAGGCTTGCTCTTTGGCCTTGCCCGGCAGGTAAACGCCCAAGGCTTCAAGCCGCGTCATCTGCTCGCCCAGCCGTGAGGCAAAGCACTCGTCCAGCAACCTGGGAGCAATGCCAATCACCAGCATGCCAGCCCCTGGGGATTCACTGCCGGCACGGAAATCTGCTGCATCCAACGACCAATTGGCCCCCGTCAAACCCGCCGCGAGTACTTCGACCATCAACGCGATGTTGGCGCCACGACCGCCCCCGAATGCCAGCAACGTCCCGCGCAGTGCCTCTCGCGCGCTGCGCGTTTCATTGCCTTGTGCATCAACCGCCCAGCCTGCCGGTATCACCTCCCCCGCTTCAGCGGCCCGAAGCAGGTTTACATAGGCCGTGGCACTGCTGGCTTGGTCAATCGCCAGTAAACGACCCGCAGCACTGGCGGCGGCAAATGCGATGGGGTTGGTGGAGTACAGCGGCCGGCTCTGGCCCGCCACGGTGAGCAGCGGTGAGCCATTGGTGAACGCTAACGCGACCAGCCCCTCGCGGGCCAGGCGACGGGTGTAATAGCCCAACTCGCCACAGGTGAAAGCGTTGAACTGTGCAAACAGGGCGATACCCAATTGATGCGCATTGCTGCACAGCACTGGGAACGCGCGATCGAACCCCAGTTGCGCGATGCCTTGGGCTGCATCGCAGCGGATCATGGCCGGCGCGACCTGGGTCACGATGGGCTCGGTAGCCAAAGCGATTCGGCCGGTGGCAAAGCCGCTGAGGTAGTCAGGCAAATGGCCGAAACCGACTTCGTGTTGGCCATGGGCCTGGGCTGATACCGTGGCGCTGGCAAGCGCCGAGGCCACGGCGTAACTGGTGCCGTGGGCTAGGCAGAGCTGTTGTGCGAAGGTGGTGGCAGCGGTCAGAGACAGGCGCTTGTCGGGTTTGTCGTCGTCCATGGTGGCTTCAGTGTTCTCGCATTGTAGGCGTGCCGCAGCTTGAGAACCTGCAGGAGCGGCTTTAGCCGCGAATAAACGATAACGCGTACTTCCTGAAAATTCGTGGTGCGTTCATTCGCGGCTAAGGCCGCTCCTACAAGATTGGTGTCGATCAGCTGATTATCTTTACTGAATCATCCTCGGCTCACCCACTTGCGCAGCCTCGCGGGCCAGGCCAAACGAGGCGAGGATTTCAGCGATTTCGCCCGAGGCATGCAAGGCCTGGATGTTCTCGCCCAGCGCCTCGCCCAAGGCTGCATTGGACTTGGTGTAGGGGAAGGCGCTCTGCCCAGGCTCAAGCGTGGCCTTGACCCGTTGATCGGGCTCGGACACCTTGATGCTCTTGCCGGGGTACGCGCCCTTCTGCTGCGAAGAAACCCCCACCGCGAAGCTGTCCGCGCCGACCTGGATGCGCTTGGACGCCAGGTCCTGGGCCATGGCCACCGGGTTCGGGTAGAGCACCAGATTATCGCCAAAGGCCTTCTTCAAATCGTCCACCCACAGGTAGCCCTGGACGGTGCCGATGCGCTTGCCGTCCAGTTCGGAAATCTTCGTGTAACCCTCATCCGAAATAATGCCCATCACGTCCAGGTACAACGGTGCCGACAACCCCAACGCCTTGCTGCGCTCTGCCGTGCGGTACCAGTCGCCGATGCCGACATCGGCGCGCTTTGCCACCACCGCCTGCACCACAGCTGCGGTGTCCACCACCATGGTCTTGACCTTCAGGCATTCGCGCTCGGCGATGCGCTTGATGATCTCGCCATCCACGCCGCTCAACTGGTTGTTCGGCCCCGGTATCGAGTAAGGCGGGAAGACATACGCCGCCACGGTCAGCACACCCGGCGTAATGGTTTCAAACTGGTTCGCCGGGGTGCATTCGGCCAGGGCGTACGGCGCGCCGGCCAGGGTCGAACACAAGAACATCCAACGGGTAAAATGTTTAAATGAGCGAGTCATGACGTCACCTTTGCAATAAGGGAGCAGCAGCCGAAAACGGCGTGAGTGGCATTTGTTGTTATAGCTGGCTGGGTGCCAGTCTTTTTTCCAGCGCTGCCACGCCCAGGGTCGCCGGAGCACAGACAGCGGCATACATCAAACCGGCCAGGATCAGCACCGGCATGTACTCAAAAGTGGAGGAACCAATGGAGGACGCCCGGCTGACAATTTCTGGCAGGGCGATGGTGAAACACAGCGACGAGGCCTGGAACATCATGATCGAGAACCCCAGCAGCGACGGCAGCGCTACACGCAAGGCTTGAGGCAGGATCACAAAGCGCAGGGCGTCGAACCGGTTGAGGCCGATCACCTCAGCGGCCTCGGTTTGCCCTGGGGCCACTGCCTCGATGCCACCGCGAATGATTTCACTGGTGTAGGCCGCCGTGCAGTACGCCATGGCCAGCGCGGCAGCCCAGAACGAGGTCAAGGTCAGGTTGACGCTGGGCAGGCCAAAATAAAAATACTGCAGCAGGATCAACGCCGGCGCACCGCGCCCCAACTCCACGATGACCAAAGACGGGTAACGCAACCAGCGGCTCGGGGCCGAGACACTGAGCGCCAGCACCAGCCCCAGTGCAATACCCAGGCCCAGGCTCACCGCCGTGACCTGCATCGACAGCACAAAACCCTTCCACAACTCCGGCAGCCATTGGGCCCACATCGTCAGCAGTTCGCTCATCGGGCAATCCTCTGTTTCAACGAGGCCGAGAGCCAACGGGAGAACAAGGCCACCGGCACGCTGAGCACCAGGTAAACCACCGCCGCCGCGCTGTAGACGCTGAGGCCCTGAAAGGTTTGTTGTGAAACTTGATAGGCCTGGAAGCTGATATCGCCGACGCCAATGGTCGAGGCCACGGCCGAATCCTTGAGCAGGCCAATGGCGTAGGTGGCCGAGGTGGGAATGGCGATGCGCACCAACTGCGGTAACACCACATCGAAAAACCGTTGCGATGCCGAGAGGTTAAGCACATAGGAGGCTTCGAATTGCCCGGTGGGAATCGCCGCGAAAGCACCGCGGTACACCTCGGACATGTGCGCCGCCGTAATCAGCCCCAGGCCCACCACTGCCGCGGTAAACGGCGACAGGCTGATATAGCCGCCACCGATGCCAAAGAAGATGAAAAACAGCCAGACAATCGGCGGAATGGAGCGCAGGGTCAGCACCAGCATGGCCGCCAGAAAACGCAGGGGCTTGACCCTGGACAGGCGCAGGGCACAGATCGGAAACCCCAGCACTACGCCGACGCAGAAGGCGAGCACAGTGACAGCAATGGTCCACGGCACACCGTTCAACAGCATCATCAGGATGTTTTGCATCAGCGATTCCTCACGGCCTGGAGGAACTGGATCACCCGTTCATGCTCGGGCTGGCGCATCACTTGCTGGCTCGGCCCCTGCTCGATGATTCGCCCCTCGGCCATCACCACCACGCGGTCGGACACGGTTTCGGCGAAGTGCATTTCGTGGGTCACGACGATCATCGACATTCCTTCGCAGGCGAGCTCTTTCATCACCGCCAGCACCTCCAGGCCCAGTTCGGGGTCCAGCGCCGAGGTCGGCTCATCGAACAGCATCAATTCAGGGTCCAATGCCAGGGCTCGGGCGATGGCGATCCGTTGTTGCTGGCCACCGGAGCACCGCGCCGGATAATGCTGGGCCTTGTCGGCTAACCCCACGCGTTCGAGCAGTTGCATGGAGCGGGCGTCGGCCTCTTTGGCGCTGCGGCCCAAGGTACGGATTTGCGCCAGGCTGACATTGCGCAGTACCGTCAGGTGCGGAAAAAGATTAAACGTCTGGAACACCATGCCAATGCGTCGGCGCAGCTTGAGCATCTCTGTACGGGGCAACGTCTTGCCAGCTTCGATGTGCACGCCATCCATACTGACCCGGCCCTGGGTCGGCGGCTCCAACTGATTGATACAGCGCAGCAAGGTACTCTTGCCCGAACCACTAGGCCCAATAATGGCCACCACCTCGCCCTTGCTCATTTCAAAACACACGTCGTGCAGGACGGGATAGGGGCCAAACTGTTTATGAATTCCCTCCAGGCGCAAGAACGGCTCGGCGCTGGCCACTGGGCGCGGCGCCAAGGAGGGCGCGGTTTCGATCACGGTCATACTGCTCATGGTTTTGCTCCAGCTATCGATCGCCGTCGACTAAGGGCGTGCGCGAAAGTTTTATCGGCCCGTTGGCGCTGATCAGCACCTGTTCTTCGAGCTTCACCCCTTCCCCACCGCCTTGTTTACCGATGTAACTTTCCACCGACACCACCATGTTTTCCTCGAACAGGCCGTCGTAACCCCACTCGGCGAAATCCACGGCGTAGGCGACGCTGGGGTACTCGTCCACCAGGCCGACGCCGTGCAGCATCATCATGTAGCGATTGTGCTCAAAGCGCTTGGGCACAGGCCAACAGTGTTCGGCAAACTCGCGAAAGGACAGGCCCGGGCGCAGCAGTTCGACGTTGTGGTTGATCTGCTGCGAGGCGATTTCCAGCAAGTCGCGCTGGGCCGTTGTCGGCGCCTTGCCGGGGCAGACGAAGCTGCGAGAGATGTCCGAAAGGTAACCACCGGGGCCGACCATGTCGGTGTCAAAACAGACCATCTCACCTGCCTTGATGACTTTGTCGGTGGCGTCCTGGAACCACGGGTTGGTGCGCGGCCCGGAGCTGAGCAAGCGGCTTTCGGCCCATTCCCCGCCGTGCGCGACATTAGTCCCGTGCATGATGCTCCACAGCTGGTTTTCAGTGACCCCCGGCACCAGGCTTGTGCGCATCCTGGCAATGGCCAGGTCGCACACGCCCATGGACACCCGGTGACTGGCGACCTCTTCAGCCGATTTGATCAAGCGCGCCTGCTCCATCAACGGCTGCGCATCGAATAACTCAATGCCCCTATGGGTCAGGCGCTGCGCGCCCCAAGGGTCACAACGGTCCACCGCCAAGCGGCGATTGCCCCCACCGTGGCGGGCCATCAGGTCCGCCACTTCCTGGGCCCAGCGCTCGGCTTTTTCCTGCACGCGGGGGCCGGCGAGAAAATACAGCCAGGGAATCGCCGGGCGAATTTCATCGATGGTTTCCACGTGCTCGCTGTTGTGCCGGCTGCTGGTGAACTCGAACAGCACCACCGGGCCGTCGGTGGCCACAAACACATAGCGGCTGGGCGAGTGCATTACCCACAAACCGAGGTTATTGGTGTCGGTGGCATAGCGAATATTGATCGGATCGGCCAACAGAATGCCGGCGTAATCCTGGGCGCGCAGTTGCTCGCGAATGCGCTCCAGGCGGTAATGACGCAAGGCCTTGCGGTCGATGGCGGTATACGCATCGAGTAACGCCGTGTCGACCGGCGCCAGGGCATGTTCAGTGACCTTGGCATCGCTGCGAAAAAGCAGGTCGCGTTCGGTTAACGCAGTGAGCAGCTCAATGGAGTCAGAACCCGTATGCATGCAACAACCTCCGCTGGAAGAGTTTGATGTTCATCAAATTCAATAAGACCAACTGTCGGGGCAGTAACTAAAGGCTTCTAAATCAGGTGACGGCTGTCTTTATTATTGTGGGCGACACACGGCAGCTAGAGGTCCTTGACCAGCCGCAGGGCATCGTAGATGGCCGCATGGGTATTGCGCGACGCCACGGCATCACCAATGCGGAACAACTGGAAGCGCCCTTCGGGGTTGCTCGCAAGGGTTTGCGGCTTGCCGACAATCAGGTCCATGTACTCCAAGGCGCCTTCGTTGCTGGCCAAGGGTTTGAGTTCGAAATACAGCTCGTCCAGCGGCCGGGTGCCGTGGTTGACCACCACCTGATCCACCAGGCGTGTTTTAGTCAGGTCACTGTAATCGGTGCCGATCGTAGCCAGCAATTGGTCGCCTTGTTTCTCCACAACCTTAAGCCGGTAGGTGACAGTAAAGGTGGTGTCCAGTTGCTGCAACGAGCGCATGTAGGGAACAAGGTTCATGCCCATGACTTCCGGCGCGAACGAGCGGTCGGGTGTCATGATTTCAGTCTTGGAGCCACTGCGGGCGATGAATTCGCTGGCTTGCAGGCCGGCGTGGTCGCCCGCATCGTCGTAAACCAGCACATTGCGCCCAGGCTTTACGTCGCCGGAAATAATATCCCAGCTTGAAACCAGGAACTGATTGCCGTGTTCCAGCACTTCGGTGTGTGGCATGCCCCCGGTCGCCACGATCACCACGTCGGCATTTTCATCGAGAACAATCGCGGTGTCGGCCCAGGTGTTGAAGTGAAACGTCACGCCAAGGCGCTCGCATTGCGCCATGCGCCAATCGATGATGCTGATCATTTCTTTACGCCGCTCGGACTGCGCGGTCAGGCGAATCTGTCCGCCGGGTTTGTCCGCCAGCTCATACACCACCACCTCGTGGCCGCGCTCTCCTGCCACCCGTGCCGCTTCCAGGCCACCAGGGCCGGCGCCGACGATCACCACTTTGCGCTTCTGCGCAGCCTTGGGTATTTCATGAGGCATGGTGGTTTCACGCCCGGTCGCGGCGTTGTGGATGCAGTAGGCAGCGCCAGCGTTGTAAATGCGGTCCAGGCAATAGTTGGCGCCCACGCAAGGGCGGATATCGTCTTCACGGCCTTCGATGATCTTGCGCACGATGTGCGGGTCGGTCATGTGGGCGCGGGTCATGCCGACCATGTCCACCAACCCCGAGGCAATGGCATGACGCGCCGTGGCCACGTCGGGAATTTTCGCTGCATGGAAGGTCGGGAAGCCAGTCAGCGCCTTGATTTCGCCGGCAAAGTCCAGGTGCGGGGCATTGCGCATGCCCTGGATCGGGATGATGTCGGTCAGCCCGGCGTCGGTGGCGATGTTGCCGCGAATCACATTAAGGAAGTCGATCATGCCACTGTCTTTCAACAGTTGGGAGATCTGCAAGCCCTCCTCTTTTTTCAGGCCGCCGGCGAGGACTTCGTCCCCGGTGTAGCGAATGCCGACGATAAATTCCGAGCCCACGCGTTTGCGAATCGCCGTGAGCACATCGAAGGTAAAACGCAGGCGGTTCTGCAGCGAGCCGCCATACGGCCCTTCCAGTTCGTTGGTCAGTGGCGACCAGAACTGGTCCATCAAGTGGCCGTAGGCTTGTAGCTCGATGCCGTCCAGGCCGGCGGCTTTCATGCGTTCGGCGGCATCGGCGTAGTCGCGAATGATGCGGTCGATGTCCCAGTGTTCGAGCTGCTTAGGGAAGGCGCGATGTGCGGGTTCTTGATTGTGGGAGGGCGACACCACCGGTAGCCAGTCGCCTTTGTCCCAGCGGGTACGCCGGCCCAGGTGAGTGAGCTGGATCATCACTGCCGCGCCATGTTCGTGGCACTCGTCGGTCAGGTCTTTCATCCAGCCGACCACTTCGTCCTTGTAGGCCAGAATGTTGTTGAACACGGGCGGGCTGTCACGGGAGATCGCGGCGGAGCCTGCGGTCATGGTCATGGCTACACCGGCTTTGGCACGTTCAACGTGGTAGGCCCGGTAGAGCTTTTTCGGCATCCCGTCTTCCGGGTAAGCCGGTTCGTGGGAGGTGGTTATGATGCGGTTGCGCAGGGTCAAATGCTTGAGGCGATAAGGCTGAAGTAGCGGATCGTTTTTCATATCGGTCTCGCAAACAGGTCATCAGGCACGCTGACAATATGCTTCTGTGTACACCAGTGTCAATACTCGTGACACTGGTGTACAGTTGGCCACGAAAAGCACTTTTAAACATGGAAGAAACACCCATGAAAGCAACCACCTCAACGGCGGAACCGGCAGGCCGAGGCTCACTGGAAGGCTGGCTTAACGCTGCTTATGAAAGTCTGACTGAATCAGGCGTCGATGCCGTGCGAGTTATGCCGCTGGCGAAAAAACTGAATTTGTCGCGAACCAGCTTCTACTGGTTTTTCGATGACCGCGATGCCTTGCTCGTAGCGTTGATCGAGCAATGGAAAAACAAGAACACTTTCAACCTGGTGACCAAATCCCAGGCCTACGCTGAGTCCATCACCGAGGCGATTCTCAACGTCTTCGACTGCTGGCTGAACAGCGAATTGTTCGACTCGCAGTTCGAATTCGCCATGCGCAGTTGGGCGCTGCAATCACCGGAAGTGGCGCAAGAAATCGGCCAGGCTGACGCGCAGCGCGTCGAGGCATTGCGGCAGATGTTCGACCGTTTCGGCTTTGAACACGATGCTGCAATTACCCGCGCCCGCTCGATCTACCTCACGCAAATCGGCTACATCAGCATGAAAACCCGGGAGCCCCTGGCCCAGCGCATGCGCTACATCCCCGAGTACCTGAAGATTTTCACCGGCAGGGAGCCGGAAGCCCGTGAGCTGGAGCGCTTTTATCAGCGCAACGGTTTCAGCGGTGCCGACTTAAACGTCTAAAACATCGGCTCACAAGTCAGTTTCTTTGAAGATGCTCGTGGTCCACCTTGTTTTCGAACCTGTCTCGGTCTTCCCGATACCTGACTGAATTGGCTGCATGAGGCAGTCCTGGACGGACGCCAGGGCGATTCGCTCATTTGCAGTGACCTCTTTTAACCGATTTCTGTCTGTCGTCACCGCTCAGCTTGGGTCGTTTGCCGCCCGCGACGGGCAGAAATCGGCAGGCGGTCTTACCAATTAATGTTTAAGCCCGATCGGGCTGATAACGGACAAGCGCTATGACGTGGAGTCTCTGCGGCATTGATGACATTGGTGAGCTCCAGCTCACAGCGTTCAATACGCAGATAAGGATCGCCCGCCTGTGACCGCGGCGTACCCAAAACCCACGCTGGCCAGTTGTGAGCCCGAGCCGATCGTTTCGCATCGAACCCGGCATTCCTTGCCGGCATGCCCGGGAGCAGGCGTCAGAACTGATGGGCTATGTACGAGACATGACCATCACCGGGCTGATGGACGACAAGCCCGAGCTGCTCTGGGCCTCGCACTACTTGAGTGCCTTGGCCAAGGCACTGTTAGATGATGCCGAATTGGGCATGATGAACTGACTGGATTGACCCTCTAGGCGGAGGGTAAAGCGCCTCCGCCTCAAGAACTATGCGTCGCGACTCGTAAGCCCTACGCATGCTCCGAATCATGCCCAGTAGAAGGCAAAACCTCACGCGTCGCATGCCAGCAAAGCAAAGACCCGACGGTGACAAGCATCGCGCCCTGCCAGAATTGGGCGCTGAGCATGGCTCCCAACCAAACCGTTGCGAACGCCGAAGACAACACCGGGGCAAAGTACGAGGCGGTAGCCAGGAGCGTAAGATTCCCGCGCATCAGCCCGATGTTCCAAAGTGCGTACCCGCCGGCCACCGCCAACGCAGCGATCGCTAGCTCCAGGCTGCCCACGAGGGTGAAACCTGGCAACTGCTCATCGCTCAGCAGGTACTTCGTCCAAAGCGCGCAGGTGGAGAGGATGAAGAAGAAAACAATCTGGTTTCCTGCTCCTGCATAACGCCGGGTGATGTTGCAGTACACGGAGAAGCTGAGGGCGCAGACAAAAGCGAGAGCAAATGCGAGCGGGTTGGAACTGACGCTGGCAACCAGGCGTTCAAGCGACAGTCCATCCCCCGCTACTACCCAGAGAATTCCGAAAACGGCCAGAACCGAGCCAGGTACGACAATCCATCGTGCACGCTGTCCATTCATCCAGATCGAGAGCAAGACCGTGAGGCAGGGCCAAAGATAATTGACCACGCTGACCTCGACGGCCTGGGTGTCAGAATGGGCGTAGCCAAGAGCCAGTGACATACAGACGTCGTAGGTG
The DNA here is from genome assembly GCF_056312565.1 of Pseudomonas sp. JE3303. NCBI lineage: Bacteria > Pseudomonadati > Pseudomonadota > Gammaproteobacteria > Pseudomonadales > Pseudomonadaceae > Pseudomonas > Pseudomonas sp. JE3303. The sequence goes on from NZ_JBWGIF010000003.1 coordinate 158,519, forward strand.
ACAAACAAGGCCCCGCCGGTCACCAGGTAGAGCCAGGATGACGTTCTCAACCGAGGTTTGCCGAGCAGGACAAGCAACAGCAGTGTGCCCAGCGTGTAGATCAACGCGGCCCCACCTGCCGGGCCGAAGGTCGTCGTTATGCTCCTGATCAAGGCAATCGACATGCTCCACATTGCGATCGCCACCAACCCGCATAACGTGGCACCGCGCTTACCGCTAATCATCACAAACCCTCGTAAAAAAGGGCGCGGATAATACAGGGCCGAGACTCGCTTCGCATGTCTGGAACGGACAGCTTGTGGCGCATCCTGCCTGGAGCGGCAAAATGCCTCACTTCTGATCAGCCTTCAGCCCTGGGCTTGGGCTGAATGGGCTTGATAGATGAGACTCAGCTCCAGCAACAGCGTCATTGCAGGGCTTACCGCCGACGGTGGCACACTAGCCATCCATAATCTGGTCATAGTTCCTCCCACCCTATCAGCCAACCAAAACCTCAGCCCAACTCACTGTCTTTGATATCTGCAACAGGGCCAAGAATCGAGGGATCGAAATCGACCAAGGATTCACCACTTGCGAAGCGATTTGGGAAATCAGGGTTCGCCAGGGCACCTTTGCCCAATGCGATGATATCTGCACCCGCCTGGAGAACATCCTCGATGTGTTCCACTTGATGCAGGCCTCCATTGGTAATGATCGCCTGATGAGGAGCATATCGACGCGCCAACTTGACGAAGCTGTCCCCACCTTCTGCAAATGCCGGCTTCCAGGCTTCGAATTCGGTTACGTGAATGAAGTCGACGCCTGCGTCCGCCAACGAGCCGAACACGACTTCTGCAGCGGCTTCGCCTTCTGCCCACTTGTGGAGGAAATCGTTGACCTTGCCTTGGGAAATACGAACCCCGACGGGAGCGTTGCCCACGGCATTACGCACGGCCTTGTAGACCTCCAGGATCAGACGGACACGGTTTCGTACATCACCGCCCCATTTGTCAGTCCGCTGGTTAGAGACATCCGTCAGGAACTGGTCAAGCAAATAGCCGTTGGCACCGTGGATCTCGATACCATCGAAACCGGAAACTTCCATAGCTCGCCGAGCCGACTTCGCGAAGCCATCAATGGCGTCCGCGATATCTTCCTCAGACATTGCTTCAGGAACCGCGTACTGGCCGTTACCGTAGTAGAAGCCCATCTGCTGACCCTTCGGGAGAACTGCCGATGGGCCGGCAGTGACTTGCGAGAAACGGTTGCCTTGGCTGAGGGCACCAGCATGCATCAGCTGGGCGAAGATCTTGCCTTCATGCTTATGGACTGCGCTGGTCACTGCATGCCATGCCTGGGCTTGCTCCAGATCAGTGATACCCGGCTGGAACAGGTAGCCCTGGGAAAACTTCTGGTCGATATAAATGCCTTCGGTGATGGTGAGGCCAAAGCCGCCTTTCGCGAACCGCTCGTAATAATCCACCTGGCGCTGCGAAGCGAGGCCTTCTTCGCTTGCACTGACGCGGGTCATCGGTGCTACCGCGAATTTGTTCTTCAGGCCAACCTGGCCAATATCGAAAGGAGTTAGAATCTCCTGCTTGTTGAGCGTCATCTCGTATCCACCTCGGTTAGGATGAAAAGCTTGCGTGGCAGGCAATGTATCTACATTCCAGGGGTAGCAGAAGCCGCGCTATCCGATAAGGCGCTTTAACGATATGAGATATCAAGATGCAAGTCGCTGAAATCGAGGCCTTTGTCGCCATCGCCGCAAGCAGCAGCCTATCGGGGGCTGCACGAAGGTTGGGCGTTTTGCCAATGACTATTTCCCGACGGCTAGCTTCGCTGGAAGAAGAACTCGGTGTCAGGCTCGTTCACAGAACCACTCGGGCTGTAGCGCTCACCACTGAAGGCGAAGTCTATCTTCCTTACGCACAGGCCATGCTTGATGCGGATGAAGCAGCACGGGCAGCGATTCTCTCAGGCGCCGGGGCCGCTAGCGGCGTGCTCAAAGTGACTGCCCCGACGGTCTTCGGCCAGACGGTGATCCTCCCCATGATTCCGGACCTATTGGAGGAAAATCCCGCTTTGGAGATTGACCTTACCTTATCGGACAGCATCGTGGACATTGTCGGCCTTGGAATCGACGTAGCCATCCGAATCGCCGCTCTACGCGACTCTGCGTTGATCGCCCGTCACTTGGCTCCGAATCCTCGCGTCATCTGTGCAAGCCCCTCCTACCTCAAACGTAAGGGCATCCCTGGCACCCTGGAAGATCTGAAGGCTCACAACTGCATCGGTTTGCACGCAATGCCGCACTGGCCGTTGATCAAGGATGGAGAAGGCTGCTCTTTGAAAGCCAATGCCGCATTCAGTGCCAACAGTGTGGAGGCAGTCAGGTCGGCAGCTAAGTTGGGCCTTGGTGTTGTGATGCTCTCGTTCTGGGATGTCCGCACCGACCTGGCGGACGGAAGCCTGCAGGAAATCACGCTGGGCGACGCCGCTCCAGAGCATTTATCGATCACCGCGCTACTCCCGACCAGGCAGCAAGTGCCGCACAGGGTAAAGGTGTTCCTTGAAAGGTTGGGAGAGGTGCTGGCCGCGGCACCATGACCGTCAGCAGCGACTGCTAACGCCTTTCCAAAGAAGGCCGGCACGAATACCCTGCTACCACCTCCAACCGCTCAAGGACTCCCTCCATGAAAGCCATCGTTTTCGATACCCCCGGTTTGCCAATCGAGGACACGCGTTCACTGTTCGAGCTCGACCTGCCCAAGCCAACACCCGGCGCCAGGGACTTGCTGGTCGAAGTGAGGGCCATCGCAGTCAACCCGGTGGATACCAAGGTACGGGCGCGTAGCACCAGCGAGCAGCCACAGGTATTGGGTTGGGACACGGTCGGCATCGTGCGTGAGGTCGGCAGCGACGTGTCCCTGTTCAAGGCGGGTGATGAAGTGTTTTATGCCGGTGCCATCGACCGGCCGGGCAGCTACAGCGAGTTTCACCTGGTTGACGAGCGTATCGTCGGTCACAAGCCCGGCACGTTGGACAACGCCAGCGCCGCTGCCTTGCCGCTGACGTCCATCACGGCCTGGGAACTGCTGTTCGACCGTCTCGGCGTGCAGGAAAACGGCGGGCAGGGGCAGCGTCTGCTGGTCATTGGTGCAGGTGGCGGTGTGGGTTCGATCCTCGTGCAGCTCGCCCGCAAGCTCACTGGGCTTACCGTGATCGGCACTGCCTCCCGGCCGGAAACCCAGGCATGGGTGAGTGAGTTGGGTGCTCACCACGTCATCGATCATACGGCGCCCTTCTCGTCCCAGCTGGAACAGCTGAAATTCGATTCGGTGGATTACGTCATCAGCCTGACGCACACCGGTACTTACCTGCCACAGATCGTCGAGGTGCTGCGCCCGCAGGGCAAGCTCGCGCTGATCGATGATCCCGACCATCTGGACATCATGCCGCTCAAGCGCAAGTCGCTGTCGGTGCACTGGGAGCTGATGTTCACGCGGTCGCTTTACCACACCGATGACATGATCAAGCAGCACCAGCTGCTGGAGAGGATCTCCGACCTGATCGACGAGGGCGTGATCAAGACCACCCTGGGCGAGCACTTCGGCACCATCAGCGCGAGCAATCTGAAGCGTGCCCATGCGCTGATCGAAAGCGGCAAGGCCAAAGGCAAGCTTGTCCTGGAAGGCTTCTGAATTACATAGCGAAGACAGTTGTGCCTGGCAAGGTCCACCGGATTGGCGGGCGGACCATGCCTATACCCTAATCAACCCCAGGCACATCCATGTTGATCCTTCGCCAGGCCGCTTCCGAAAAGCTGTAGATCGAAAACGCGATCATCCCCAAGGCCATCACCAAAAGAATCAATCCGCCCGCCGGCAGGTTCTGCAGCGCATCAAGCGCTTCTTTCATGCCTGGCGGATCCATGGCTTTGTAGATGGAGCCGCTGATCATCAGCAGCAGCGCTATCTCGATAAGGACGACACCGCGGGCGATCAGGCCGAACCGGGATACCGGGCGAACATACCGCATGACCTCCTCGTCGGCTTCGAAGTATCGCTCGAATGTCGCTCTCCATCCCTTGATGATGTGAACGATGCCTACTCCGAGGGGTACCAGGGCGACGACGTACACCAGCAGGTTCGAGTGTTCCCAGGACAACAGATGGGCCAACAGGTCCTGGGTTTTCCCGTTTCCCGAATCACCCGAGCTTCTGATGCCGCTGATGAGCAGGCCCAAGGCAAACAAGGCCAGCGCGCCGTTGACCATGCCTCCTGCCAACAAGCCTGCGCGGATGATCAGCCCTTTCAACGTTGTCCCGTGGTTATCCACGTCGCGCAGGGCCTGCAACACTCGCCAGGCAGCGAAGGCAAGCAGGCCCGCGACCATCAATCCGACCAGGACATGACCAAATGGCTGGCTCAACAGTGCTTCCAGGCTTTTGTGACTGTCCTTGGGCTTGCTCGAGTCGAGTGCCGCAAGTAGAGCGAAAATACCGATGATGAGATAAAGCGCGCCTCGGGCGGCGTAACCGCATCGCGCGAACAGGACAAGGCTTTGGTGCGGGGACATGAAATCGAATCCAGGGGGAGTTGGATCAATAGACCTATCGAGAATAGAGGGGTTCGACGAGATCAAGGCCCGGGGCGAAGGCCAAGGTGCCAAGCGTCATGCCAACCCCAGCATCGCCTCCTCCACGGCACCCACCAACGGGTTTCCACCAGCCCCTGGCAACCGCCACGCCACGATCGACATCCCTAAGGGCGCCGGCCGGCCCACGGGCGCTACCAGCGCCCCGCTGTCCAGGTACGGCTGAACCAGGCTCCTGCGCCCGATCAGCACTCCAGCGCCCAGCAGCGCCTGCTGCACCGCGATCGAGTACAACGAGAACCCAGGCCCACGCGCCACCATCGGCTGGTTCGGCATCACCGAGCCGGACCACACGTCCCAGTCCTTCCACACCACATCCTTGATGCAACGGGCATCGACCAGGTCTTCGGGAGCCGCTATTCCGGCGGCCAGGGCAGGCGTGCACACGGGCAGTATTTCTTCTTCCGCAATCAAGCGCTGGCCGCGCCCCGGCTTGTCCACGTAGAACAGGCACAGGTCGAACGGACTGCGCTTGAGGTTGGGCGGCTCGTCGACCGCCGTTATCGAGATTTCGACAGGCGCGAGCATCTCGGTCAGCCGCGGCAGGCGTGGCCCGATCCACAGCTGCGCGAGCGCGGGCGAGGTGACGATATGCACCCGCTGCGGGGCGGCCAGGCGCCGCAGGGTCCGGGCGGCCTCCTCCACCGCATCGAACGCCTGGGTGAACTGCGCCTCCACGCTCTGGCCCAGCGCGGTCAGCCTGACGCCCCGGGCGTGGCGCTCGAACAACGCCGCGCCGTACTGCGCCTCCAGGGTCTTGACCAGCGCCGCGACGGCGCCGGGTGTCACTCGCAGTTCCTGTGCGGCCTGCGCGAAGCCGCCCAGGCGCGCCGACGCTTCGAATGCACGCAAGGCGTTTAGCTGGAGGGTGTGCCGGGTAGGTGAGCCGAGATACATGCGATGAGCCCTAGTTATTATAGGCCTAATATTCCAGAAATCTGCGTTGTGGCCAATGGTCGGGCGTCTTAATTTGAGCAGACGCCACAGGTTGATGGCTGGCCAGAGAGATCAAGGAATCCACATGCACTTTCAGAGTGGGAAACAGGCGTTCAGGGAGGGTGCGCACAGTGTTCTCCCATTGACCACCGGCGTTGTTCCGTTCGGGCTGATCACCGGCGTGACCGCCATCGAGATGGGCATGTCGCCCCTCGACGCCCTGGGCATGACCCTGCTGTTCTACTCAGGGTCTGCGCAGATGGTTGTCCTGCAGCTGATGCAGAACGGTGCCTTGCCCTTGACGATGGTGGTCACGGCACTGGTCATCAACCTGCGCTTCCTGATGTACAGCGCTGCGCTTGCGCCCAGCCTGAGCGCCATGCCCCGGCGCCGCACGTGGCCCATGTCCTACCTGCTGTCAGACCAGTCGTTCGCGCTGTGCAGCCTGAGGTTCGCGTCCGGGGAACTGGGCCGGTTCGCCTTTCCCTACTATGCGGGCACGGCGATCACGATGTGGTGCGGCTGGAACCTGTCGGTGCTGGCTGGGGTTTACCTGGGCACCGGCATTCCCGAGACTTGGTCGCTGGGTTTTGCCATCCCGCTCTCGTTCCTGGCCCTCCTCATCCCTAACCTGCGCAATCCCCCGACCCTCGGCGCTGCAACGGTGGGTGGCACGCTCGCGGTAGTGGCCGTGGACCTACCCTACAACCTCGGCCTGCTGGTCGCTTCATTGGGTGGCGTGCTCGCGGGTCTGATCATCGAGCACTTGCGAACGGCCCCTCGCGTCGAGCCCAGTAGTGACATCAAGCAGGAGGCTTCATGAGCGAGTCGTCCCAATGGATCACCTTCCTGCTGATCGGCCTGGGCACTTTCACGCTGCGCCTGTCGTTCATCGAGTTCTACGGTTCTCTGCGGATCCCGCCGCTGTTCAGCCGTGCCTTGGCGTATGTGCCCGCGAGCGTGCTGGCCGCGCTGGTAGTGCCAGCGGTAATGATCCAGGACAAACATGCTGGCGTCGACTGGACCAACCCGCAGATTCCCGCCGCGATCCTTGCAGGCCTGGTCGCCTGGCGCACGCGTAGCACACTGCTGACACTGGGGGTTGGCATGGGGTCACTGTGGCTTATCAAGATCAGCCTGGCGCATTTCATTGGCTAATATGTATTTGTATTTCGCATAATTAGCTTAGAACTACAAAGCCTTTCACAACGCCCTTCACCACCCGTTATGTTCCTTGGCGTCGCAGCCTGGGCCCGTGGGTCCATGGCCGCTCGCCCGCCTCACACAAGGAACAGTCCCCCATGAGTCTCGAATTCATCGGCCTTATCGGCCCACAGGAAGGCAGCGAATCCCAGGCCCCACGCGGCCCTCTGGTCGACCTGGAGTTCATCAAGGCCTTTGCCCAGGCCCAGGAATACGGCGGCTTCGACAAGGCCCTGCTGGCGGTCAACACCAGCGCACCGGACTCGATGATCCTCGCCAGCTACGTCGCTGCGCTGACCGAGCGCATCGGCTTGCTGGTGGCCCGCCGCCCAGGGTTCCAGGCACCCACCTTCGCGGCGCGCCAGTTTGCCACTCTGGACCAGCTCAGCCGCGGCCGCGCCTCGATCAACGTGATTACCGGCGGCGACAGTGGCGATCTGCAGCGCGACGGCGATTACCTCGACAAGGACGCCCGCTACGCGCGTACCGACGAGTACCTGCAGGTGATGCGCCAGACCTGGACCGGCACCGAGCCGTTCGCGCATCAGGGCGAGCACTACCGGGTTGAAGACAACCTGACGCTGGTCAAGCCGGTGCAGCACCTGCCCATCTACTTCTCCGGCGCCTCCGATGCAGCGGTGGAAGTGGCGGCCAGGCATGCCGATGTCTACATGATGTGGGGCGAGCCGCTGGAGCAGGTTCGCGAGCGTATCGCCAAGGTGCGCAAGGCGGCGGCGCGGTATGGTCGTGAGCACGAGATCCGCTTCAGCCTGTCGCTGCGGCCGATCCTCGGCGCGACCGAGCAAGAGGCCTGGGCGCGTGCCGAGCGTATCCTCGAGGATGCCCGGGCAAATGCCGGGTTGCGACAAGGCAAGCGCCGGGACAAGAACGTCGGTACCAGCAACGCAGGCTCCGAACGACTGGTCGAGCTGGCCAGCCAGCGCAAGGTGCATGACACCCGGTTGTGGACCGAGATCGCCGCGTTGACGGGGGCGGCAGGCAACTCGACGGCGCTGGTGGGGACACCGGACCAGGTGGCTGAAGCGGCGTTGGCGTACTACGAGCTCGGGGTTACGACGTTCCTGTTCCGTGGGTTCGATCAGCTGCGAGATGCGGTTGAGTATGGGCAGCAGTTGCTGCCGCGGATTCGGGGGCTGGTGGAGCAGCGGGAGGCTGCGCGGAGCGTTCGTCGCGCGTGATTCTTTGCCTCGGAGGGCCCTTTCGCTGGCGGGTCGGGGCGTCGAACTGCCGCGATCCCTTGCCTACAAGGGCCATACGCTCGCGGGGTCAGCAATGGCCTCATCGCGGGCAAGCCCGCGCCTACAGGTACAAGGGTCGGCGCACGAAATACCGTAACCCCTCCGAATTTCGCAATAAACAGCTTTTCACCAGCAGAATTGAAGCTGCTTCGTTCATGGACATGCCGGTACATTAGATCTCCATGGTCCCGCAGAGCGACCGACAACAAAACCTACAGCTCGCCCAAGAAATCTGCCAACCATTCGGAGTCTCTCCATGAGCACGTTGCGTACTTCAGCCTTCAAACTCGCAAGCCTCGCCCTGTTCATCGGTGGCGCCACGCAGGCCATGGCCGAGGACATCACATTCGTTTCCCAGGGCGGTGCCTATCAGGAAGCCCAGAGCAAGGCAATCCTCGAACCTGCGGCCAAGAAGCTCGGCCTGACGCTCAAGCAGGACAGTTCGCCAAAGGCTTACCCGATCATCAAGACCCAGGTCGAGAGTGGCAAGGTCACGTGGGATGTCGTCGACCTGCCCACCGGTGACTGTATCCGCGGCGAAGCCGAAGGGCTTTTCGAGAAACTCGACTTGACCCTGATTCCAAACGCCGCGCAACTACCCGACAACCTCAAGGATGACTACAGCGTCGGCTATATCAGCTACTCCACGGTGCTGGCGTATCGCACGGACGCATTCAAAGGCGCGGACGTGCCCAAGACCTGGGCCGATTTCTGGGACACCAAGAAGTATCCAGGACAGCGTTCCCTGCGCAACTTGCCGCGCCCGACCCTGGAAATAGCCTTGCTGGCGGACGGCGTCCCGATGGACAAGCTCTACCCGCTGGACGTGGAACGCGCCTTCAAGAAGCTCGAGCAGATCAAGCCCGACATCGCTACCTGGTGGACCTCCGGCGGGCAGTCGGCACAGCTGATCAGCGACGGCGAAGTGGACATGATCCAGGCCTGGAACGGCCGTATCACCGCGGTGCAGGAGGCCGGAGCGCCCGTGGCGTTCGATTACAACCAGGGCGTGCTGGAAACCAACTCGCTGTGCATCCTCAAGGGGACGCCGCACAAGGTGGCGGCGATGAAGTTCGTCAACGAAGCCATCGACGCCAAGCTCCAGGCGGCGCTGCCGATGATCATCGACTATGGCCCGCTCAACCCCGAGGCATTCAAGACTGGCGTGATCCCGGCCGACCGCGAGGCGAGATTGCCTTCCTCTCCCGGCAACATCTCCCGCCAGGCCCTGCTCTCCGCCCAATGGTGGGCTTCGGAAGCCGGGGTCAAGGCCGAAGAACGCTGGCTGGCCTTCGTCCAGAAAAAGTGACTTCCGACTGTCGCTGCGCCGCAGGCCAGACGCCTCGGCGCAGGACATGCCGTCCGCCTCGCCGATTTCGACATAAAGCACTTCGGCACCGGCCAATTCCACCCGCTTCATCCGGTGGCATCCCGGTACATTAGGCCTGAGGGTCCCGCAGAGTGACCTGTGCAGACAGCTCGCCCCCGCCTCAAGTACCTGCCCACCATTGGGAGTTCTTCACATGACACTATTCGAGCACCGCTTGCCGTCCGCGAGGACGATTGCCGCCGCCGGCGCTACCCGCCGGTGCTGGGTTCCCTCCAGCCCTGCGCAATGACGAGAGGTCATCATGTCCAATACCTACCTCGCCAAATCGATACCTGGTTCCAGCGACCATCAGCACCAGCCGCCGCTGACCAGCGAAAACGCCCTGGCCCGTGAAGAACGCAGGGAACACACCTCGATGCTCTTGCTGCTCACCCCCGCGCTGGTCATGGTGGTGGTGCTGCTGATCATGCCGCTGTGCTGGCTGGCCTTTCAGTCGGTACAGACCGAGGAAGGGTTTTCCCTGGCCAACTACATCCGGATCTTTCAGGAAGCCATTTACTGGGACACCTTCGCCCTCACCTTCAAGATCAGTTTCCTGGTCACGGTGCTGTCTATCCTGATGGGCTTTCCCATCGCCTACGCCGCCTCGCGCCTGCAGGGCTTCTGGGCCAATCTGATCCTGATCTGCGTGATCCTGCCGTTCTGGACCAGCGTGCTGGTGCGTGCCTATGCCTGGCTGGTGTTGTTGCAACGCCGGGGCCTGGTCAACCAGACGCTGATGGACCTGGGCATCATCGACCAGCCGCTGACGCTGATGCACAACACCACCGGCACGGTAATCGGCACCCTGCACGTGATGCTGCCATTCATGGTCCTGCCGCTCTACTCGGTGATGAAAAAGATTCCCCAGGACCTCATGCAAGCCTCGGAGAGCCTGGGCGCCAAGCCCTTCTACACCTTCCGCCGCGTGTTCCTGCCAATGGCGGCACCGGGGGTCATGGCCGGTTCGATCCTGGTGTTCGTCATCTGCCTGGGCTTCTTCATCACCCCCGAACTGCTCGGTGGCGGCCGCACGATCCTGGTGTCGATGCTGGTGCAACGCAACGTCGAGCTGTATCACGCCTGGGGCGCGGCCAGCGCAGTCGGCCTGGTGCTGCTGTTCGTGGTGTTCCTGATTTTCTGGGGCATCAATCGCTTCATTCCCATCGAACGCATTCTGGGGGCGCGCTAAATGAACCTGCTTGCCAACCTGCGTCACCTTCGCCTGTCGCACCTGCTGTTCACCCTTGTGGTCGCGGCGATCCTGTTGTACCTGATCATCCCGGTGTTGATCGTGGTGCCGATGTCGTTTTCCGAAGCGCGCTTCCTGCAATTCCCGCCCAAGCAATGGTCTTTCCATTGGTACGAGGCGTTCTTCAACAGCGCGGAATGGATGTCGGCAGCACGAGTCAGCCTGATCACGGCATTTTTCACCATGGCCGTCAGCCTGCCGATTGGCATGGCGGCCGCTTACGCCATCAACAATTCCAGCTTGAAGGTCGTGCGCACGCTGCAGATCATCCTGCTGCTGCCGATGATGGTGCCGATCATCCTGATCGCCGCCGGGGTGTTCTTCGTCTATGCCCGGATTGGCCTGATCAGCACGCTGACCGGGCTGGTGCTGGCGCATATCATGCTCGCCCTGCCCTACGTGATCATCGCGCTGCTGGCTGGCCTGCGTAACTTCGACATGTCGCAGGAAATGGTGGCGCGCAGCCTGGGCATGAATCGCTTCCGGGCGTTCATGGCCGTGACCCTGCCGCAGATCAAGCCGAGCGTCGTCTCGGCCACGCTGTTCGCCTTCATCACCTCGCTGGATGAAACGGTGGTCGCGCTGTTCATCTCCGGTGGCGACAACCAGACCCTGACCAAACGCATGTTCACGGCGCTGCGAGACGAGATCGACCCGACCATTGCCGCCATCAGTTCGATCCTGATTCTGGCGTCCCTGATCCTGGTGGTGGTCGCGGGGCGCAACAAGCAGTAGTCACTGACGCATCCCTGACCTGAACGACACACTTGCCCGCGATTGCGGGCAAGTGCGTTTTTGCGTCTGGCGCTGTATTGCAACCGATCGGAAAGCCCAGCACAGCCTGCCGTCATTCACCGCATTTCAGCATCTATGACCGTGGGCAGCCGCATCTCGGCATCGGCCACTGAACGGGGCTTTCTACAATGGGCCCATCGTCTGAACCCTCAAGGCCCTGATCATGTTGAAAGACCAACTGCGTGACCCTTCCCTGCTTGTCGAACGTGCTTATGTCAACGGTGCCTGGATCGAGGCCGATGATGGCGCAACCATCGACGTGACCAACCCCGCTGACGGCAGCGTGATCGCCCGAGTCCCGGCTCTACAAGGTGTCGAGACTCGCCGGGCGATCGAGGCAGCCCAGGCGCGCTTCGTCACCTGGCGCGAGGTGCCAGCGGCCGAACGTGCACGTTACCTGGAGGTGTGGTTTGGCCTGATCATGGAAAACCAGGAAGACCTGGCGCTGATCATGACCACCGAGCAAGGCAAGCCATTGACTGAGTCACGCGGCGAGATCGCCTACGGCGCAAGCTTCGTCAAGTGGTTCGCCGAAGAAGCGCGGCGCATCTATGGCGACACCATCCCTTCGCCTGCCGCCGACCGGCGCATCCTGGTGCTCAAGCAACCCATCGGTGTCGTCGCGGCCATCACGCCATGGAACTTCCCCAACGCGATGATCACCCGCAAATGCGCGCCTGCCCTGGCAGCCGGTTGCACGGTACTGGTCAAGCCTTCGGAAATGACCCCGCTGTCTGCGTTGGCGCTGGCGGTGCTGGCTGAGCGCGCGGGCATCCCGGCGGGCGTGTTCAACGTGTTGACCGGCCTGCCCGCCGGGGTCGGCGGCGAGATGACCGCCAACCCGGATGTACGCAAGCTCTCGTTCACCGGCTCCACTCGGATCGGTCAGCTGCTGATGAGTCAATGCGCTTCCTCCATCAAGCGCCTGAGCCTGGAGCTGGGCGGCAACGCGCCGTTCATTGTGTTCGACGACGCCGATCTTGACCTGGCCATCGCCGGTGTCATGCAGAGCAAATTCCGTAACGCTGGGCAGACCTGCGTCTGTGCCAACCGCATCCTGGTGCAGGACGGCATTTACGACCGGTTCGCCGAACGCCTGAGTGCTGCCGTCGCCGAACTGAAAGTCGGTGACGGCCAGCACAGTGGTGTCACCATCGGCCCCCTGATCAATGCCGCCGCCGTGGACAAGGTCGCTCGTCATATAAACGACGCTCTGGAGAAAGGCGCGAGCATCGCGATCGGTGGCGCGCCCGCAGGCGAGGGGCTGTACGTGCAGCCAACCGTCCTGCGCGATGCCAACGCCAACATGCTGCTGGCAACCGAAGAAACCTTTGGCCCGGTCGCCCCACTGTTCCGCTTCAAGGATGAGGCCGAGGCACTGGCCCTGGCCAATGCCACCCCCTATGGTCTGGGTGCGTATTACTTTACCCAGGACATGCGCCGCGCCTGGCGTGTGGGAGAGCGCCTGGAGTTCGGCATGGTCGGCCTCAATACGGGGATCATCTCCATGGAAGTGGCGCCCTTCGGCGGCATGAAGCAGTCGGGTACCGGCCGCGAAGGTTCCAAGTATGGCCTGGATGAATTTCTCGAGGTGAAGGCCTGGCACATCGGCGGCCTGGGCTGATCGACGGCGGCGCAAAGCAGCCTGTAGCCCTCTTCCCACGCCGGACAGCAGATCCTGTTGGTCCGGCACGCCAAAACGGCACGGATCAGGCCTGCGCCTGTGTTCAGATAACAAGCAGACTTATCGGGCAATCCCTGGTTTTACAGAGGACGACGCGTCATGAATTTCACTGAAGGTTTTGAATCGGTCAGCGTTAACAAGGTGTGCAAGCACTACGGCAGCCTCAAGGCTTTGAACAACGTGGACCTCAAGGTCGAAGCCGGGGAATTCATGTCGTTGCTCGGCCCATCAGGCTCGGGCAAGACCACGTTGCTGAGCATTCTGGGTGGTTTTATCCGGGTCAGTTCCGGGAGCATCCTGTTTGGTGCGCGCGACGTTACCCTGATGCCACCGCACAAGCGTGAAATCGGCGTGGTATTTCAGAACTACGCTCTGTTTCCGCACATGACCGTCGGCGAGAACGTGGCTTTTCCGCTGCGCGCCCGTGGCGAAAGTGCCACCAAGAGCCGCGACCGGGTCAAGAGCGCCCTGGCGACCGTCGAGCTATCCGGTTACGAAAACCGCAACATCGCGGCGCTGTCTGGCGGGCAGCGTCAGCGTGTGGCCCTGGCCCGCGCGATCGTCTTCGAGCCCAAGCTCATTCTGATGGATGAGCCCCTTTCGGCACTGGACAAGCAATTGCGCGAAATCATGCAGATCGAGCTGCGCGCCCTGCACAAGCGCCTGGGTGCCACGATGATCTACGTGACCCACGATCAGCGCGAAGCCCTGACCATGAGTGACCGCATTGCGATCATGCGCGGCGGACAGCTGGTGCAGGTCGATACCCCGCGCCGCTTGCACGATCACCCGGCTGACGATTTCGTTGCCAGCTTCATAGGCGAAAGTACGCTGGTGCCTCTGCAGCGCGGCTCTGGCAACGCCTTGAGCCTGGGTACCACGACCTTGCGCACGACCCGCCCGGTCCCGGCGTCGGGGGACGTGTTCCTGGCCCTGCAATCGGAAAAACTGCTCCTGGACAACGCGAGCTCGGGTCCGGAATGGAACCGTCTGCGTGGCCGGGTCTCCGACATCGTCTTCCAGGGCGAAAGCCTCAAGGTCTTCGTCGACCTCGAAGGCGGGCCGACTGTCAGCCTGCGCCAACCCAGCCATCATGAAGGCAACCTCAGCCTGCCGCCGATTGGCGCGCCCATGATGATGCGCCTTCATCCGGAAGACACCATTGTCGTGCCACGCGCCGTGGCTTGATCGACCCGATCCGGAACACATCGGCCTGTAGCAGCACGGCTTTTGGCGATAGCGATATCTGACTCTTCGCCGCCAGACCGTACTGCCACAGGCCGATGGCGTTTCTACCCCGCACAAGCCTTCATCCCTGCACAGCGAATTATTCCGCAACACACCTGCAAAACAGTCGATCACAGCGCCCGACACGCCAAGTTCAGCGCTTGTGGCTACGGCCAGTCCTTATCCTGATGTCATCAGCCGCCACCTTCGGCGCTCACGGAGATCGAGATGAATTCCGCACTTACTGAAAACCAACGCCTGCTGGCCCTGCGCGAACAACACGTACCCCGTGGTATCGCCACCGCCCACCCGATCGTCGCGGCACGGGCTGAAGGAGCCGAGCTGTGGGATGCCGATGGCAAGCGCTACCTGGACTTCGTCGGGGGTATCGGCGTCCTGAACGTGGGTCACAATCATCCAAAGGTGGTCGAGGCAGTGCGTCGCCAGGTCGGCGAGATCTCCCACGCGAGTTTCCAAGTCGTGGCCTACGAGAACTACATCCAGGTGGCGGCTCGCCTGAACAAACTGGTCGGCGGTACCGAACACTACAAGAGCGTGCTGTTCACCTCCGGCGCGGAAGCGGTCGAGAACGCAGTGAAGATCGCGCGGGGCTACACCAACCGCACAGCGGTGATCTCCTTCCGGGGCGGCTTCCACGGTCGGACCCTGCTCGGCGTGACCCTGACGGGCATGAGCCAGCCCTACAAACAGAACTTCGGCCCCTTCCCCGCCGACATCTATCACGCCACCTACCCCAACGCCTATCGGGGTGTCAGCAGCGACAATGCACTGGCCGAGCTGGATGAGCTGTTCGCCACCGACGTGGCGCCGGACCGTGTTGCCGCGATCATCATCGAGCCGGTCCAGGGCGATGGCGGTTTCCTCGCCGCCCCCAGGGAATTCCTGCAGGCCCTGCGCGCCCGCTGTACCCAGCACGGCATTGTGCTGATCCTCGATGAAATCCAGGCCGGTTTCGGTCGTACTGGCACGATGTTCGGTTACCAGCACGCCGACATCCAGCCTGACCTGGTGACCGTCGCCAAGAGCCTGGCCGGTGGCATGCCGCTGTCCGGTGTGGTCGGACGCGCCGAAATCATGGATGCACCTACCCCGGGCGGCCTGGGCGGGACCTATGGCGGCAACGCCGTTGCGTGTGCCGCCGCGCTGGCCGTGCTCGACCTGTTCGAAGAGCAGGATCTGCTGGCACAAGGCGAGAGACTGGCGACACAACTGCATGAAGGCCTGCTGGCCCTGCAGGAACGTTACCCGCGAATCGGTGACGTGCGTGGTCTGGGCTTCATGCAAGCGATCGAGATGGTCGCCGACGATGCCGCGCAAAGCCCCGACGCAGCGTTGGCGCAAAAGGTCATCGATGAGGCCCGGCAGGCAGGTTTGCTGGTCATCAAGTGCGGCGTCCATCGCAATGTGGTGCGCTTCCTCGCCCCGCTGGTGACCACACGGGAGCAAGTGGCGGAAGCCTTGCAGATGCTCGACAGAGCATTGGCGGCAGCCTGCTGAACACGAGCTCGGTAATACCCGGCCCGACCTGTCCCGGCAGTGTCGGGCCTTCGGCTGAATCATGCTGCAACCGGCACGGCGTACTCAGGAGCAATTCATGAGAGTCACCCATTACAAGGCGTTGGGCCTGTCCTTCGGCACGTTGGTTGACCGCGAACGGGGCATTCTCGAAGGCCTGCGACCACTGGCAGTGCAGAGTGAGTCCAGTACCAGCGATGCGCAGTTGCTCAGTACCTACCGACAGGTAGCTCAAGAGCTCGCCGGCAGCGCGCCGCAGATGAGCGCAGCCGCTTTTCACGGCCAGCTCTACCAACGTGTGGCGCAACAATTGCACACCATTGCAGGCTGGGATGAAAGTGTGGCCTTCAGTAGCTCTTCATCCCTGTGGCCCATTTACGAAGATGCTCCAGGTGCCCTTCAGTACCTGGGCAAGTTCTACCGTTTGATACTGATCGCCCCACCTCAGGGTATCGATGTGATGGCCCTGTCCCGTCGTCTACCGGTCGAATTCGATGCGATTGTCGAACCCCGCGACGAGGACTGGCACAACAGCCTGGAGAGCGAGCTGCATCGCCTGGGACTGGAGCGTTCGCAACTGTTACCCGTGCGCAGCACGGAAAGCGATGACCCGTGGAATGAGCGGGTGGATTTTCCGGTCTGCACACTCCGTCGCGGCCATGACCAGCCGTGGAACCATTCGCCTCAGGCAATGGACGGCAAGCGCTGTGAATACGCAAGCCTCGCTGACCTGGCCCATGCCCATCAAAAGGCATTGCACGCCTGAGTACGACGGCCCTGACTTGACTTTGCGAGGACTGATCGATGGACGCTGCAACCAAGCTCGACCGTATCGACATCAACATCCTGGTCCAATTGCAGAAGGACGGGCGCATGACCAATGTCAGCCTCGCCGAAGCCGTTGGACTCTCGCCCAGCCCTTGCCTGCAACGCGTCAAACGCCTTGAGGCCGCCGGTTACATCAGCGGCTATGAAGCCCACGTCAACCTGGCCAAGTTCGCAAATTCGGTAACCGTGTTCACCGAAATGACCCTCTCCGACCATAAGCGTGCCGACTTCGTGAAGTTCGAATCGAGCATCCGCAACATCGACGAAGTGCTGGAGTGCCACTTGATCAGCGGCGGCTACGACTATCTGGTGCGCTTCCTGTGCAGCAGCATCCAGCATTACCAGGAGCTGATGGAGTCGATCCTCGACAAGAACATCGGCATCGACAAGTACTTCAGCTACATCGTGATCAAGTCGCCGGTGGTCAAGAGCACTGTGCCGCTGCGCAGTCTCGTCCGGGCAGTCTGAAAAAACCTGTTGCCATCCCGGACGGCAACAGGTTGTCTGTCTACGCATTTTCAAGACCTCACGACAAGATGCAGAACACCTTGCGCACCATCTCTTCGCTGGTCCAGGCGTTGGTGGCGCCTCTGGGAACGATCACCGTTTCTCCCGCCCGTACATGATGGCTCTCGCCGTGCGGAGTCTGAAGCGTCACCGCACCTTCGAGGATATACATCAACTCGCTGTAACTCGGCTCGACCTGTTTGCGAGCGTACGCCTCGCATTGCCACAGTCCGATACGCAGGTTGCCACCGCTGAACAGGGTTTTGCTCCAGGCCCTGGGCGTCGCGGTCAGCAGCACGCTGGCAGCGGGTGGATCAGACTGCGCCAGATGCTGGGACAGATCGATCCTGAGGGGCGCGTCGGGCATCTCTGTACCGGCTGAAAGCCCCGGGAACGCCATGAACACTCGGCGCAGCTGCCCGCGCTGCTGCCAGTGCACGCGGACTCCCCGGGGTACCACGAAGCAGTCCCCTGCCACGAGCTGCAGGTCGAAACCTTCACCCTGCAAACGCAGTTCTCCTGCTTCGATCACACCCAGTTCGACCCAGGGGAACGCCTCGATCAAAAGGTCAGCGCCCGTGCTGACGCTACTGCCGGCGGCATAGCCCTGCAATGGGTCATGGAAATGAAGAGTACGCCCGGCCGCCAGGGGATCGCCCTGCAGGGCAAGCGTGGCGCTGGGCAGCTGGCGGTCAGCGCAGGGATGGGAGTAATGCAGAATCGGTTGCATATGCTGGGTACTCACTCATCGGCCGATGATATCCAGGAACTGCTGCCAGCCCGCCGCCAGGCGAACGCCCGGCGCGCGGAAGGCATGCAGAGGAATGGGATTGAAATGGTCGCCTGCGAGCAAGCCCAGCTCGACCTTCTCGCCTGCTGTCATGGCTGCCAGCTGCTTGCCCATCCACGTCGACATCGCGACGCCGCCGCCGTTATAGCCAATGGCATAGAAGCTGCGCTCGTCGAGCTGCCCGGCATGGGGCAGGTAATCCAGGGTCATCGCCACCAGGCCCGACCAGCGATAGGCGATTTTCTGCTCGCGCAGGATCGGGAAGACCTCGTTCATGCTGCGCTGCAAGTCATCGAATGCGCTTTGCGAGTCGCCTTTGCCAAACGCGCCCCGTCCACCGAAAATCAGGCGGTCGCCGATCACCCGGAACCAGCGCAGCATGCGCTTGGTGTCACCACATACCTGCCCGCCCGGCATGATCGCTGCCAGTATGTCCGGCGGCAGCGGTTCAGTGGCAATGATTGCACTGCGAAACGGAATCAGCCGCCGATGCAGCGTCTCAGTGGCACGGGTCTGGTCGGAATAACCGTTGGTGGCGTAGATCACCTGCTTGGCACTGACCCTGCCTTGCGGAGTCTGCACGATGACTCGATCGCCCTCACGCCTTACCTGTTGGGCCGGACTGTTGATGAATATCCTGACGTCCTGATCGACGAGATGCCGTGCAATGCCGCGCGCATAGTTCAAGGGATGGATCCCGCCGGCCTTGGGTGTCAGCAAGCCACCGCAAAAGATCGTCGAGCCGGTCATCTCCCGTACCTGATCGGCCGAAATCATATGTGATGATGTGCCGCCGGTTTCACGCTTGATCCAGTTAGCGGTAGCCTCCAGCCCGCCCAGCGCGTGGACGTTGTGCGCCGCTGCGATATGTCCGCCCATGTGCAGGTGGGCGCCGGTCAGCCCGAGGGTTTCGACCATTTCCACCAGGCTGTCCACCGCGGCATAACCGGTGCGGTACATCTGCAGCGCCGTGTCGCGGCCAAAACGCGACATGAGTGCGGGAAAGCCCACCCTGAACTTGGGCGACACCACGCCGCCATTACGGCCGCTCGCGCCCCACGCCAGGGTATTGGCCTCGACGATAAGTGGCTCGCGGCCGCTGCGGGCGATGTGATGGGCTGCCGAGAGGCCGGTGTACCCCGCACCGATGATCACCACGTCGCACTGGCGCTCGCCTTCCAGCGATTGCAGCGCAGGCGCGGGTTGGGCGGTAGCCGCCCATAAGCTCTGAACAGTCATGCCAGCCTCTCGACTCAAAGGACTGGCGCTCACGGCCAAGGCCCGAGCGCCGGGGGAATCAACCCAATTCTTGCTCGACCGCGTCGGCCAGCTGTGCCAGCGAAGTGAAGTGGTAGTGCGGCTCGGTGCGCTCGGACTCCAGGGTGCCGCCGGTGCCTTTCTGGGCAAAACGCCGCTCGATCCAGCAGGTCTGGTACCCCAGGCGCATGGCCACGCCGATGTCGTGATACTGGCTCTGGGCAACGTGCAGGATGTCTTCGAACAGGATGCCCTGGGTCGCCAGCACGCCCCGGGTGTAGGCGAAGAACTGCGGATCAGGCTTCTCGAAGCGCACATCGTCGACGGTCACCCGGACGTCGAACGGCTGGTCGAGGGTTTCGGCCATGTGGTTCAGGGCCCAGATCCGCGAGTTGGTGGTAGCCACCAGCTTGAAATGCTTGCGCAGGCGCTTGAGTGCCTCAACCGAGTCTGGGAACGCCGGGAAGTTCTTCACCGACTGCGCCAGGCCCTTGGCATAATCGTCGTTGTCCGGCAGGCCTAGCTTGGAGGCGATGATGTGGTAGCAACGCTCCAGGTCATCCGGCCACCAGCCCGAATCGCTGGAGGCGCGGGCTTCGCGATAGGCGGCGAGAATGTCGTCATCGCTGCAGGCCTTGCCCGCTTCACCCGCGACTTCACGGACATGGGCGAGAATACCGGCTTCGAAATCGATCAGGGTACCGACAACGTCAAACGTCAGGGCTTTGAACTGCTTGAAAGACATAGGGCGCTCCGCAAGATAGTCGTAGGGTGAAGCTGACTGGACAGGCCCATTATCTGCCCGCCTTCTCGCGCAATATTCTGTTTTGCCCTGCACCAGAGGCATAACCTACTGTTTTTCTACTCGACGAACCGCACCCGTGCTCAATGGGTCGATTCCAGGGTCGCAGCCAATCCCAGGTGAGGATAAAGCTTGTCGATCCTGAGCATGTCTTCGCGCATCTCTTCGATGATCCAGTCACGCACATTTTCAACGATCGGGCGCACCGGGCGATTGGCCGGGACGACCAGGCAGCAGCGTCGGGAGTGGACTCGAAAAGCGTCCGCTGCCGGCACCAGCTCCCCCTTGCACAAGGAGTTCGACACCACGTTCAACCACCCCAGCGCCATGCCCTGGCCCAGCAATGCGGCCTGCACCACGACGGCATAATCGGAGAACACCAGCGTATTGTCCGCACGTCCCGGCGTCTCGAAAGCGGCCGCCCAGCCGCGCTCCTGGTTGTCCATGCTGATCAGCGTCCCCACCTGTCTTCCGCCCTTTGCCTGGACCACATCGGCCAAGTACTGGGCGTTGCACACAGGCACGGTTATTTCGGGGATGACCAATGTATCCGTGGCTTTCAGGCTACCGGCTTCGAGATAACGCATGCCCAGGTCGACATCTACCAAGGGGCCGCCGATCTTGCCGGACATCAACTGATAGCGCATGTCGACGGTGGGGAACCGCTGGTTGAAACGGCTCATGCGCGGCATCAGCCAATGGGTGGTGAACGCAGTCGAGACCGACAACGTCACGGTCTCCATACCCGTCGCCCGTGCTTCGATTTCACTGATCGCCGACTCGATGGTACTGAAGCCTTCCTGCACCCGGCGATACAAGATGCTGCCACTTTCAGTCAGCCTCGCCCCGCCACGCACACGCTCGAAAAGCTGCACGCCAAGGTGCTCTTCCAGACGCGACAACATACGGCTCACAGCCGGCTGGCTGACACACAGTTCATCCGCCGCCCGGGTGAAGCTGCCACACCGGGCCGCCGCTTCGAAGACGAACAATGAACTGGAACTGGGGACTTTACGGCGCAGGTTAGACATGACCTGAGTTTATGCCTGGCACAACTATTAGTAAATTGTTCTGGGCAAAATCCCCCGCCTATCCTGTTGTGCGGCTGCGCAGGCAATTCATGTGTGCCCGGCGCTGATCCACCCTCATCCCGACGAGACCCTCCTCTTCATGAAAAACACCCTGAAGTTCTACATTGATGGCCGCTGGGTGGAGCCCCACAGCCGCGAGCGCCTGCCAGTGATCAACCCCGCCACCGAGCAACCGTTCTGCGAAATCGCCATGGGTGACCTGACCGATGTCGAGTCCGCTGTCATGGCCGCCCGACGTGCCTTTCCACCATTCGCCAGCACTTCACCGGCACAGCGCAAGCAGCTGTTGCAGCAGGTGCTGGATGTTTTCATGGAGCGCTACGACGAAATCGCCGAAGCCATCGTTCAGGAAGTCGGTGCACCGAAGGGCTTGTCCCATGACTGGCAAGCCGGCATCGGCAAGCGCCACCTCGAGCAACTGTTGCGTACCCTGGACACGTTCGAATTCCGGAAATCACGTGGCACCACGCTGATCACCCATGAGCCCGTAGGCGTGGTTGCGTTGATTACCCCCTGGAACTGGCCGATCAACCAGATCGTCTGCAAAGTCGCGCCGGCCCTGGCGGCAGGCTGCACCATGGTTCTCAAGCCGAGCGAAATCGCGCCGGTCAATGCCCTGCTGTTTGCCGATGTCATGCACGATGCGGGGGTGCCTCCGGGTGTGTTCAATCTGATCAATGGCGATGGCCCGACAGTCGGCGCCGCCCTGGCGGCACACCCGCAAGTGGACATGGTGTCGTTTACCGGCTCGACCCGCGCGGGTACGGAGATCGCGCGTCTTGCCGCGCCGACGGTGAAACGTGTGCACCAGGAACTGGGCGGCAAATCCGCGAACATTCTGCTCGACGACGTCGATCTGCAGGCTGCGGTAACCAGTGGCGTGGACAGTTGTTTTGGCAATAGCGGCCAGTCATGCAACGCGCCCACCCGCATGCTGGTGCCCGCCGCGCTGCATGACCGGGCCGTGGACATTGCCCGCCGCGCCGCGCAAAAACACATCGTCGGCGCTCCCGGTGAAGCCACCACGACCATGGGACCGGTGATAAGCGAACGCCAGTACGACAGTATCCAGCGGATGATCGGCCTCGGTATCGATGAAGGCGCGCAGCTGGTGTGCGGCGGGCTGGGTCGACCCGGACATCTTGACTGCGGCTACTATGTGCAGCCGACGATTTTCGCCAATGTCACCCAGGACATGACCATCGCCCGTGAGGAAATCTTCGGTCCGGTACTGGTCATCCAGGCGTACGAAGGTGACGCGCAAGCGGTCAGCATGGCTAACGACAGCGTGTTTGGCCTGGCCGCCTACGTGCAGTCGGCGGACCGTACGCGCGCACGGGACGTCGCTTTGGAAATGCGCGCTGGCAGCGTCTACATCAACTATCCGAGCTGGGATTCCGGGGCGCCGTTTGGTGGCTACAAGCAATCGGGCAATGGCCGCGAATATGCCGAATGGGGACTGGAGGCGTTTCTGGAAGTGAAGGGAATCGTTGGCTGGGGAGCCTGACTCCCCCAGCCTGCGAGTTTGTCAGTACACGGGTCCTACAGGTTCTCCAGCGCTTTGGCCCCATAGCCCGGCACCTTCGCCTGAGCCTTGATCAGATCGGCAATCCGCTCGGCGATCATGATGGTCGGGACGTTGGTGTTGGCACAGGGAATCGAAGGCATCAGCGAGGCGTCACACACCCGCAGCCCTTCAACGCCGATCACCCGGCCGTCACCCGTGGTGACGGCCAGCGCGTCGTCGACGCGACCCATGCGACAGGTGCCTGACGGGTGCCAGGTGCCACCGACGTTGCGCTGCACGAACTCGGTCAGCGCCTGGTCATCGGCGAGCAGCTTTTTCAAGGTGATGCCTTGAGTCACCAACCCATGGACCAGCATTCCACGCAGCGGCCCGGCGATGTCCAACAGCAGGCTCAGCGCACCGCGTTGCAATGCATTGATCCAGCCGGGCATCGCAACCCTGGCCACGCGCGGTGAATAGCTCGATGGAAACACCACGCTGCACTCGCGCTGCAACGCCTGGGCCGATAACGTCTGGGCCCCAAAGCGCAGCGCCTGCTTGAGGCGTTCGAGATCACGGGCATCGGAAAGCATGTCGAAGCGCACCTGCGGCTCGTCATGGGGATCGCTGGACGTCAGGCGAACGCGCCCCCTGGAGTAGGATTTGTTGACCCAGAAAAAGATCGTCCCCAATCGGTAACCAATCGAATGCCAGCCTGAGCGCGAGAGGATTGCGCCATGCATGTCACACGGCACCGTGTCAGCCAGCCCTGAGGAAAAACGCACGATGGCCTGTTCATGGTGTTCGTCGGGAAACGCCGTACGGCCTTCGCGGTTGAGCAGCGCCGACACCGCGATCGACGGATGCTCCATCAGGTTGGCGCCCACGCCCGGACGATTCGCCACCAAGGCGATGCCCAGTGCAGCCAGGTCATCCGCCGGGCCGATGCCGCTGCGCAGCAACAACGCCGGACTGTGGATCGCGCCGGCACAGACGATGATTTCACGCGCCGTTAGCAGCTCGTCGACGCCGTCGGTGCCGATAATCCTGGCACCTGTCGCGCGACCGGCTTCGACCACTACCCTGTCCACCACGCAGTGAGTTCGGATGGTCAGGTTCTTGCGCTTGCGTACCTCATCGGTGAGATAACAAACCGATGTGGGGATTCGCTCCCCCTGCTCGCTGACGCCAATGGCCCCGACGAACACGCCCTCCTCCCATGGGCCATTCTGGTCCGCCTTGTGGGCAAGGCCACGCCCGCCCAGGACCTTCATGACGCCTTTGACGAAGGGCGAAAGCCGCTCGGATGGGGTACGCCGGATTCTCAACGGGCCCTCGCAGCCATGCAGCGCATTGTCCATCGGTGCGGAAAAATCAGTGTCGTTTTCCAGCTTGCGGAAATACGGCAGGCAGGTTTGCCAACTCCAGCCCTGCGCCCCCAGAGCCTGCCACTCGTCATAATCCGCAGGCGCACCGCGATTGGTCATGAGTGCGTTGATGGCCGAACCACCGCCTAAAATCCGGGCCTGCTCGTAGCGCCGCTCGGCACTGGCGCGATTACCCATCAACGCCGTCAGGCGGTGCCAGATATTGCTGACATCCAGATAAGCCCGTCCTGGGTACCGGGCACGAATCTCCGGGGGCATGGTGTGCCCCGAGATATCACGCCCGGCCTCGATCAGGCACACCTGCTTGGCGGGGTCTTCCGAAAGTCGGGCGGCAAGCACGCACCCCGCCGATCCACCGCCGAGAATCAAATAATCGATCATGCCGGTATCCAACCTTACTGAACGAACTTCAGCCAGCGATCCTTGGCGGCAATCCCCTCGGCCGATGCCCACCACTCTTCCGACATCAGCGCTTGCCTGGCCGCGTTGTCTGGCGAACTTGGCAGTTCCTTGGCCCGCTCGGCAGTGATCTTCCCCGTGTCGAACGCCGCCGGGTTACCTGGACCGTAGTCGATATACAGCGGCAGGTTGGCTTGCAACTCGGGCGACACCGCTTCGTTGACGAACTTCAGCGCAGCGGCGTAGTTGGGCGCGTTCTTCAGGATGCACAGCTGCGTGTTCTGCAGCAGACCGTCGTTGTAGGTGAAGCCCACGTCCGGGTTGCTCTTCTGCACGGCGCTGGCGCGGCCGTTCCAGATCATCAACATGTCGACTTCACCGTCGGCGAGCAATTGCGCCGACTGGCCACCCGAGGTCCACCACACGGCAATGTCAGGCTTGATCTGCTCGAGACGCTTGTAGGCGCGATCGACATCCAACGGGTAGAGCTTGTCGCGAGGAACCCCGTCGGACAACAGCGCAGCCTCCAGGGTACTCATCGGATCGTTGCGCAGGGCACGCATGCCGGGGAAGTTCTTCACGTCCCAGAACTCGGCCCAGGTCTGCGGTACTTTTTTCAGGTTCTTCTTGTTGTAACCGATGACCGACGAATAGAACTCGTAGGCCACCGAATACGGTGTGCGGTAGGCAGCAGGCATGTTCTGCACGTTCGGCAGCTTGCTCAGGTCCAACGGTTCGATAAGCCCTTCGTTGCCACCGCGTACACAATTGGACGGCGGAGTATCGATCACGTCCCACACCGGTTTTTTCGCTTCGCCCTGGGCCTTGACCATCGGCCAGGCGTCGGGCGCACTGTCCTGTTTGATGGTTATGTTCAACAGCTTTGCCGCAGGGTCCAGAATGGCCTTGGTCTGGGCCTCCTGGTAAGTGCCCCCTTGGGAAACGAATGTGATCTGATCGGCTACAGCGGGCATCGCGTACGCCACCGAAAGGCTCAACAGGGATATGACAGAGCCGAAAGCTTGAGCAACAGACAAGGTTTTCATGGGCAATCATCCTGGACGTGGATTTTTTCGGCAGTGTTGAAACCTCGACTGAACACCCAGTACCAGCGCGCGTTGCCCAGGTTTGATTTTGTTGTTCGACCGAGCGGGACATTTTCACGTTACAAGAGCATGACGCCCCGCGGCAATGCACCAATAGTCAGGATCACCATAACTTCAGGACATGTACGCGTGGCCCGCTGGCGAACTCACTTGAGCGCCGCAAACGGCAAGCGTTTCGCCAGCTCCTGCGCGAGGTACTGGGCGAAGACCGAGATGCGCTGAGGAATATGCCGGCGATGCTGATACACCGCGTAGATATCGGCCCTGGGCGCCTGATGGTCGTTCAGCAGAGCTCGCAACCGCCCGCTTTCCAGGTGTTCCTGAACATCCCACCGCGACCGCAGGATCAGGCCATGCCCGTCCAGGGCCAGGCGCAATGCAACCTCGCCGTCGTTGCTCGACAGAGTGCCGCTGACTTTGTGCGAGTAGTCCTGGCCCTCCTTGCTGAACCGCCAGATGGCGTAGTCGCTGCCAAACTGGCGTAGAACGATACAGTTGTGTTGCTCCAGATCGGCCACCGAAGTGGGTTCAGGCATAGCTTCAAGGTATTGAGGCGAGGCACAGAGGATGCGTGGGTTTTCCAGCAGGCGCACGGCGATCAATCGCGAATCAGGCGGTTCGCCCATGCACACGCTGATGTCGAACTGATCGTCCAGGAGGCTCGAAGGCTGGCTGGACAGTTCCAGGGCCAGTTCCAGCTGCGGGTGCAATCGGGCGAAGCTGGAGACCACCGGCGCCAGGTGCTGCCGGCCGAAACCCAGGGTGCCATTGATCCGCAAAAGTCCCTGCAAGGTCGGCTGCCGGCTGTCGAGCGCGCTTTCCAGCTCTTCAAGCTGCCGCAGGATCGGCCGCCCTCCTTCCAGGTACAAGGTGCCTTCCGAGGTCAGCGAAAGCCGTCGCGTGGTGCGCTGCAGCAACTGCACCCCCAGCCGCGCCTCAAGCTGGCTCAAGCGCTTGCTTACCGCAGGCAATGACAGACCGAGGTGCCGGGCGACTTCAGTGAGGCTGCCGCGTGTCGCTACCTGTTGGAAGAAACTCAAGTCGTCGATCATTGCCACGGATTCTTTCCTTCAAACTAAGAATGGCTTTCGTACAAGGCTAATTATTGATGCCTGGATACTCCATACACTGGGAACCGGTCCACATCAATCCCAGGAGTCGAATCCATGAGCAACGCCCAATACAGAATTGCAGTGATCCCCGGCGATGGCATCGGCAAGGAAGTCATGCCCGAAGGCGTCCGTGTACTCGATGCGGTGGCCGCCAAGTACAACCTGGAACTGCAATGGGACTGGTTCGATTTCGCCAGCGCCGATTACTACCTGGCCCATGGCAAGATGATGCCCGACGACTGGTTCGACATTCTCAAGGGCTACGACGCGATCTACTTCGGTGCGGTGGGCTGGCCGGATGTGGTGCCAGATCATGTTTCCCTGTGGGACTCGTTGCTGCAGTTCCGTCGCGAATTCGACCAGTACGTCAACCTGCGTCCATGCCGCCTCATGCCGGGCGTGAAGGCTCCGCTGGCCAACCGCAAGCCGGGCGATATCGACTTCTGGGTCGTGCGGGAGAACACCGAAGGCGAATACTCCAGCGTCGGCGGCAAGATGTTCCCGGGTACCGACCGCGAGATCGTCCTGCAGGAAACCGTCATGACCCGCGTCGGCGTCGACCGCATCCTCAAGTTTGCCTACGACCTGGCCCAGAGCCGCCCGAAGAAGCACCTCACCTCGGCGACCAAGTCCAACGGAATTGCGATCACCATGCCCTACTGGGATGAGCGGGTCGTCGAAATGGGCAACAAATACCCTGAAGTGAAGGTCGACAAGTACCACATCGACATCCTCACCGCGAATTTCGTCCTGCACCCGGATTGGTTCGACGTGGTGGTCGCGAGCAACCTGTTCGGCGACATCCTGTCCGACCTTGGCCCTGCCTGCACCGGCACCATCGGCATCGCGCCCTCGGCCAACATCAACCCGGAGCGCAACTTCCCAAGCCTGTTCGAGCCCGTGCACGGTTCGGCGCCGGACATCGCAGGCAAAGGCATCGCCAACCCGATCGGACAGATCTGGTGCGGCGCGATGATGCTCGAGCACCTCGGCCACCCCGAGGCAGGTGCTGCGACACTGGCCGCCATCGAGGCAGTGTTGGCGATGGGGCCGGAAAACGCGCCCTTGACTGCCGACATTGGCGGCACCGGCAACACCGAGGCCCTGGGCAAAGCCATCGCTGCTGCGGTCTGAGTCTTCAGAAAACGCGCAATCTTCCGTTCACAGTCTGTGATACGGAAGATTGTTGCGTGGATTTTTGACATGGTAAGCGCATCTTCCCAGTACTTGCGAGACGTCCCATGGCCCTGCTGTTCAAAGTCGACGATGCCCGTGGCTCTGCCTGGAAATCACTGTTCGCCAAACATGCGCCTGACATCGAAGCACGCTTGTGGCCCGACATCGGCGACCCATCTCAAGTCCGCTACTTCGCCGCCTGGCAACCTCCGCAGCAGCTGCATGAACGCTTTCCCAATCTGGAAGTGATCTTTGCCACCTCGGCGGGCGTCGATCAGTTCGATCTCGGCGAATTGCCGGAGCACGTCAAGGTTGTCCGCATGCTCGACCCCGGTATCGCCCAGGGCATAGTCGAGTACGCCTGCTTCGCCGTGTTGAGCCTGCATCGCCAGATCCCGTTGTACCTGCATCAACAACAGGCCAGGCATTGGCAAGACCACCTACTGACCCCGGCGGCCCAACGCCGCGTCGGCGTCATGGGCCTGGGCAACCTGGGTGTGGCAGTGCTGGAAAGCCTGCGCCCGTTCGGCTTCGAACTGCATGGCTGGGCACGTTCGCCAAAAAACCTCGATGGCGTGCACTGCCATTTCGGCAACGACCAGCTCGAGCCCTTCCTCAACCAGTGCGACATCCTGATCTGCCTGCTGCCCTTGACCGATGACACCCGCGGCATACTGAACGCCAGGACACTGGCCGCACTGCCGAAAGGTGCGAGCCTGGTCAATCTGGGCCGGGGCGGTCACCTGATCGAAGATGACCTGCTTCAAGCACTCGATTGCCAGCACTTGAGTCACGCCATCCTCGACGTGCTCAACGAAGAGCCGCCATCGCCGGAGCATCGGTTCTGGCAGCACCCACAGATATGGCTAACACCGCACGTGGGCGCAATGACCGCCCCGGAGAGCGCATTCGAAGGGTTGCTGGCCAATATCAGACGGCATCAGGCCGGCGAACCGCTGCGAGGGTTGGTCATGCGCAACACCGGGTACTGAAGCAGACTGTCCCGCTCAGAACGGCAGGCGTGCCTGCAGCCACAACCGCGTACCTTCGGCCTTGTTCTTCGCCCCAAATTCTTCCTGTAATTTGGCCACCACGGCGAAGTCCTTGGTGAAGCGGTACATCACAT
This sequence comes from Pseudomonas sp. JE3303, assembly GCF_056312565.1. Taxonomy (NCBI): domain Bacteria; kingdom Pseudomonadati; phylum Pseudomonadota; class Gammaproteobacteria; order Pseudomonadales; family Pseudomonadaceae; genus Pseudomonas; species Pseudomonas sp. JE3303. The sequence goes on from NZ_JBWGIF010000003.1 coordinate 187,507, forward strand.
ACGGGCCGGCTGCATTGACCGAGCCGCGGTTGCCGTTGCCGTTGACCGCGTCACCGTCGAGCCGGTCGTCCGTGGTCTGGCGATAGAGATAACCATTGATACCCACACTCAGCGCCTGGTTGAAGCGATAGCCGCCACTGAACTCCAAGGTCAGTTCATCACCTGAGCGGTATTCGGTTTTCTCGTTCCTGGCGTTGATTCCATAGCGTAGCTTGGCACTCGCCTCCCACCGTTCCGAAGGTAGCCAGGTAAGCGCATAGAAAGGCGCGACCTGGTAGTAGTTTCGCCCGGTGTTCACGGGCTCATCCTTGTCGTAGTCCCCCGTAGGCAGAAAGGTCTCGATGCCGGCAGTCTGGTGCAATGTCCTGCCATGCCAGCCGAGCAATACCGGAGCGAAGCTGAGGTCACCCAGGTCGGTGGACGTACCGCCTTTGTCCAACGGGGCCAAGGGCGCTGGTCGGGCGACGTCCAGGGTGAGGTCGATGGTCGGTACCGCGAGCGCCGCGCGGGTCTCGACGTTTGCGCCCAGCCATTTGACGCCCGGCCACACATAGCTCAGACGCAGGGACACCGTGTCGGACTTCAGGCGGTAGCGGGCGATATTAGGATTGTCTCGACCATCATTGGCCTTTACGTGAGAGGCCTCGTAATGGGAGTAGTACAACAGGGCAGTGAGCCCTTCGGGCAGCATGAGTCCAGACATATTGGTCTCCACACCCAGCGGGTAGGAGTTGCCATTGCCCTCAGTGGCGCTGGCAGTGCCTTGCAGGCAGATCAGCAAACCGGCAACTTGCAGTACACGTGCGTGAACAACCTTCATGGACAGTCCCTCTTTTTGTTGTTGTAGAGACGCAGCGATGGGCAATGCCGGGGTTCAGCCGTCAGTCATGACACACCTCGAATAGCGCGGCGGCGCCCTGCCCGCCTCCCACGCACATGGTCACCACGACAAACCGCGCCCCGCGCCGACGCCCCTCGAGCAGTGCATGCCCCGCCATGCGCGCACCCGACATGCCATAGGGATGCCCAAGGGCGATGGCACCGCCGTTGACGTTCATATGTTGCAGTGGGATGCCCAGCTGGCGCTGGCAATACAGCACCTGGGAGGCGAAGGCCTCGTTCAGTTCCCACAAGTCGATATCACCGATACCCAGGCCGTGGCGAGCCAACAGCCGAGGTACCGCCAGCACTGGACCGATGCCCATTTCGTCCGGAGCACAGCCAGCGCTGGCAAACCCCTTGAAGAGGCCCAACGGCTTGAGCCCCCGTGCGCGAGCCTCATCAGCGCTCATCAGCACACACCCCGCGACGCCATCGCTGAGCTGCGACGCGTTACCGGCCGTGACCGTGCGCTGCCCGCCCTCCAGCACTGGAGCAAGTGCCGCCAGCTGAGCGGCCTGGGTGCCCGGCCGGTTGCATTCGTCACTGTCCAGGCGCACGGGCTTGTCGTAATACTCGTAACTGGCCTTGTCCAAGGCCCGCGAAATGACATCCAGCGGCACGATCTCCTGCGCGAACAGCCCGTCTCGCTGGGCCTGGGCCGCCCTCTGCTGGCTGATCAAGGCATAGTCATCCTGGTCGGCCCGGGAGACGCCGTAGCGCAGGGCAACCCGTTCGGCCGTCTCGAGCATGCCGATGTAGGCATCCGGCCGGTGCTGCATCAGCCAAGGATCCAGGCCGTAGTGCTCATTGGTCTGGGCGTTCTGCACCAGGCTGATGGACTCGCCGCCCACCGCCAGCATCACTGTGCATTCGCCCAGCTGAATGCGCTGCGCAGCGCTGGCAATGGCCTGCAGCCCCGACGCGCAATGGCGGCTGACCGTCTGCGCGGCGACGCTGTCTGGCAACCCGGCACGCGCGGCACTGAGCCTGGCGACGTTCTTGCCCTGGGTACCCTCGGGTCGGCCGCAGCCCATGACGAGCTCGTCGATCTCGGCACCCTCAAGGTCGGCACGTGCGAGCAGCGCCTGAATGATCGGTGCCGCCAGGCTAGGCATTGGCGTGTGATTGAACGCGCCCCGATACGCCTTGCCAATGGCGGACCGCGCGTAGGCAACGATTACGGTGTCGTGCATGAGAACCTCCGGCCGAACGCTGGTCGCAGCGTTCGGCTGCGATCAAAACGCCTGGATGATGGCCTGGTGGGCCTCGGTGTGATGGGACAACGCCTGATAGGCCGCGGACAGTTCGAGCAACGGCTCCAGACGCGTGTGCTGCCCCTCGCGCAGCAGCTTCTTGGTCAACCTCAGGGCGTGGCCAGGATTGGCCGCGATGCGCCGGGCAAGGTCCTGGGCGGTCGCCAGCAATTCGCCAGGTTCGACAACCCGCGACACCAGGCCGTATTCAAGCGCCTGCTGCGCCGACACCGTTTCGCCGGTAAACGACAGCTCGTACGCGCGCGAGAGGTTGTTCAGCGCTCGCGGCAGCAGCCAGGCGCCACCGTCGCCGGGCACGATGCCGAGGCGCACGAAGCTTTCGGCAAAACGCGCCTGGGTCGACGCGATGCGGATGTCGCACATCAACGCGAGGTCGCAACCGGCGCCCATCGCGGCGCCGTTGACCGCCGCAATTGTCGGCACCTCCAGGTGGTACACCGCCAGTGGAATCTGCTGGATACCATGCCGATAACCGTCGCGCAGCTCATAAGGGCTGCCGGCGAACAACCCTGCGCGGGCCTTCATGTCCTTGACGTTGCCGCCGGCACAGAACGATTTGCCCGCGCCGGTGAGAACGACTACCGACACCTGCGGGTCGCGGTTGATGCGCCCGCAGACCTGGGCGAAGGCGTCGAATTGCGCCTGGTGGCTGAGCGCGTTGTGCTGCTCCGGCGCGGAGAGGGTCAGGGTGACGATGCCGTCTTCAAAGCGGTATTCGATAAAGTCGCTCATCTCAGGCTGCCTCTTCCTTGAGCTTTGCGCTGACGCGCTCCACCAGGTCTTTCTTGGACACTTTGCCGAAGGTCGACAACGGGAAGCTGTCGACGAGTTCCAGGCGTTCGGGCAGCTTGAAACGGGCGATTTCCTGCGTCTGCAGGTAGCCGACCAGGTCTTCCAGGCTCAGTTGCGCCGCTGGCTTGAGAATGACAAAGGCGCACATCTTCTCGCCCAGTACCGGGTCGGGCATGGCCACGCAGGCAACATTGGTGACCGCAGGATGCGCGAGCACCAGGTTCTCGATTTCTTCGGCGGAGATCTTTTCGCCACCGCGGTTGATCAGGTCCTTCTTGCGCCCTTCGACCACGTAGTTGCCAGAGGGCAGCTCACGCATCATGTCGCCTGAGCGGTAGAACCCGTCGGGGGTGAAGGCACGCGCGTTGTGCTCGGGCGCATTGAAGTAGCCGCGCAACGTATAAGGGCCGCGGCAGCACAACTCACCCGGCATGCCCAGCGGCACGGGTTGGTCGTCATCGCCCAGCAGCATGATCTCGTCGTCGTCGCACACCGGCCTGCCCACCGATTCGCGACGCACATCCAGCGGGTCGTCGAGGCGCACGAACATCAGCAGTCCCTCGGCCATGCCGAAGTTTTCCTGCACGGTGCAGTTGCGCAGCACCTGCTCGGTCAGCGCGCGCGTTTCCGGTTGCAGTCGCTGGCCACCGGACTGGATCACCCGCACGCTGTCCAGGTCGAAGTCGTGGACCTGTGGATCGTTCATCCACATGATCAGCAGCGCCGGCACTACATGGATATGCGTGACCTTGAAGCGCTCGATCAGCGCGAATACTTCGGCCGCGCGGCTGCTGCCATGCAGCACCACTTTCGCGCCGCAGAGCATGAAGCCCTGCAGGCCGGGACAGGCCAACGGCAGATTGTGGGCGATCGGCAGTACATCGAGCAGTACCGAATGCTCATCGATGCCCGTGTAGCGCGAAGCCAGTCGCGAGTTACATACGTAGTCGTTGTGCGAACGCGGGATCATCTTCGGAATACCCGTGGTGCCCCCCGACAACAGGAACAACGCCGGGCTACAGGGATCGATGGCAGCCTGGATCGCCTCGATCTCGGCGGAATCACGGGCGTGCTCCCGCGACAGCAGGTCACTCAGCGAGACAAAGCCCTGGGCCACTTCGCCGAGCACGAATTTGCTGCGGATGCTGCCGGTATCGGCCTGGACGCGGTTGACGATGTCGATGAAATCGCAGTCCTTGGAGCGGTCCGCGGTAATCGTCGCGGTGGCCCCCGAGAGTTCGACGAACTGGCGCAGCTCACGGTACCGATGGGTGTGCAGCGCCAGGATCGGACGCACGCCGATCTTCTGCAGGGCCAGGTAGACGAAGACGAACTCCAGCACGTTGCCCAGTTGCAGCACCACGATGTCACCCGGCACCAGGCCGGCATCCAGCAGGTTCAGCCCCAGGCGCGTGGCGATCCGATCGAGCTCGGCGTAGCTGACTTCCCGGCTCGCATCGCACACGGCGATGCGATCTGCGTACTGGCGGCACACAGCGGCAAAGGTGGTGGCCAGGGTCTGGTCTTGCCAGTAACCCTTCGCGCGATAGTGTGCAGCGAAGTTTTCTGGAAACGGCACGAATCCCATCATGGAGAAATCCTCGATGTTGTCGTTATTGTTGGAAGGATGACGCACGGCCGACGCGCAGCGACGGCCCGAAGGACAGGGTCAGGTGGTCTTGGCGAACCCGCCATCGATGACGATGGTTTCGCCGGTGACGAAGTGCATGTGCTCGATCAGGGTCAACACCACTTCGGCGACGTCCGGCATGGTCACGCACCGCTGCAGCGGCGTTGCACGGGCGCGACGGGTCATCAGCTTGTCGTAGTTGTCGCCTAGCATCCATTCCATCCACTCGCCCTCCATCCAGCCCGGTGCGATGGCATTGACGCGCACTTTGGGGCCCAGGGCATTTGCCAGGGTCTGGGTCATGCTGATGACCGCCGCCTTGGACGCGGAATACGGCAGCGGCTGCGCACCCGGGCGCATGCCCACGATCGACGCAGTGTTGACCATGCAGGGGCGCGGGGCTTCGAACAGCAAGGCCTTCGTGTGCTTGGCAATGAGGAACAACCCGCGCACGTTCACGGCGAAAACCCGGTCCCAGTCTTCCACGTCAATGAGGTCGAACTTCTTCGGTGGTGTATCGATCGACACGCCGGCGTTGCTGCATACCACGTCCAGATGGCTGTAGCGCTCGCTGATGGCCGCGACCATGGCCTTCACGCTGGTTTCATCCGACACGTCGCACTGCAGCAGCATGGTGCGGGCACCTGCTGCTTCGCAGGCCTCGACGGTGGCCCTGGCCGAGGCCTCGCTGCGGCTGTAGTTGACGATTACGTCGTAACCGGCGGTTGCCAGCGCAACCGCGACCGTAGCGCCTATGCCAGACGCGGATCCGGTGACCAATGCGACCTTTTGAGCTGTGGACATGTTCTACCTCGTTGTTGTTTTTAAAAGAACATGTTCATTTTTAGACGTGATCAGAATGTTTGTCAACGTCTGGGGCATCACTTAAGATGAGGCCTCGAAGCCCGACAAAACCAGAACAATCAAAGGTCTGACATGAACGAGAAACCGGCTGCGCCGTTGGGTTTGCGTGAACGCAACAAGCTCGACAAATTCCTGCGGATCCGTGCCGCATCGAAAAAACTGTTCACCGAAAACGGTTTCGAACCGACGACTACGCGACAGATCGCCCAGGAAGCGGATGTCGGCCTTTCGACCCTGTTTCTCTACGCCACCGACAAGCGCGACCTGCTGTTCCTGGTGTTCAACGATGACCTGGACGACCTGACCACCCGCGCATTCGCCGACTGCCGCGCCGAGGCTCCCTTGCTGGAAAACCTGCGTAACGCGCTGCAGCACTTCTTTGAGTTCTACGGACAGGACAAGGTGATCGCGCGCGACCTTACCCGCGAGATCACCTTCTATACGACGGGGATGCAGAGTGAGCGTTTCCAGGCGACCCGCGCGCGCACCATCGACTCCATCGCCACCCTGCTGGGCCATGCCCGCGCTCAGGGTGAGGTGCGCTGCCAGGAGGACGACGGCATGATCGCCAAGACCATGTTCTACCTGCTGGCAGCGGAAATCCGCATGTGGCTGGCCAGTGACTCACAAGTGCCGCAGGACGGCCTCAATGAGCTGATGAAGCGCCTGAACCTGATAATGCACGGCCTCCAGGCGGGCTGAACTGAGCAGCCTTGTCCTGTGCCTGCAGGTTCGGGTAGCGACCCACACACAGCATCAGCACGCAGGCCATCACCATGCAGCCGGCAAACAGCAGCAGCACGCTGTCGTAGCTGCCCTGCAGGGTCTGGCCCACGCCCATCAGTAGCGGTCCGAAGGCCGTACCCAGGCAGAACAGGCAGAACAAGTAGCCATATATTTCCCCGAACGCCCGCAAACCGAAGTATCGCGCGATCAGGTAGGCGATCAGGTCCACCTCCGCGCCAACCCCCAGGCCGATCAGCGCGGCGCAGAACATCGCCGTGCCGCCAGTGGCGCCGCTATGGAGCAGGAGAATGCCGATCACCGGGCCAATAAAGAAAAACACCGTGACGAAAGGCGCAAACAGGTAGTCGAGCAGGTAACCCGCCCCAACGCGGCCGGCGATCAACGCGATACCAATGATCGAGGCGATGCTCGCTGCTTCGGCGGCAGGTACGCCACGGTCGGTGAGCAACGGCACGAAGTGCACGGAGCAGCCATTGATGGCCAGCGCTGCCAGGAAAAACGCACTGCCGATCAGCCAGAACGAACGGCTGCGTACAGCCTGGCCTACGCTCAACCCGACTGTGTCCGGGGCGTGCGGCAAGCCATCGGCCGTGGGCTGGTTATCGGGGAACAGGCCAAGGTCGGCGGGTTTGTTCCTGAGCCGCCAGGCCACGCCAGCGGCGCCCAGCACAATCACCAGGCCCATCACCGCGTACGCCAGGCGCCAACCCAGCGAAGCCACGGCATGCTGGGCAAGCATCGGCATCAACGCTGCGCCTACGCCGATACCGGCCATGCTCAAGCCCAACGCCAACCCACGCCGGCGAACGAACCAGCAACTGACGGCCATGGCGTACGCCGTGGGCGTGCCCCCGGTCGACAGCAGGCCTATCACGCAGAACGCGAGATAGAACAACATCAGGTTGGCAGGCAGCAGCCCCAGCGCCATGACCCCGACGCCGAACAGCAGCAATGCTGGAATCGCCACCTGGCGTGCGCCTTTGCGGTCGATCAGGCGACCCATCCAGGGCGTGCACAAGGCCGCGGAGAGAATAGCAACGGTCAGGCCGAGTGAAACCTGAGAGCGGCTCCAGCCAAACTCGGCGCTTAACGGCTTCATGAAAATACCGAAGGTGAACACCAGGACCGGGCCCTGGCTGACGATCATTCCCATGATCGACGCGAGCACGACCCACCAGCCATAAAACATGCGCGACGTATTCATTGCCTGTTACCTGTGCATTATTGTTATTCAGGTATCGATACCGTCGTGGGAGGGTACCGTATCGGGTGAAAGCCGGTGCTGGGGTTCAGCATCCTCGCCAGTGTGGCCGTCGTTTCTCTGCAAAGGCGCGGGGCCCCTCAAGGCTATCCGCACTGACCTTGCGTCGCTCCTCAGCCTCGTAGCGCTGGCTGACCGCCTCCGGCAGTGGCAAGTCCAGGCCTTGCATGGCGCAGGCCTTCGTGGCACGTACCGCCAGGGGTGCACAGGCGAGGATGTCGGCCACCCATTGCTCTACAGCTTCATCAAGCAAGTGTGCAGGAACCACCTCATTGATCAGGCCCAACTCGTAACCGCGTTGTGCGGTCATCACCCGCCCCGTCAGCAGATAGCCCATGGCGGCCTTCAGACCGATCTGCCGCGGCAGGCGATGTACCCCGCCCGCCGTGGCGATAAGGCCGCGCCGGGGTTCCGGCAGGCTCAATTGGGCATGCTCGGCGGCAACGATGATGTCGCACGCCAATGCCAGTTCCAGCCCGCCTCCGTGGGCTGACCCGTTCAGGCGTGCAATCAACGGCTTGGAGAACTTGAACCGGTCAGTCAGGCGGGTGGTGCGTTGCCATAACGCGGCTTCAGCGTCTACTTGCTCCTGGGAAGCAGTCGCCATCGCGGCCAGCTGCTTGAGGTCGCGGCCGGCACTGAATGCCTGCTCACCCTCCCCGGTCAGCACCCCGAGCCATAACTCGGGATCGTCCTCGAGTTCGTCGCAGGCCAGGCTCAACTGGTGGTAAGCAAGCGGATCAAGAGCGTTACGGAGCTCGGGGCGGTTGATGCGTATATAGAGCACATGCCCTCGCCGCTCGGTCAGCACGTGCTGCAGCGCGCTGACCATGTCAGAGCCCCAATACGCGTTCGGCGTTCTTGTGGAAGAACAACTCAAGCACCTCTTCGGAGTAGCCCAACTCGTTCCACTCCTTGAACAACCGTTCGTGGGGAATACTGGGGTAGTCGCTGCCAAACATCACTTTATGCTTGAGACGACCGCGAATATCACGCTTGAGTGCCTCGGGCAGGTATTTTGGAGCCCAACCGGACATCTCCCAGAACACATTGCCTTTATGCAAGGCGCACACCGTGGTCTCGTCGATCCAGGGGTAACCGGGGTGAGCCATGATGATCGTCAGATTCGGAAAATCCGCCGCCAGGTTATCAATGGAGGACGGGTGCGCATGACGGGTCTTGGCGCCCATCCCACCCGGCATGCCAGCCCCCATGCCCGTCATGCCGACATCGATCATCACGGGCACTTTCAGCGCATTGATCTCTTCCCACAGCGGATAGTAGCGCTGATCGTCGACGCTGAAGTGCTGCATGATGGGATGGAAGTGGAAGCCGAGCATGTCCAGATCTCGAATCGCGTGCTTCGCTTCGTCGATCGCCACCTGCCCCATGGCCGGCTCGACAGCGCCCCACGCCTGGATGATGCAGTCATGCCGGTCGCGCATCCCGGCCACATAGTCGTTGTCGCAAGGCACTGTGTTGATCGTGGAGCGCAAGTCAAGCGCCACCAGCACCGCCTCGATGCCAGCGCTCTGGAATTCGCGCACCACCTCTTCTTCTGTCTTGGCCTTCCACTCCCGATGCCAGTACTTGGCCAAGGCCTCTACGTAGGGGCCCTGGCAATCGATCCAACGTTGAGTATTGGGATAGCAATGCAGGTCGATGCGACGCATATGATCACAGCCTTTTTGTTGTTGATCATTTATGAACATGTTCTTTATAGGGTCGATTCCAAAGGCTGTCAAATGTTCATGGGTCAACAGCTCCGTGCTCTTTGCTAGCGCCACCATTTGTCCTGAACCGGAAACCAACAGGACAGCCCCTCATCCTAATCAAGTACTCCTCACATCATGATATGGATAAATCGAGGCAATCATGGCCAAGACCGGCTACCACGCTTCACATGAACAGTTTTCCCCAAGTGAGCTCCTGGCACTGATGCAACAGGCAGAACGCGCTGGCTTCACCTCGGGGATGTGCTCGGATCATTTCCATCCCTGGATCGCCGAGCAGGGCCATAGCGGCTTTGCCTGGGCTTGGCTGGGTGCCGCCCTCCAGGCAACGAACCTGGACTTTGGCGTGGTCAACGCGCCTGGTTATCGCTATCACCCGGCTGTGATCGCACAAGCTGGCGCAACCTTGGCGCAGATGTATCCCGAGCGGTTCTGGCTGGCCGTCGGCAGCGGCGAAGCGCTCAATGAATCCATTACCGGCGAGCATTGGCCGTCCAAGACCGAGCGCAACGCCCGGTTGCTCGAGGCCGTCACGGTCATTCGAGCACTGTGGGCTGGCCAGGAGGTGTCCCATGACGGGTTGATCAAAGTCGATCAGGCGCGGCTATACACGCAGCCAGCCGTGTCGCCTTCCATCTACGCTGCAGCGCTGTCCCCGGAGACAGCCCGCTGGGCAGGCGGTTGGGCCGATGGGCTGATAACGGTCAGCGCCCAGCCCGAGGCCCAGCAGCGCATCATTGACGCTTTTCGAGAGGGTGGTGGCGAGGGTAAGCCGATGTTCCTGCAGGTCAAGCTGTCCTACGCCGAGAACGCCGAAGAAGCACTTCGCGGTGCGCACGAGCAATGGCGTGCCAACGTGCTCCCAAGCCCGTTGCCCCACACACTCCGGACCCCCGGGGACTTCGCGGCAGCTGCAAGCCTGGTGCGTCCCGAAGACCTGTACGACCAGGTGCGCATCGGCAACGACCTGGGCCGGCACACAGCAATGCTGCAGGCAGACCTTGAGCAAGGCTTCGACCGCCTCTACCTGCATAACGTCAATCGCCAGCAGGAAACGTTCATCAAAGCCTTCGGACGGTCAGTACTGCCTCAGCTGGGCTAGCCGCTCATGATCGATGAAGGTGGGACTAAGCAGTCTGTAAATTTCGGAAACCACATGATTCGTTGCGCCTTCGCAGACGACCTTCCTGGATCATGGTCTCCGAAGTACTCAGCCTGTTGAGCATTACGTCATGAGGTATAGACCTTCCCGACGAACCTGCTCATTGAGCTAGCTTCGTCTGAGCTTGCTCTCGAGAGCGCAGCCCCTGAATGATTGTTGCGGTAGAGAGCACCAGCCGCAATGGGTGCGATATACACATTGAGGGCTGGGTGCACTTCGCAATCGAATACAGCGCGATCAATCGACTTGTCGAAGTCGATGGTGATGAAATCCATCCAAAGCCCTTAACGTAGCGCGAGGAGGTTGCGGAGCGCTTCATTAGGCTCTGGAGGGTTGTCGAGCAGACGATAGGCGACATCAGCATCGAGCACCGTCATCCCCTCCATGTCGAATGAATGCGCCTGACGCTCCTGCGCGACCGAGCGCACGGCTAGCGCCTCAACAACCTTTCAACTCGCTCAGCTCGCGCTCGACCGTCGACAGGTGCGGTGCACGAGCTGTGCGCACCTTCACGGATGTCTGGCGCAAGGCATTACCGGAAAGAGCTTTGGTAGCCACGCGTTCAACAACATCATCAGCATGGGACAGGAACGCAGTAGCCTTGCCATCACCAGGGTGAATGACAATCCTGGTCTTCTTACCCTCGGGTGAGAATAGTTTCGGGTGGGCTTGCTATACGGTTTGCGTACGAACTGTCAAAGCAATCGACAGATCTCGGATACCACCTGCTTCGTCGCGTCTTCGATCGTTCCTTCATTGCGGCATAAAAACCATCCGTGATCCTCGAACGCCTGCTCGAACGCCCTGGTACAGGCGACCTGCTCCTCCAGGTCAAGGAGCAGCGTACTGCCTAGCCCACGTGGGCGGGCCGCTGCCCTTTCCCAGGAAATATCAGGAGCGGTGACGATCCCGACATGCAAGTCTGGCACTCGCACGTTTCGATCGATGTTCAACCGCAGGATCTCTGCAAACGGGACCATCCGGCGAAACGCGGCATCGGACGGGTACCAGCGATCGATCAGGATGATGCTGTCCGCTGGCTGTCTGGGGAGCACATGCTGGGAAATCCAGGTACGGCTATCGGCAAGGCGCTCACACACGCCCAGCTCCAGATCCCGGGTGGGGTTTCTGACGAATTTGTTGACCAGGGCCATGGTTTCACCCCGGGAGGGATCGCTTTTTTTCTCGCACAGCCGGATCACTTTCCTGCCGTCTGCCCTCAATGCTTTCGTAACGGCTTCCAGCAGTGTGGTCTTGCCGGTGCCCTTGGGCCCATCCAGAGAGACAAACAGCGGACGATTCATTTTCAAACAACGAGTGATAGGCGGTTGAACAGTCTACCCAGCTTTTCGCCGGCCTGCCGGTGTTGATCGGTGGATGCTGCCGTGGCCAAGGCAGCTCTGCCCCTTCTTCCATGCCCGGCACCCCCCTTGCTTGAGGCTTGTCAAAGAGTGCCAGTAATCCGCCAGCCGCAAAAAATCCCTTGCCGACGCCCACGGCCAGAGTTAGATTGGGTATGGCAATATTTTTGGACACCCCAATAACCTTGGAGGTTGCTATGTCGCTCACCGCCGATACCATCGAAATCATCCGAGAGCCTCGACGGGTACAAGCCAGCGAATCGAGCCATGGCTCCGATACCCATCCGCAGCGCTTGGTCATCACGGTTGACTTGAACTCCCAAGCCATTACCGATGCCTACGTCTGCTCCGTTGAGATGCTCACCCGCGCCTTTCAGGCGCAACTGGAGCCGGTGCGCGAGGAAACCATTTCCACAATCGTCGCTATGTGGGTACCGAAGAAGCCAGTGCCCTCTACCCTTCTGCGCGAAGCAAAGATGCTGGCGACAGCCAAAACGGAAATCCTCCAAAGTAATGATTGGGTAACTGCGAGCGAAATTTCAGACCTTGCTCAGTTCAAATCCAGCAATCCAAGCTCCCAGCCTAACAAGTGGAAGCTCGCCGGCAGGATTTTCGCTCTGCGTCATGAAGCGGTCGATTACTTCCCTATGTACGGGTTAGACCCTTCTCATGGCTACCGTCCATTTGCGGGGCTGGAGCCCGTAATCTCTACCTTGGCTTGCAAAAAAGACGGTTGGGGCATGGCATTCTGGTTTGCCTCTCCAAATAGCTACCTTGGAGGAAAGCGCCCCAAAGACATTCTTCAGTTGAGCCCTGACAGGGTGCTTGATGCTGCGCGGGATAGTGTCGCCGGGGTAATGCATGGCTGAGGTACTGCCCAAGTTGCCACCCGTACCTGGCGAGACAATTCATCTTCGGTTCAAGACACTCAGAGCAGGAAGCACACTACATCGATTTCACCTCAGCGACTTCCATGGCATTGCCTTCAATGGTACGCACCTGGGAAATGCCCGTTTCAGCCCTATAAGGAACCTTGCTGGCGCAATCATCCCGACGATCTATGGCGGCAGCACATTCGACTGCGCCGCCATGGAGACGATTTTTCGAGATGTGCCTTACACGCCCCCACCCAAGTACCTCTCCAAAGGTGATCTTGCGGGGAGCACCTACTCCCTGCTCACGGTCGATCAAGATCTCAAACTGATCGATCTGTCGTCCAAGTCTCTGCGCACCTTGAACATTCAGCGTAAGGAGCTGATCGATACAGAGCGGGATCAGTACCCGACGACACGCAAGTGGGCTGAAGCTTTTCATGCTTACGCGCCGGACGCCCAGGGTATCACTTGGGTGTCCAGGCAAGATGACACCGCCGAGGTGGTAGTTCTTTTTGGCGACCGGGTGCAAGAGTCAGCGCTCTCATTGGTAGGTCTGAGTCGGGACGCCTTTGAGGAAGAGACGGTATATAACGCGCTGCTGGACCTGGCCGATACGATCGGGGTGCGATTCGTGCCATGAGCCGCGCGAGCGATTACGCTGGATTGCCGCATGCAGTAGTTCCGCCAGTTCCTTGCGTATAGCACCTGACTCTGGGATCACAAGCGGTTTTCAGCGCCCTCCTGACCGCCCCTCCCGAGCGCCCCCCATATGCTCCTCAAGCCTGCCTCTCAGCCAGCGTTCAGCAGGGTCACTGTCCGTCGTGCTCAGCCACACCATGGCGAGCTCCAGGGGAACGGTCTCGAAAGGGAGCGGTTCAGCCTGCAGATTGCCCCAGCCAGCCATGGCGTGGGCGGCATAGTCCGGGCAGCAGGCAAGCAGGTCGGTATCCGCAAGGATCGCAGGCAGTGAACTGAATTGGGGTATCGACAAGACAACGTTCCGCGAACGCCCGATGTCCTTGAGCCAGTCATCGGCAATGCCGTGAATGTTCGCGGTGGGCGAGACCTGCACATGCGGCCGTTCGCAGAACTCGTCCAGGGTGAGTGGCCTGGAGGATTTATCCGCCCTGAGCACGCGTGCCTGCATGGTACGCAGTACCTTGCGCTTCGCGTTGGCCGGCAGGCCTTTCGTCTGGCTGATGCCTACGGTGACATCTCCCGATGCCAGCAGATCTGGAATCCGCCAGTAGTCGACATGCTGAACGACAACCACCACATGGGGCGCCTCGATGCGTAGCGCCCGAAGGAGCGGAGGCAATAGCCCCGACTCGACATCGTCAGACAAGCCGATCCTGAAGGTCATCTTGCTCGTGGGCGGATCGAAATCATGGGTCAGGCTAAGAGCGGTCGACATGGCATCCAGCGCGGGCGTGAGGTACTTGATGACCTCTTCGGCCCGGGCCGAGGGCTCCATGCGGTGGCCTACCCGAATCAACAGCGGGTCATTGAATATTGTCCTGAGTCTTGCGAGTGCAGCGCTCACGGTCGATTGCGTGATGAACAGCTTCTCGGCAGCGCGCGTCAGATTGCGTTCCTGCATCAAAGCCTCGAAGACGACCATGAGATTGATGTCGGCCTTGCGCAGTTCGTTTCGATTCATTCCCTTTCCTTACCCCTTGAATGTTCAAAGTCAGCGACCGCATCGGTGAAGCCTTGTGATCCCCGTTCACAGACGCTATGAAGTCCAGCGTCTTTTTCTCCCGGCAGGTGCACTTTAGCCTTGTACCCAGCGCCCGAGATCACACTCGGCCTGCGTACACTTACCGGAGCTACTGAACATGACCGTCGCCGCCAAGCCCGATGAACTGGCAATTCCTTATCAGCTACCCCAAGTCCCTTTCATGTCGCCAGACATGGTTCACCCGGGCGTCCTGAGCGAGTGGCTCAATGATGACAAACTGTGGGTGCCGGTGACCGCTACAGTGTCATTCAAACCGTTGCTGCTCAGCGTCACGGGCGGTTACTACATCAACCTGCTGCGCGTTCGCCAGGCAGGCGTGCTCTCTCGGCACCGTCACAGCGGCGGCGTGCACGCGATCGTGCTCAAAGGCCGCTGGTACTACCTGGAACATGACTGGGTCGCCAGTGAGGGTTCTTTTGCCTTCGAGCCGCCTGGCGAGACCCACACGCTGTATGTCCCGGAAGACGTCGAGGAGATGATTACCTGGTTCCACGTTCAGGGCGGTTACACCTACGTCGATCCGCAAGGCGTCGCCGTCGGTTACGAGGACGTATTCACCAAGCTGGAAGCGGCGCGCAAACATTATCAGGCACTGGGCTTGCCCGCTGACTATATCGAACAGTTCATCCGCTGACCCCTGATAACCCAATCGGCGCGCCTCGGGCGCGCTTGTTGTTTCGGCTTCACAAAGATGACACGCTGCATCGAACGTGGGGGCGCACAAGGTACCTAGATGGACAACTATTCGCAGATGCTCGCGTTCATGTGGGCAACGGAGCACGGCAACTTCTCCGCCGCAGCACGCGCCAACAGCATGACCCCTTCCGCTATCAGCAAGCTCATCACCCGCCTTGAAAATCGTCTGCAGGTCAGGCTTTTTCAGCGTGGTACGCGCACGCTGACGCTCACCGAAGAAGGCACCGCCTACCTGGTCAGCGCGCGGGAGGTGATCAATGCCATGGCCGAAGCCGACTCACTGGCCGAGGCATTCCCCAATCGGGTCAGCGGCACCCTGCGGATCCATACCATGGCGACCTTCGCCAAGCACCAGATCCTCCCGTGGCTGGCGGAGTTCCTGTCCCGCTACCCTGCCCTGAGCGTGGATATCCAGGTCGGCCCCCAATACGTCGACCACTTTGACCAAGGACTGGATATCGCCATTCATAGCGGCATGCTGCCGGATTCCTCACGTATTGCCAGGAAGATGGGCGAAAGTGCGTGGATCATCTGCGCCTCTCCCGACTACCTGGCGCGGCGCGGCGTACCCGCCACCCCCGGCGAGCTGGCGCATCACGACTGCTTCAACTTCAGCTTCAAGAGTGCCTGGAACAACTGGGAGTTCCTGCTCGACAACCAGCGCACGCGGGTACCGGTCAGCGCCAAGGCCTCGTTCGCCCAGGGTGACCTGCTGCGGCAGATGGCGCTGTCGGGCGCCGGTATCGTCAAGCTGGCCCGCTTTCACATAGGCCAGGACATCGAATGCGGGGATCTTGTACCGTTGCTGGAAGACTATGCACTGGATGAGAAAGAGCCCATCTACATGGTCTACCCCAACCGCAAGCACCTGAGCCCACGCATCCGGGTATTTCGCGATTTCCTTGAGCAAAAGCTTGCCGAGCGGCCTTGGTAGTGTCCGCTCAGCCGTTGATGATCACGCTGTAGCGGTACCGAGGATCAAGTCGGCAGCGCGTTCAGCTACCGCCATCACTGCGCCCTGGATGTTTCCTGACACCATCGATGGGATGACCGAAGCATCGACGATTCGCAGCCCCTGCAGCCCATGCACACGCAGGCTCGAGTCGACCACTGCCTCGTCGTCCTCACCCATGCGGCACGTGCCCAGCGGGTGATAGATGGTTTGCCCGGTTGCGCGGGCGAATGCCAGCCACTGCTCATCAGTCCGCGCATCCGCGCCGGGGCTCGTTTCGGCTTCGACGAAAGCCTGCATCGCCGGCTGCTGCATGATCCTGCGGGCAATTTTCATCCCCTCGATCAGGCTTTTGCAGTCCTGCTCCTCGGTCAGGAAGTTGGGCCGGATGGCGGGCATGACCTGCGGATCGCTTGACTGTATATGAATGCTGCCCTTGGATCTTGGGCGCAATTGGCTGACGCCGATGGTGAACCCGGGGTGCCGGTCCAGGATGCGATCGGCGGCGTTGGCGTAGCTGGCGTGCACCACGAAGTACTGCACATCCGGCGTGGCCATCTCGGGCTCGGTCTTGACGAAACCATGCACCAGGCCGGTACCCAGCGTGAGGATGCCGGTACGTCGAGTGAAGTATTCGGCTACGGCCAGTCCAAGGCGCCAACCACGCGCCATCTCGTTGAGGGTCAGGGTGTTCTTCAGCCGCCAGTTCATCCGCGTGGCGAAATGGTCGATGTAGTTTTCGCCGACACCCTCGAGGCGGTGCCTGACTTCAATGCCGACACGGCCCAGCACATCAGGCCGGCCGATCCCCGAGAGCTCGAGAATCTGTGGCGACTGGATGGCGCCTGCGCAGAGGATCACCTCTATGCGGGCGGTCACGCTCCGTTGTTGGTTGCCTACGCGGTACGTCAAGCCCGTGCAACGCTTGTCCTTCAGTTCAAGGCGCAGCACGTGGGCACCGGTCTGAATGTGCAGGTTGGCTCGGGCGCGCGCAGGCTTCAGGTAGCCATCGACTGCACTCCAGCGCCGTCCCTTGTGCTGGGCAACCTGGTAGTAACCAAAGCCGGTCTGGGTCTCACCGTTGTAGTCGGGGTTGTGCAGGTGGCCGTCCTCGACGCTGGCCTGGAGAAACGCATCGGCGATCGGGTATCGCTCGGTGACCTGGTGGATGTGCATCGGGCCTTGATCACCGCGGCTGCTGTCACCCTGGGTGTAAGTCTCGAGCTTCTTGAAGTACGGCTTGAGGGTGGCGAAGTTCCACTCCCTGGCCCCTGCGGCTTCCCAGGCATCGTAGTCGGCTGGCTGGCCGCGCACGTAGATCATGCCGTTGATCAATGTCGAGCCACCGAGCCCCTTGCCACGCGGCACGCTGATTTCACGGCCTTGGGTATTGTCTTCAGCCTGGGTCTTGAAGCGCCAGTTGTAGCGCTTGTCGACCATCAGCTTGCTGAAACCGGCCGGAATCGGAATCCAGAAGCCCTTGGGCTCTCCCCCCGCCTCAAGCACCAATACGCTGTGTTTGCCAGAGGCCGTGAGGCGATTGGCGAGGATGCAGCCAGCGGTGCCGCCGCCGACGATGACGTAATCAAATGTGCTCATGATTCGACTCATCCTCGTTCGCGGCCATGGCGGCGGCCATCAGTTCGATCTGGCCGAGCAGCATCGGCATGCCATCCTGGATCCGGCAGCCCTTTTCCAGCGCGGCCGTCAACAAAGGCGTCATCGCCGGCTGCATGATGATTTCTGCAACAATCTGCGAAGGGTTGAGCGCGCTGGCGTCGAATGGCAATTCATCACCCTCGCGCAGCCCCAGCGAAGTGCTGTTGACTACCAGATCATGGCCTGAAGGATCGTCGCTGCCGACACACAGCTCGACCCCGGCAAATTCCTCGGCCAGGCGCTTGATCAGCATCTGCGCCTTGTCTGCGGTGCGGTTGAAAATCGTCAGCTTCGCCACGCCCGCTTCGGCCAGCGCGAACGCGATCGCCTTGGCCGCGCCGCCTGCCCCTGCCAGGTAAACCGACATACACGCCGGATCGATCTGGCGCTGACGCAGGCCCGCGACAAAGCCCGCTCCATCCAGGATGTCGCCATGCAGCCTGCCATGCTGGTCACGCCGGATGACGTTGACGGCACCGACCATGCGCGCAGCTGCGGATAACGAATCGCACAGCTCGAGCATCGCAGTCTTGTGCGGTACCGTGACGATAAAGCCATCCAGGCTCTGGATACCGCGCAGCCCATCGACCACGCCTGGCAGGTCGGCGGCGCGGATATGAAACGGCACCATCACTCGATCGTCACCACGCTCGACGAACAGGCGATTGATGGCCTCGGGCGTCTGCACGTGGTGAATGGGGTCAGCAATGATGGCGTAGACCCGGGTGCTGCCACTGATCTGCTTAACCTTGTTCATTTCATCAGGCCACTGTGTAGGAGGTTTTGACAGAGGTGTAGAACTCTTTGGCGTAGGCACCCTGCTCACGCGAGCCGTAGCTCGAGTTCCTGCGGCCACCGAAGGGGGCGTGATAATCGACGCCCGCCGTCGCCACGTTGACCATCACCATGCCGGCAGTGGAACGTTGCTTGAAGTCACTGCTGTACTTGAGCGACGTGGTGCAGATGCCGGACGACAAGCCAAACTCGGTGTCGTTGGCCAGCGTCAGTGCCTCCTCGTAGTCGCCGACCCGTATGACGCTGGCCACCGGCCCGAAGACCTCCTCGCGGTTGATGCGCATCTGGTTGGAGGTTTCGCTGATCAGCGCAGGCGACAGGTAATAGCCGGGCGTAGCCCGCTGCAGCCGCTCACCGCCAAACACCAGTCGCCCGCCTTCCTGCTGTGCGGCCTGGATGTAGTCGCAATCCTGCTGCAGCTGGGCCTCGGAGACCACCGGGCCCATTTCGCAACCGTCGGCCAAGGCATGGTCGACCTTGAGCGAGCGCAGCCGCTGCGTAACCGCCTCGACAAAGCGGTCGTGAATGCCGGCCTGGACAATCAACCGGCTTGACGCCGTGCAACGCTGCCCGGTCGAGAAGAACGAGCCGCTCACCGCCACCTCGACCGCGTGTTGCAGGTCGGCATCGTCGAGAATGATCAGTGGGTTCTTGCCGCCCATTTCCAGCTGCACCTTGGCGCCGCGCGCCATGCAGGCCATGCCGATACTGCGGCCGGTCGCGGTCGAACCGGTGAAGCTCAGCGCACGTACCTTGGCGGATGTGGCCAGGACATCGCCGACCTTCGAGCCCGGACCCATGACCAGGTTGAACACACCGGCCGGCAGCGCGCCGGCACGGGCAATGATTTCGGCCAATGCCCAGGCGCTGCCCGGGACCAGATCAGCCGGCTTGAACACCACTGCGTTACCAAAGGCCAGCGCTGGGGCGATTTTCCAGGCCGGGATGGCAATCGGGAAGTTCCACGGGGTAATAATGCCCACCACCCCTTCAGGCTCGCGCCGCACATCGACTTCGACGCCCGGGCGGATCGACGCAAGCCGCTCGCCGGACAGGCGCAGTGCTTCGCCGGCAAAGAACTTGAACACACGCCCGGCACGCACTACCTCGCCGACCGCCTCAGGCAGGGTCTTGCCCTCCTCCCGGGCCAGCAGGCAGCCGAGTTCTTCCCGGCGGTTCAAGATCTCGCTGCCGATACGGTCCAGCGCGTCACTGCGCACTTCGGCACTTGCCCGGCCCCACGCGCCTGCCGCCGCCGACGCCGCCTCGACGGCCATCAGCGCGTGGGCTGCATCCGCCCGGGCATACTCGCCGACAATGTCATTGGTATCGGAAGGGTTGATATTCACATTGATATCGACACCTTCGATCCACTCTCCAGCGATAAAATTTTTCTTCATGTTCGCTCCCGAGATTCACTTTTTCTATTTCTTGAGCGCGAGCGTGTCCGCCCGGCATGACTACTTGGCCGATGACGTATTGCCAGCTACTTGTCCGCCATGACGGCCGGAAATGGGTTCCGAGCTAGCGCATCAGCCAGCCGCCCGCCACATCGAGCACTTGTCCGGTGACAAACTCGCTTTCATTCGAGGTCAGGAAGCAGGCCGCGCGTGCCACCTCCATGGGCGTGCCCAGCCGGCGCAAGGGCGTCTGCTCGACCACCGCCTGGTTTGCTTCAGCCGATACGCTCATCAGCAGCGGCGTTTCGATGCGGCCGGGCGCAAGCGCGTTGGCGGTTATGCCGTAAGGTCCCAGCTCACCGGCGAGGTGCCGGGTAAACCCGATCACCGCCGCCTTGGTCGCGCTGTAGTGCGCCGCCACGATCGGCAGGAACGCGCTGCCCGCTACCGAGGACATGTTGACGATGCGGCCAAAACGCCGCTGCACCATGGACGGGGTCAAGGCGCGTACCAGGTTGAACGGCCCGCTGAGGTTGATCCCGACCACGCGCTGCCACTCCTGCGGATCCATCTCCCAGATGGCGGCAGGTGCCCCGTCATGCTTGGGCGATACCCCGGCATTGTTGATCAGCGTGTCGATCGGGCCAAGTGCAGCGGTCAAGCGCTCACAGGCGTGCAGGCACTGGGCATGATCAGCGACGTCGGCAGTGGCCCAGGCGACGTCGTGGCCGGCGGCGCGCAGCCGCTCGCCCTGCTCCTGGAGCTTCTGTTGATCGAAATCGAGCAGTGCGACGCGCGCGCCTTCCTCGCAATACAGCTGTGCGATCGCCGCACCAATACCACCGCCCGCGCCCGTGATCAGGACAACGCGGTCAGCATGCCGAAGTGTGTTCATGGTTACCTCTGAGGTGAGCTGTCGAGCTGAAAGTCCGGGCACGGCTAGAGCCCCAGGTAGGCACGTTTGACGTGCGGATTGTCGAGCAGCTCCTGTCCGGTGCCACTGAGCACCACCTCTCCGTTCTCCAACACATAGCCACGGTTGGCGATACGCAAGGTATGGACAATGTTCTGTTCGACGATCAGCACCGTGGTGCCCAGCGCGAGGATCTTGTTGATGATCTCGAATACCTGGGACACCAGCAGCGGTGACAGGCCCAACGATGGCTCGTCGAACATCAGCAGCTTGGGCTCGGCCATCAGCCCGCGGGCGATGGCGACCATCTGCTGCTCACCCCCCGACAAGGTCCCGGCGTTCTGCTCCAGGCGCTCGCGCACCCGTGGAAACAGATCCAGAATGTCATCCAGGCGTTTCTTGTAGTGTCGGCGGGCGCTGCGCTTGTAGGCACCCATCAGCAAGTTGTCGCGCACACTCAGGAACGGGAACAGCTGGCGCCCCTCTGGAATCAGGGTCATGCCGGCGGCGACGATTTCGTCCGGCCGGCTGCCATCGATACGCCGGCCTTCGAACTCGATTGTCCCTTGGGACGGTTCGACGATGCCGCACAGGCTGCGCAGCGTCGTGGTCTTGCCGGCGCCATTGGCGCCGACGATGGTAATCACCTCGCCTGCATTCACTTCGAACGAGACGCCGCGCAGGATCTCCGTGCCGCCGTATCCGGCATGCACATTGTTCAGCTTAAGCATGGCTGTACTCCTTGCCCAGGTAGGCCTCGATGACTTGCGGATCGCTGATGACATCCTGCGGGGCCCCTTGCATCAGCAGCGAGCCCGAGCTGATGACGATGATCCGGTCCGACAGGCTCATGGTGGCTTGCATCAAGTGCTCGATCATCAGCACGCTGACGCCCGAGTCGCGCACCCGGCGGATTACCTCGATGGCCTTGACCACGTCGGTAGGGTTGAGTCCGGCCATGACCTCATCCAGCAACAGGATCCGCGGCCGGGTTGCCAACGCACGTGCCATCTCCAGGCGCTTCATGCCTCCCACCGTGAGGTTGCGCGCGCGGGTATCGAGCAGTGCCGTGAGCTCGGTCAGCTCTGCTACCTGAGCCGCAATCGCCCGTGCTTGCTGGGCATCGGCGGTGTGCATGAACGCCCCGAGCATGATGTTCTCGCTCACGCTGAGATCAGCAAACGGTTGAACGATCTGGAAGGTGCGGCCAATGCCAGCCTTGGCGAATTCGGCCGGGCTGCGCGGAGTGACCCACTCACCGTCAGGCAAGCGCACTTTCACCCGCCCCTTGGACGGCACCAGGAAACCGGAGAGCTGGTTGAACACGGTCGTCTTGCCCGCCCCGTTGGGACCAATGACGCCCACGATTTCGCCCTCGGCCAGGCTCAGCGAGACATCGTTGGTCGCGTGCAGGCCACCGAAGAACTTATGCAGGTTTTCGGCAACCAGAACAGGTTCGCCTCTGGTAGCCGAGACCACGGGTTGCACCTGGGCCGTGCTCGGCGGCGTGGGTTTGGCCAGTGGCTTGCTGCCGCCTGGCAAAGCATCGATCCAGCCGAACACGCGTCCGCCAAAGCGCCCCACCAGCCCCTGTGGGATGGTCAGCACCACGGCCACCAGTACGATGCCGTAGACCAGGCCATGCACGCCGCTGCCCATGTCACCGAGCCAGCCCCGGGCAAGCTCGGCCAGCGGCAGTACCAGAATGGTCCCGATCAATGGGCCCGATACCGTGCCCAAACCACCGATCAAGGCAAACATGGCGATCTGGATCGACAGGTCGAGCGAGAACACCGAGCCTGGCTCGATGAAGGTCAGGTACATCGCGTGGAAACTGCCCACCAGGCTGGTGAGGAACGCCGACAACACCACGGCGATCAGCTTCACTTTCACCGAATTGACGCCTACCGCATGCGCAGCATCTTCGCGCTCACGGACCGCGATCAGGTAGTAGCCCAGGCGGGAAGTCTTGATCTTCCAGGACACCGCCAGAGTGATGATCAGAAAACCGAAGGCGATCAGCAGGTAGGGCCAGCGTGGGCGGAACAGCATCCACTCGAAGCCCAGCTTCAACGGCACGCCAATGCCGGCCGCACCGCCCGTGATGTCGTGCTGGTTGATGGTGACCAGACGCACCACTTCCAGCACGGCGATGGTCGCCAGCGCAAAGAACGGCCCGCGCAGACGGAAGCACGGCCAGCTGATCACCACGGCCACCAGCGAAGACAGCGCCGCTCCGATGAACATGCCAAACCATGGGCTCAAGCCGAAATTGATCATCAGCAAGGTGGTGGTGTAGGCGCCTACGCCATAGAACACCGCGTGACCCAGCGACAACTGGCCGGCGAAACCGCCAACGATGTTCCAGGCGCTCGCCAGTGCGGCGTAGCTGCAGATCAGAATGAACAGGTGATACACAAAGGGTGAGCCGACGCTGATCGGGATCAGCAGCAGCGATGCGAGGATGACCAGGCTTACGTAAACGCGTGGATGCAAGATATTCATGACCATTTATCCTTATTCAGACCCGCGGCCGGCACCGAACAAGCCGGTCGGACGGAACACCAAGATGGCCAGGAAGATCACGAAGTAGACGACTTCCTTCAGGTCTGGAGCGATGTAGTAGCCCGCCAGGCTGTCGACGATGCCGATGACCATCGAGCCCAGCAGCGCACCGGATAAGCTGCCCAGCCCGCCGAGCACGACGATGACAAAGGCCGTCAGCACAAAGAACGTCCCCACGGTGGGGAATACCGGGTACTGCGGGGCGATCAGGCCTGACGCAACCCCAAGGCAGGCGCAGCCCAGGCCAAAGGCGAAGATGTAGATCTTCTTCACATCGACGCCCATCAGCTGCGCGGCATTGCGGTGCTGGGCGGTAGCGCGCACGGCGCGGCCGAGGAAAGTGCTCTGCAGGAACCAGTGCAAGCCTGCGACCATCGCCAATGACACGGCAAAGGTGATCAACTGCCCGCTGCTGGCACGAAACGGCCCCAGGGCCACCGACGTGGTGCCCAAGGTGATGCCCTGGACAGTCTTGACGTCAGCGCCGAACAGCAGCAACGCGCCGTTCATCAAGGCGATCGAGACACCGACGGTGGCGAAGATCTGGATGTGCCCTTCAGCGCTGAGCAGCGGCTGGATGATGAAACGCTGCATCACCGCTCCGGCGGCGAACAGCAGCAGCGTAGCGGGGATGATTGCGATGTAGGGGTGAATGCCGAACGAGCTGTTCATCAGGTAGACCGCATACAAGCCGATCATCAGGAACTCGCCATGGGCAAAGTTGACCACCCGCACAATGCCGAAGATCAGTGTCAGACCGATACTGATGATCGCCAATGTGCCGCCCAGCAGCAGGCCGTTCAGAACAAGCTGAATAAAAATTTCCACAATGCGCCCTCTTGACGAGCAAACGGGTTCGCGAGGCTGATGGGACAGCCCCGAACGAACCAACAGTTCAAGGGTGATCGGTAAAGCGCGCTTGGGTAACGGCCGCCGATTCGGGATAGATGGTTTTCAACACGCCGTCCTGCCATTGCATGACCGAGGTATGGGCACGCTCGTTCTGGCCATTGGCGGCAAACTTGGCACCGATGCCGGCAGCGGTCTGGCCAGACGGAATATCGATGCGGGCAACCGCTTCGCGCAGCGCATCCGCCTCCAGCGAGCTGGCGGTGTCCATGGCATCGAGGAAGATCTTCGCCCCGACGTAGTTGATCAGGCTGTGCCCGGAGCGCGGCTCGGTGCCGTAGCGCTGCTTGTAGGCCTTGGCAAAGTCACTGATGCCCGGGGCCCCTGCCTCGTTGGTCTGGAACTGCGGGAAATCAACGTCCAGGACGCCTTCCATGTGTTGCGCGCCTACCACCTTCAGCGTGTCCTGCATCGAATAGCCACCACCTGCGCCAATGAGGGCCTTGGGCTTGAAGCCCGCCTCGCGGATCTGGCGGAAGAACAGCGTCGTATCGTTCTGGTAGCTGGTCTGCAGCACCACGTCAGCCTGCGCGCCCTTGAGCCGCAGGATCAGCGAAGACAGGTCAACCGCCTTGGCGGAATACGGCAGGACTTCAACTACATTGAGGCCCTGCTCCTGGGCCAGCTTTTTCTGGAACCCGGCAATGGTGGTGCCGTAAAGCGCGTCCTCATGGATGATGGCAACTTTCAGCTGCTTGGGGTCGAGCTTGAGCGAGGGCGCGACGATCTTGGTAATCGCGGTGATGGTCCCTTCGGCAAAGTTTTTAGCGGTCGGGTTGCTGCGCATCACGTATTTCAGGTCACGCTCGGTGATTTCATCCGACACAGCCCCGAGCTCGAAGAAAGGCACCCCGGCCATTTCGGTCACTTGCGTCGCGGCGAACGATAACGCTGAGGAGTAACTGCCGAAGACGGCTGTGACATTCTGCACTGAAGTCAGTTTACGGGCAGCGCCTACGGCCTGGCCGGCGTCAACTGCGTCAGCCTTGAGCAGCTCGATTTTCTCGCCCTTCAAACCACCGGCAGCGTTGCGCTCGGCCACCGCGATTTCCAAACCGCGAAAACTTTCATCGCCCAACAGCGCCAGTGCACCGCTGAAAGGATACAGCGCACCCAGTTTCACATCTGCATGAGATGCCATGGATACGCTCAAGGTCAGGACGGCGCAGAAGGATGAAGCCCAGTGCTTCTTTATCATTGTTATCTCCTGGTTTGGCGCGCGGCGTAGAGTGCGCCATGAATCGATATCGAATCTGTCCGGATGAAATACATTCAACGGAACAAGCAGTTTTTCGACGATTCAATTATTGGATTTGTAATTAACCAGCGGTTCAAGCAAGCATGTGAACACGGTTAGAGACTACGGCTGCCGTGAGCGCATTCATACCGTTAACGTTTCACACCTGCTGTGACCTGTCGTCATAGGTGCGCGTGGCCAGATTTCAAACGGACACTGGAAGTCCATGCTCGCTGAAGTACCGGCTCAACACTGCCGTCGTCCCCTGGGGTTGTGCCAGGGCGACGTAGGTATCAGGGCGCAAAAGATAGACAGCATTCCTGGCCAGCCCGGCGTCATGGTGTTCCTGCTGCCAAGCGAAGATGTGCAGGGCCACGCCCTGTTGCATGCACCACGCTGCCAAGTCGGGTTGTGCTTCGCCATAGACGTGAACCTGCCAGCCAAGTGCAGTGAGCGGCTCATAGTTATCGACGCCGGACACCGACACCCATGGCAAGCGGTCACCCCCTCGCACCTCACCCGCCTTGCCTTCGCTCAACGGACTGTCGTGGTAATTGAGCGTGGTTTGGGAAACTATCCGGAACAGGTATTCGCGGACGCTTTCACTCTTGTAGGCAACGCTTGCAAAGACAGGGGCTATGCGCGTGCGCACAAAATTGGCAAAGCTGCCCTGAGCGGTCGCGAAGGTGAACAGCTTGTCGGTGGTTTCTACAAGTTTGTGGGCAAATGCCTGGCGTTCAGCCTGGTAACTGTCTAGCAAGGTGTCGGACGCCGCGCCTTTCACGACCGCCGCGAGCTTCCACGCCAGGTTGATGGCGTCCAGGATCCCAGTGTTCATACCCTGCCCACCCGCCGGGCTATGGACGTGGGCAGCGTCTCCTAGCAGGAACGCTCTGCCACGCCGGAAGTGATCCGTGACCCGGTGATGGACTCGATAGGTGGAAAACCAGTTCACGTTGCGGATCTTGATGTTCAAGCCATTGATCGCTTCATGGCCGACATCCGCGAACGTCAGCGTCTCTGGATGCTCCGAGCGCTCATCACGAACCGTGCCGATCAGGCGATATTGGTCAGCCTCACCGTAAGAGAGCATCAGCACGAAGTCGGACTCGTCAAAAGCGATATGCCCTTCTCCAGCCGGCTCGACGCCGCTGGCGCTGACATCCGCAACGTAGAAAAGCTGCTTGTAGGTTCCGCCCTCGAATCCGCCTCCAATCTGATGCCGGACAAGCGAGCGGGCACCATCGCATCCGGCAACGTAGGACGCTGTGAATGTCTCCTCGTGGCCGTCCGCATGTTTCAAGACGGCGGAAATCTGGGTGCCATCGTCCTTGAACGACAGGAGCTCGGTCTGGCGTTCAACCTCGACCCCAAGGGACTGTAGCTGCCGCTCCAACAGCCGTTCATGCCGATCCTGGGGATATATCAGCACGTAAGGATAGGGAGAGATCCCCCCGCCTGCGTCAATCAAGGGAATGCGCGCTTTACGCTTTCCAAGTGCCCACATGTTCATGGCCGGGGTTTTGTACCCTGCCTCGATCACCGCATCGGCCATGCCGAGCTGGCGATAAAGCTCCAAGGTGCGTGCCTGGAGAGCCATGGCGCGCGAGGTTTCCCCCGGGCCGCTACTCTTGTCCACGATCCGTGCCTTGATTCCTTGCCGGGTGAGCCAGAGAGCAAGGATCAGTCCGGTAGGACCAGCTCCTGCAACAAGAACGTCTGCTTGCGGCATCGTCGTGCCTCCTCACCAGGTCTGGAGCCATTTGCCAGCGTACGCCTGCTCCGCTAGGCTGACCCAACCAGCCTGCCCAAGACGCTTTATTCTCGATGCGGTAGGAGCTAAAGGATTACATGAGACTACACGACTTCATTCTTACCAACCTAGAGTCAATCCTGCAGGCGTGGGAGGACTTCGCGAGGTCGGTGGAAACCCCTTTGCCAGCGATGACTGCCAAGCAGCTGCGCAACCATGCCGAATTCATGTTAAGAGCAGTCGCGGCGGATATGGGCACCTTTCAGAGTGAGCAGCAGCAGATAACGAAGTCTCACGGCCATGGGCCTGTGAGCAATCACGATACCGCCGCGCAGACTCACGCAACCGGGCGCCTGGTGTCAGGCTTCACAATGGATCAGATGGTTTCGGAATATCGCGCGCTAAGGTCTAGCGTGCTCAGACTATGGCTCGCCGAAGAGTTCGATGGCGACCTTCATCAACTTCAGGACATGATCCGTTTCAATGAGGCGATAGATCAGGCCCTGGTAGAGTCCGTGGCGGCCTACGGCCAGGCCGTTCAGGAGACGCGGAAGACTGTTCTGGCGGTGCTGGGCCATGACCTGCGCTCTCCACTCGGTGCAGTGCTGATGGCCGGAGAGCTGCTCCAGAAGAACCACAGCCTTGGTCAGCGCGAAAGACATCTCGCCGATCAGATCTGCGCGAGCGCCAATCGTGCCAATCGTATGGTGCTCGATCTCCTTGACCTTGCGCGCTGTAACCTGGGGACAGGCATCCCGGTGCATCTGGAACCTACGGACTTGGGCGCGGTGTGCGACTCCACTCTTGAAGAACTTCGTACGGCACATCCGACAGTACAAATCATTGCCCAGGAAATCAGGGCTATCACCGGACAGTTCGACTCATCGCGCATGGCGCAGGTATTTTCGAACCTGATTGTGAACGCGATACGTCATGGGGGCTCCAGACAACCCATCATGGTTTCCCTGATTGCTGGCGCAGGCGAAGCTCAATTCATCGTGCAGAATCAAGGTGAACCTATTCCGGCCAGCGCCATGCCCTATCTCTTCAATCCTGAAGGTCGTTTTTCCACCTACGCCGCTGGGGAAAAGGGAGCATCTGCCGGACTGGGGCTGGGGTTGTTCATCGCCTCCCAGATCGTCGAGAGCCATGGTGGCAGGATCACAGTGGAGTCGGGGTTGGAAAAGGGCACGATTTTCCGTGTGTGTGTACCGCTTCGATAACAACACCGTTTTGCTGAGTGGGCCCTCCCAGGTCGCCGCTATCGTTGCGCAAGCATGAACGTGTCATATTCCAGGTCCTCCAGCGTTCTCGACAACCTCACCAAGCCCAGCATCACGCAAGCCAGCAACGAAAACGTAAACCCATAGCCAAAGAAACTCGGCCCCAGATACAGGCTCAGTACCGTGAGTGCCGCATTGAGCACCACGAACATCCCACACAATTCGAGCACGATCACGCGTTTATCGAGATAGAAAAATACGTTCAGAATGGCCATGAATACTACCTGGATACTCACGCCGATCAGGTCGATGTAGAACAAGGGCAAGTAGTAGCTGGAGATTCCCAGCCAACCTAAAAGACGCGGCGCAAAAAGAAACAACAGCACAACGGTGAGCCCCTGCACCTTGCAGATTTCCAGAAGGCCCTGGCGAATCGCGAGTGTCATCTCGCCCTTGAGCTGGGTGATGTGCTGCAGTGGTTCGCCTTCACGCACGGCACGGTACAACCGGTCGTACCACTCGGCGAAGTCGGTTTCGATCCTTACCAGGAACACCGCCATACCGGGAATGATCGCCAGGTAGGCCAGAAAGATCGGCAGGTCATACAGCACCGAGGCCCGCAGTGGGCCTATCACCTGGCTGGACGTCAGCGGGTTGAACCAGAAGATGAATTTGTCGACCCAGATACCCAGGTTGTAGCTCAGGCCGGTGAAGAGCAGGCTGATGAATACCTTGCGCCGGTCGAGAAAGTCGAACGCTACCATTTTCTCGGCGCGATACTCGCGCAGGATCTCGAACAGGAACATGAACAGCAGCGCGCTGTGGCCTAGCAGCAGAGCCAATAGCAACCCTTCCATCCGCAGGAAATGCAGGACAAAGGCGCTGCCCACCATGACTGAATAGCCCAGCACCATCACCAGCAGGATGCGGTTGTAGGCCTTCATGCCGGACAGGAAGATGAGTACCAGCCACAGATTGCACAGCACCACGAAGTTGGCCAATACCAATAGACGGTAGATCAGTGGCTGATCGAAAAGCGCTGCGAGCAGTACGATACCCAGCAACCCGGCGCCCAAGGTGACCAGAAGCAGGATGCCCACGAGGTTGGGCAACACTTCGTCGTGCTTGCCTTCAAACAGGCGGTCGGACACGAAGCGCGTGAAGAACAACTGCAAGCCACCCGTAAGAATCAGCGAACTGGCCATCAGGTAGGTTACGGTGATGAAAAACTGGCGGATCAACATCTCGGGTACGACCAGGCTCAGGCTGATCACCCCCACCAGCATCACGCTGAGGATCGAAAGCACCCACGGTCCGGAACTGATCAGGCCTGCGTAGACGTAGGCATGCAACGTCGCTGTGTAGGAGTCGCGGGAGAGGATCTTGCGCAGTTCGAAGCCGATGCCGGCCATTCAGGCAGCCCCCATGGCGTTGTGATAGAGGCGGCGATAACGCTCGATCATCAAGTCTTCGGTGTAGTACCGGTGAACGCGCGCCAGGCCGACGGCCTGCGCCGCTTGCCAGCGGTCGGGGTCGCGCATCAGGTCAACGATGGCCTGGGCGGTAGCCTGAGGATCGGCGATCGCGACCACTTCACCGGCATGACCGAGGTCGCGGTCGGCGGCATTGCCACCCTCGATCATCTCGCGGCACGAGCCGACATCACTGCTGACCACCGGTGTACCGGCAGCCCATGCCTCGAGGATGACCAGCGGCTGCGCTTCGCTGATCGAGGTAAGCACCATCAGCCCCATTTGCGGCAGGACGTCCTGAATGCGCTGGAAACCCTTGAATTGCACCTTCTCTTCCAGGCCCAGGCTGGCAACCAGGCTGCGGCACTCGGCAACATAGTCCGGGTCTTCTTCCTCCGGCCCGACAATCCAGCCCTGCACCTCGGGCATGGCCGTGACCACCCCGCGCATGGCCCGCAGGAAGGTCTTTACGTCCTTTATCGGCACCACCCGTCCGATCAACCCGACTACCGGAGCGATGCCTGCTGCGCGCGCGCCAAGCGCCTGGGTCCACTGCGCCGGGTCAATGCCATTGGGTATCACCTCGGTGCGCTCGGCGGGGGCTCCCTCCTTGATCTGGCGCTGACGGTTGTCGTCATAGAGCGCGATGATGCGGTTCGCACTCTCGTAGACGAGGTAGCCGATTCGCTCGAAAAAACGTACCCACAACTGACGGATGTGTCCGGTGCCGCGGTCCAGGCTGTCGTTCAGCGCATGTCGGCTGGACTCGTCGATCCAGCTGGCCTGGGCCAGGTCGATCTTGCGCTCCTTGGTGTAGATGCCGTGCTCGCTGAGCAGGAAGCTGCACTTCCAGCGCTGCTTGAGCAGACTGCCGAGCAAACCGGCATAGCCGGTGGAGATCGAATGCAGCAGGCGCGCCCGCGGCAGCCGGCGTGCCACGTCCGCGAGCATCAGCAAGGGTGACTGCGCGGTACGCAGTGTCCAGAAATAGTTGATGAACGAGGGGTCGGCGCAGTACTGGCGATAGCCATCGGTCAAGGCCGCCCAGCTGGCACGACTGTAGAGCACATCGTCCAGGCGGATTCGTCCGCTGGCCAAGGCATCGATCACCCGCTTGCCCGCGTCCCGCGTGGGGGTGTCTGGATGATGCAGGTAGCGGAACAACTCGCTCAGCTCGTCCAGCGAGGCCTTGTGCTCGGCGTACTTGAGCTGGGGCTGGTGCCAGGCATCCGCGAGAAAGACTTCCTCTATGTGCACGACATTGTCCGGGACCTCGTAGCGCCGCTGCTCGTAGGCCTCGCGCTGGCCACCGATGAACAGCACGGAGAACGTCACCCCGGGCAAGCCGAGGATCATCTGGTGAATCCAGCTGGAGACGCCCCCCCGCACATAGGGCCAGGTGCCCTCGAGCAACAGGCAGACATCGGCGATAGGCGATTCATTGTCGATAGCGTTCATGTCCAGCTCCTTACAAGCAAGGCAAAGGGAGGGCGTTGCTGCATGTCGCCAGGCAGCTGGCGCAGCAACCGCGGAATATCCTGGTACCGGCGGTCTTCGAAAGCGATCTCGGCATGGAAAGGCAGCAGCTTCTCGGCTGCGAGACCATCATGCTCTGCCGCCAGGAGATGCATGCGAGCGCGTTGTACATCGCCCTGGCTGAGGGCGATGCGCCCGGCGAGCAGCAGCAGCTCTCCCCGCTCGCCCGCCTGCAGGCCTCGCTCGGCGTGGTCCGCCGCCTGGCTCAGGATATGCACCAGGACGCTGCCTTGAGCGAGACCCAGGTACGCCAGTTCCCAGTACCAGCGCGCCAGGCTGGCGTGCAGCGGCCCAATGGCAGATTCGGTGGCTTGGCTCAACTGGACCAGCGCGGTTTCGATCCGCTGGTTGATATCGTTTTCCTGCTTGTCGAGCATCGAGTACGCCAGCAGGCGCACATCATCGACCGGGTCGCTCAACGCCAGCTTGAGGATACCCACCGCTTCCCGCCCCGACATGCGTCGGGTTGCCAGCAGCGCGGACAACCGCCGCTCGGGATCCACGGCATGGCGCAGGACATCCTGCAGACCAGCGTCGGCAAACGACGGAGAATGCAGCTGATCCTGGGGCCGGTAGGGCAAGTCGGGGATGCCCAGCGCCTGCCAGGTCTGCCGCTCGCGCTTGCGCGGCAGGCACAGGGCCGGGAACACCGCCGCGATGACACCGAGACTGCCCAACAGCGGCACGAAGAACGCCAGGCTGAAGATAAACAAGGGACTCCACGGCAGCGGCTGACGGTAACGCGCCGGCAGCAGGCGCCAGATTGCCCCAGACAGCAACAGACACCCCAGCAGGTGGCTGGCGCCATACATCAGCGCGTTCCGCAGGTCTGGGAGGTCCAGGGCCAGCGCCGCCCAACTGCCGGCCTCGAAGACCAGCGCACCGCTAAACAGCCACTTGCTGGTCATTGAGGCCACACTCGTTGTAGAGAAAGTCACGGAGTCCCAGGCGCTGCGGAGCCGATTCCAAGTCATAGGCCAGCACTCTGACTGCCAGGCTCTGCAGGTCTGTCTTGCTACCGAACTGTTCATGGATAAGCCGCCCCAGGCGCGTCAGGTAACCCTTGCCACCTTCGCTGGGGGTCAGTGGCAGCAGTACCAGCAGGCAATCGTGCTGACGCGCGTTGCGCAGCGGCAAGTGCAGATCGAGGCCGCGCTGGCTGTACTCGAACAGTCGGACAAGCTCGACGTTGGGCCGGGTGATTTCGAAGCTGTACAGGCAGGCAGGCAAGCCGTGCTGCTCGTTATCGACCAGCGAGCGCTTGAGCTGGCGAGAGAAGTCCCGGGCCTGCGCGCAGTGCAGTTGCAGTACCTCGGCGTCGTGCGTCAGCAGGTCAGCGATGTGGCCGGCCAGAAGCAGCAACAGGCTGAGCGTACGTTCATGGAAGGCGAAGAACGGCATCTGCCGTACGGCCACGATGGCCAGCACATGGCCTGCGGTGTCGACCAGCGGGATGCACGCCTGCAACGAAGACACAGCCGACTGCTCGCCCGCCTCGATCACCTCTTCCAGGACACTGACCAGCTCACGGCGCTCAAGGCACAGCGTCACGAGCAGGTCGTTGCCGTCCGGTTCATCCATCGTTCCCATGGCGGCCAGCAGGGTCAGTTGCGCCGGTGGCCTGGCCTGCGGAACAACCTGGTACAGGCCCGCGACCCGCAGCGAGCCATACTGGCCCAGCAAGGCAAGGATCGGCTCGGCGAGCAACGCCAGGTTGTCGTCGGCGTCCGGGCGAGCGCGCAAGCGCTCGTTCAAGCCCAGCAGCGCACTGCGCAAGCTCTGGTCGCTACCAGCAAGGCGCTGTTCCAGCCGGTCGTGGGAAACCCGCAGGATCTGGTGAGCGCGGGTAAAGTCGTCGAGCCGGTACTGGCGGTAGTTGTTGGCCATCTGCAGCCGCTGCAGGCGGCGCTCCCACAGGTCGCGCACCTCCCCCACCAGCATGCCGCAGACCAGCACGCCAACGATAAAGCCAGGGGAGATCGACGCGTAGGCCGGCAAACCGTCCCGTTGCAGCACAAAGAAGGTCGCCACCAGCAGGCTGGCGCTGAGCAGCCCGCGGACGAAGCCGTAGCGCACACCGATCAGGATCGGCGCGAGTACCGACCAGGGGAATTCCGTGTGCACCTGTAGCGGATCTTCAGGCGCTAGCCAGAGCCCGGCGCAGATGACCAGGGCGGTGACCAACAGGGTTTCCAGCCAGGAAATCCAGCCCTTCGCACGTGGCGCGAGGCTGTAGTCCATATAGGGAGATTTCATCGCGTTCACTCGAATTCAAGGTCACCAACAAGGGCGTCGAGCACCTTTTGCGCACTGCCGGCCAGGCTTTCCCGGGACCAGCCGGCACGGGCACCGCTGTTGCTCCATAGCACCTTGCCGCTGCTCGGCTGCACCACTCGCAAGCTGATGCCTACAGCCGGCTCGCCGTCCAAGCCATTCTTGTATTGCCATTCCTCGACGCTGCCGGTGATCACATAATCGAGTTTTTGCGCCCGTGCCCATTCCAGGCCAGCGGCCTGCCGCTCAACGTCTTCGATCAGGGCCAGCTCGCCTTGGCCTGGGACGATGTACAGGCGGGGCTGCAGGCCGCGGCTGCTCAAGACGCTGAGCAGTATCTGTTCGCTGCGCTCTGCGGCCTGGGGTGTTTGCGAATAGTTGACCAGGGGCACCACGGCCCATTGGGCGCCGCTGGACAACACTTCGCTGGTCTTGCCGGTAAAACTGCTGCAACCGCTGACGAGCAATGCCGTCAAGGCCAGGCTCAGGCTAGGGATGGCTCGCATGGTGGTTCTCCTGATGCTTTGCATGTGATCAGCGCCCGAACCGCAGCGCGTAACTAAGGCTCACGGTGCCGCCGGATTGACCGGCTCCGCCTTCCGGAGCCGACTGATAGCCAAGGGTCAGTGCCAGTTCGTCATCACCGATCACCTCCATGCCGATCCCGGTGCTGATGCCGTAATTGAAGGTGTTGTCGATCCATTGCCAGCCGGCGTTCAGATCCACCAGCCACGTGTACTGGCCGCGGGTACGGTTGAGTGCCCCGGGAAAACCGCGCCTCCAGGCGCTGCCAACGTAGAACTGCCCATAGCGTTCCGGCAGCAAGTCCGCAGCCGTGAGTTGCGCCGGGCTTTCCAAGCCCAGTCCGTCGAGTTCGATGGCACCACCCTGGCTGGTCGCCAGGTGATCAAGCGAAGAGTTCTCGAGGCGGTTGTGCTGATAATCGATGCCGCTGCGCAGCTCCCAGTTGGGCCCGGCGAACTGCAACGTATGCAGGTACTCCAGCTTGACCTGCTGGCCGCTACCCAGGTCGTCCCCGGCACGGGTGTCGAACCAGCGCTGGGCCAGCTTCCAGGACAGCTGGTCGCGTGGCGAGAAGCGGTGACGCCCTCCTAGCCACAGATCGCTCTGTTGACCCAGGGCGAGCATCAGCCCGGTGTCTTCATTCTTGCGCTGCCAGCCGGCGCCGGCTTCAAGCACATCGCCCGGGGTGACCCGCCAACTGCGGCTGAGGCCCAGCCCGGCGCGGTCGTCGTCATCGCGCGCGCTGGCGTCAAGCATCAGGTCGAGCGCGCCATCTGCAAGCTGCCGCTTCAGCGTGAGCCTGGCGTTTCGCTCGGTACCCAAGGCAGAACGGTCGAGCACGTCACCGCTGTACCTGCCCTGCTCCATGTCCAGGTGGGCATACCAATCCTCCCCCAGGTAATGGGCCAGGCTGGCACGCGGCCCCTCGAAGATCAGGCCGCCGTAGTCCTGGCGTC
The DNA here is from genome assembly GCF_056312565.1 of Pseudomonas sp. JE3303. Taxonomy (NCBI): domain Bacteria; kingdom Pseudomonadati; phylum Pseudomonadota; class Gammaproteobacteria; order Pseudomonadales; family Pseudomonadaceae; genus Pseudomonas; species Pseudomonas sp. JE3303. The sequence continues at coordinate 222,694 of NZ_JBWGIF010000003.1, forward strand.
GCCAGCCGCCCCTGAGCCCTTGTGGCGTGGCCTCGGTCAGGTTGATAGCTTGCTGGCGCAGCTGGTTGCGCCGGACTTGGGGTTGTTCGTCCCCAAGCTCCCCGAGACTCCTGGCCAGCGCCTCGGACGGGCGGCCAAGAACAGTCAATGCCTCGATCTGCAACCCGGCATCCAGCTCGCCCCCGGCGACGAGGGTTTCCAAGGCCTTGCGGTCTCGACCTCGCAGGATTTCCTGAATCCGCTCGAACCGCTCGACGTGCAGACCGCGGCTGCGCGCCCAGGCTAGCCATGGGTCTTTCTGTTTCGACTGACCGAGGGTGTCCAGTCGAACAAGCATCTGCTGCAACCAGAGCTGCAGCATGGATTGCGAGCCGTCCTGCCACTGCATTGCCTGGGCTTGAGCCCTGCGCGAGGAATAGCTGCTGGCCAGCAGGCGCAACCATGTTGCGTATCCGTGAGGCGTGGCGTCGAGGCGCTGCGGGGTCATGTCGTGAATCAAACGCAGCCGCAAGCGCTGGGCGCGGTCTGCATAGCCGCCGGCGTCGAGGGCATCGGCATAGGCCGCCAGTACGAGCCAATCGGCGCTATTGCCTTTCAGGTAGCGGCCATACCAGGCCAAGGCCTCGCGACTCCTGCCCAACTGCTGGTTGGCAGCGGCAAACGGCAACCAGAGAGTGCTGGTGACACGTGCCTGGGCGCGCCATTGCTGCAACACTGGCTTGAAGTCATCGCGGCGGCCCAGATCGATGTAAAGCCACAGCAAGCGCTCTCGAAAAAGGGTGTTGTCGGGATAGCGCTGCAGACCCAAGCGATACAGACGCTCGGCCTCCTCGGGTTGCTTGCGCTGCAGTGCAAGTGCACCGCCAGCCGCAAGCACCGCTGCATGGTCGGCGACCTTGGGCGCGGCGTTGGCCTCCTGCAGCAAGATGGCCACTTGCTCCCAGTCCTGCATCTCCTGGGCCAGCTGCAAGGCGTAGACCAGGCGCTCCGGCTCACCCGTGCGGTGCCAACTGTCGGTGGCCAGTCGAAGGGCTTTTTCTGGATCGCTGCGGCGGTACAGATTGATCAGGGCGCTTTCATCACCGCTGTCGAGATTTCCCTGGAGGACCATCCGTTCCAGGCTGAGGCGCAGCTCATCATCCAGTCCGAGCTCCCAGGCCAGACTCGAGCGCGCACGCCAATAATCGAGGTCATCGACGGTCCGGCTATCGACTCCATTGATCACCTGCCAGGCCGCTTGATGGTCAGAGCGCCTGACGTGGCTGCTGGCCCAATCCAGCCGCTCGCGCATCGTCAGGGGGAACTTCCCGGCGAAGGCATTCCACACCTGCAGGCGCTTGTCGACTTGGCCGGAGTCTTCCAGGTTCTGCAGCAGCCGCACCCAGGCCAGCCGATGACCGGAGTATTGCCGTGCATAGTCCTGAAGCCACTGCTCGGTGTTCTGCGGCGTACCGCGGGCTTGTTCGGCATACACCAGGGCATCCAGCTCGGTGTCGGTCAATGCACGGGTTTCGCGGAGGTTCGTCAGTAGCGCGATTCCCTGGTCGTAGTGCAGGCTCTGCAGGGCCAGCCGCCAGACATGCTCGTACTGCGCCGGCTCATCATGCAGGTTGAGCGAGGCAACCCAGTAGGTCAGCGCCCCCGGGTAGTCGTGCTGCCACTCGGCGATCAGAGCCACTTGCTCGAGCAGTTCGATGTCGTGCGGAGCCAGCGCAAGCAGCTGTTCACCGGCGCTGCGTGCCCCGGCCAGGTCGCCAAAGGCGAGGCGCTGCTGCAGTTCCTTGCGCAAGACTTCAACGCTGTCTGGTTGCTGGCTGCGCCACAGGTCGAAAAACTGCTCGGCCAGTTCCGGCCGCCGGTGGCCGATCGCAGCGCCGACCGCCTGGTCCAGCATCGACGGCTCGAACCGCATCTGGGGCTGAGCCTCGATTTCAGCAGCCAGCAACTCGATGGCCAGCTCGCCCTGGTCCGCCGCGACCAGGCTGCTGAAGGCCCGGGCCAGGTAGTGCAGGCGCTGGGGGCGATCACTGCTCTGCTCGAGCAGATGGACATACAACTGCGCGGCTTGGGCTGGCTGCTGGCTCGCCAGGTACCAGCGCGCCGCCTCTTCCGACCATTGTTGCGCGCGTTGTGGCTCGCGGCGGGCCAGCTCCAGGTAACTGTCGGCGGCCACGCCCGGGACTTGGGCGCCCAGGGCCAAGGTCCCCAGCTGCTGCAATTGGAGCGTCGGCAAGCTCTTGTAGTCGAGCGCGCGAAAGCGCATGACCAAGTCCTGCGGGGTGACACTGCCGGCCGTCTCGCTCGTGCTGCTGAGCAGTCGCGCGTCGTGGGCCAGTTGATAGAAGGCCTGCAGGTTGCTGTCCGGGTCTGGCCAGTTGTCCAGGTGCTGCCGTACCCGGTCGAAGTCACCAAGCTGCAGCAGCAGGTCGAGCAACTGCATGCGCAGCGTCTGGTTGTTCGGGTACGCCCCCAGCAAGACCTCGGCGTAGCCGGCCGACACTTCGTCAGCGCCTTGGCCGTTGGGTGCAAAGACGTCTTCGTTTTGCAGGGTTGCCCAGAGGACTACACCGGCCACCACCGCTACCACAAGCAGTGCCCAGGGATTGAGCAGGCGCGGATTACCGGCTGAGGATGAGTCGCGCATCACTCACCTGCCTGCAGGGAAGTTGGGACTGTCTTGATTCCCGCGCAGCTTTCCCGCTGGCGCGGTTGCGCTGGCAGCTGCAAGGCCTTGCGCAGGAAGGCGAAGGGGTCGAGCACCCATCGACTGCGCCCGGCATCGGTATTCATTACGTAGGGGGCCAAGGCCATGCCGCCCCACTTCGCCGTGAGCACCGGCGTATAGCGGCCACCGTTGGCATCGGCTACCACGAGTGCCGGCCGCGCTCCGCCGGGCAGCGTCGAAACTCGGGCCAAGCCACGACTGCGCGGCTTCAGCGGCGCATCGAACCGCCCGATCAGCGAAGGCTCCTGGGTGAGAATCCGCACACGGCCCGTCTTGCCCGGGGCCGCCAGGCTCAAGCCGAGGCGCTGCAGCAGCTGCGCGTCCAGGATGGGCAGCCCACTCATGATCGCCAAAGGCACTTTTTCATCCAGGCGCTGATTCAGCCAGGCATTGAAGGCGTTGCTGTCGTCCGGCGCGCCACGGGTCATCCACAGGATCACCCCGCCATACAGGCCGGTGAAGCGGTGCCGCGGCAGGTCATCGGCGGGCAGATAATCAATGCGGTAGCCGAGGTCTTCCACTATGCCGCCTAGCACCTGATGGCTGGGTTGCCGGGCCGGGGTACCTTCACGCGGGTCATGCACCACGGCGATCCGGCATGGCTGGATTTCCACGGTACTGAGCCCGATCGCATCCAGCTCCGGGCTGGTGACCACCGGCACGAAACCTTCCGCGCTCAGTTGCCTGGCCAGCTTGCGGGCCTTGGCGCGTTGCTCCATGGGCAGGTAGTCAATGGCCACCAAGGGAATCTGGCGTTGGCGCAAGGGATCGAGCTGGGTCTGGAGCCACTTGCGGTCACCGGCGGAAACCGGCCGATAGCGCTTTTTCACGGCGTCCCAGCCGGCATGGACTGATTCGACCGCCACCGCTGCGGCAATCGTGTCCAGCTCACCCAGCACTTCAAATCCGCGGTTGAAAAACAGCTGCAGTTCCGGCTGACGGGCATGCAGTTCGCGCAGCAGGCTGACCAAGGCCTGACGCTGGCCGTCTTGGTCGGACTCCTGCAGCAACTTGAAGCTGTCGAGGGTATCCAGGAACAGGCCGGCATAGCCCTCGGCCTGCAACTGGGCGGCCCGCTTGAACAGATAGTTGCGCCAGACTTCCGTGGTCAGGTCCATTACCTGACTGTTCCAGGCATTGTTGCGGATATCGCTGCTCGCCTGGCTCACGGCGTGAACTTCGAGCAACTGGCGATCACCGTGGAATTCACCGATCGACAGATACGCGAAGGGCTTGGTGCCGAGTACACGCAAGGTCGAGACATCCCGCGTCGACAGGTGCCCCGGTTCAACCACTACCCAATCGAATTGGGCAAGCTCGGCCAAGGGCGGGTGGTCGGCATACCAGAACGCCACGCTGGCTGGTCCGTGTTCACGGGCCTGCGCGGCAAATCCTGCTGCGCACAGAGCCAGGGCTGACCACCCGAGCCGGGCTGCCGAGCAATCAGCTTTGCTTGCCATGTTTCACCCGAGCGATCGCACTGAGTGCGAGCCGATGAAACCGCCCCTCACAGGAAATAAGACTGCGTACAGCGAGCATGAAACCGCCTCCGATACAAATCAGACAAATATGATCAAGTCAGATTAGTTACAGGTAAGTGATATCATTGCTGACGCAGCATCCAGGACGCTGGAATCCAGGCGCGAAGGCCAGATAACGAGCAAACATCGAAGCACTTTCTAAACAGCAACGCTTGATTGATGATGACCACTGCAATAGTGGTTCGGCGCTGGCTGCGAGGAGAATATGGCACGATTAAAAAAAAGCTGTCAATGCGAAATCATAATATGAGGCAGGTCGGAGCTGGCATGTTATTTGACCGCATGTAAGATCTTCAATACGGTGCCACCTTATTGATATCAAATGGCAGGGAAAATTTCGGCAGGACTGTTCCAGTAGTGATACAGATGTAAGGTACATGAAACGTTTTTTGATTAATTGGGCTTGTCAGGCGTATCAGATAAGTTACACATACCGTTCAGCTATTTTACATATGTTGAGCTTATGGAATTGGCGCTGATTGGGGCTGCTGTGCAGCCCATCGCGAGGAAGCCCGTTCCCTACACAGACCGCACACCTGTAGGAGCGGGCTTGCCCGGGATTGGGCACAAAGCGTCAAATGGCTTGACTGGCTGCTCGCTGGTCAGTTTCGCGGAGCTTCTGGCTTGACCCCCTCGGGTTGAGGGCTGGTCGGTACGAATTGCTTGGCTTCATCGGCGGCTGCTTTCTTGGCCGCCTCGTTGTCCTTGGCTGCCTTGTCTCGCTCTTTCATGGCGGAGCCAGGTCTGCCTTCGCTGAATCGATCTTCTCCTGGGCTTGCTCGTTATGCGCTTGAGCGTCCTGGGCTTTGTCGACAGACTTCTTTTCACAGGCTGCCATGCCCAGTGCAGCGGCCAGAATCAGGGAAGTGGACAGCAGCTTTTTCATGGATCCTCCATTCGAATGAGTGGGCTTTAGGGCCCGCTCTCCAGTCGTTAGTTCCCTCTGATGCCGGTCATATCCAGGTCCTGCTACGGGAGGGTCCCGATCTTCGGTGTCACTATCAGCTGCTCGACCTACGGATTTTCATGACGGTTGATACGTCGCCCCACCTATACGATAAGTCGAGCAGACTTGTTTACCTGTCGACGGTTTCTCCTCATGTTGCTCATGTCCGGCCGCGGCAATGGGCAAGTACATATCACGCTGTGCCCATACCGCTTCACGCGGTTTGGTGTCACAGCGGCGCTCTCCCCTGGCTGATTTGTCGAAGGTCTTGAGCTCGCTCAATTTCATGGGCGTCTCCCCTGCCAATACAAAAACCGGCAAGTTCGCCTTCGGCTGTGCGTCCCAGCGCTCACCCGTAGGCCCAAACCAGATCGTGCAGCGCGGATGCGGCGCGATGTTCTTGTGCTTCACAAGGATGTCTGTGTCGTCCAGGTGCACAATCATCTTCAGGTCGAGATATTCGGGTGTCTGCTGAACCGGAATATGTTCGCTCTCGGATCGAGCCTGCGCTGCGGCAGTCAATTTTTCGCGGATCTTCGCGACGGCAATTCGCTCGTTACTTGTTGTATGTCCTGCCCAGGTGAAGGACATACGCCGTGGCGCTCCGTCAAATACATGCAGTGTCCGCTGCAGCTGCTTTGTGCTGAACGTGGCCGCCCCCAGAGCCCTGCGCATTACCCGGGGACGCATTTCGGGGGTGAGGTTCTGGGCGATACGCTCCGCTTCGATCGCTGCCATGAGTTGAAGCTTGGCGTTATTCATATCCAGGGCAAGTGGCAACACGGATGCGCTCAACTGGAAGTAGCCTGGCAAACGCATGACCGTGCCGGGGGCCTGTCCGACATCGCGCTCGAAGGTGCCGATCGCATCGACTGTTGCATCGATCGCCTGCTGGCCAGCCAAGGCTTTTACTTCGATCACATCGGGTGTGCGCTGTTCATGCAGCAAGGGTAGTTGCCAGACCTTGCCATCGATAACAAGTGAAGGCCATGTTGTATTGAACTCGCGCACTGCATCGATGAGTTGCTTGTAGGATCGCTTTATATCGTCATACATGTGAACCCCCTTTTGAATTAATTATACCACCCTTATATTTTTGGTCGAATAAAATGCTGTTGATTCTTTGGAAATCTGCTTTCTGGTCATCAACTTCCCCCTGCCCAGCAAGCTCAGTGGTTAAACCTATGCGTATTGATCAACTTTGATTTTAGTCTCGCCACGCAATTTGATTGAGCAGGCAATCAGTAGCACCGTATATTTTAGCGATACCGTGGATGGTGGAGATGTCGAGGGGAGCGCCCTATTTTAAACGCGCTGTACAGGGGTGGTATAAAGCAGCTACCGAGCTGCCTTGGCGCCCGATTGGTGGATGTGGCAGCATTGATCTCGCGCCGTGGGCGGGCTGAATTGATTTGCAACAACTGTCCTGCGCAGCGGTTTCGATTTGCCTGCATATTGGCCAATTTTCCTAAGGTGATGACTTGATGCGCTGGCTTAAACGCTCCATTGGTATCCTCAGTCTGGGCTTGATCGCCGCAGCCGCGATGTGCTTCCACTACTATCTTCCCCGCCACGACGTTGTCCTCGTCACCGGTGTCGAGGTGAAGCGTATGGATGCGGACGGAGTGATCAGCGCTGAAAACCCTGCAGACGGGCCTACACGGGATGTCTATTTCATCAACTCCGTTTCACCCGCAAGCAAGGAAGTAACGGTCTACCGAAACGAGGACACGGGTTGGGGCTTCCCTTGGTATTTCAAGTTCGACTCTGCAGACATCCAGGCCAAAGCACAGGACTACTCCAGGGATCCGAACCAACTGGCCGTGATTCGCTATTACGGGTGGCGCTTCCAGATGTTCTCGATGTTTCCCAACATCACTGACATCAAGGCGACCACCAGCCGCAGCGAGCCCTTCCCTGTCTTCAACACGATCTTCTTCAGTGTCCTGTTGATCATCCTGGTCGCCGCTGGCCTCGTTGTTCGCCGTACGGTACGTCGCAGGTCCCGGCCGATGGCGCCGAGCAACCCTCCTCGCTCCTGACACTGACCGCTAGCACAATCCGGCGGTAGCAGGTCATGCCAGGGCAAATGCCCTGGCAGCATGAAGCACGCCCTGTCTGGAACAGCACAAGGACGCACATCGATGGCGCAGGCGCGATGAAGGACATTGCTTCGAGCCGCTTTGTCATCAACGGCCCTGGTAATCGCCACGCGGCAACCTGTGCGTTCTCCGGGAGTACATTCCCACCCCCCGTCCAGGCAACCGTTTCTCTCGAGAAAAAGATAGCCGCTGCGGCTCCGGCGCTGATCAGCCTTGCCAAGAAAGCGCAAATCAGCCCCGAAAAGAACAACCTGGCGCAGGTCAGGGCGGGCGACTACAAAACTGATGACAGAAGCTGCCGGCCAGCCTTTCTTCTGGCAGTTCGTGGGCCTGGGTGGTTCCGGCTACGGGATCCTGGAAAAGCTGGACAACATGACCGGCCGGATTGTCTATAACTGCAGCTTTTTCGCAATGGATGACCTGCACGACTTCTCCGAGGAGGACCTGTACGACAGGCTTATGGAAGAGTTCCCCTCCTGGCTTGAAGAAGCCAAGGCCAAGGGCATCATCGCCTGAGTCGTGGGCACTGAACAAAAAAAGCCCCTGCTGAGCAGGGGCTTTTTCATCACAGCGCCATGGGTCAGCCGATGCTGACGCCATGCTCCTCGGCCAGCGGTTTCAAACCGCCGGCAAAGCCCTGGCCGATAGCCTTGAACTTGAACTCGTCGCCATGGCGATACAGCTCACCGAAGATCATCGCGGTCTCGGTCGAAGCGTCTTCGCTCAGGTCGTAGCGCGCCAGTTCTTTACCGTCGGCCTTGTTCTGGACGCGGATGTAGGCGTTGCTCACCTGGCCAAAACTCTGCTTGCGAGCATCGGCATCGTGAATGGTCACTGCGAAGACCAGCTTCTTCACGTCAGCAGCCAGGCCGTTCAGCTTGACGTTGACTTGCTCGTCATCGCCAGCACCTTGACCGGAACGGTTGTCGCCCAGGTGCTCGACGGACCCATCGGCCGACTTCTTGTTGTTGTAGAAGATGAAGCTGGCGTCGGTCAGCACCTTGCCGTTTTCACCGGTGATGAAAACCGAGGCATCGAGGTCGAACTCGGTGCCATCGGTGACGCGCGGATCCCAACCCAGGCCCACGATGACCTCGGTCAGGCCCGGCGCTTCCTTGGACAGACTTACGTTACCGCCTTTCGACAGACTTACAGCCATGAGTCAATTCCTTCTTCAGTGAATGAGTGGTTAGAAGTTCAAGCCGTAGCCGTTGGCTACCGCCTTCAGGCCACCGGCATAACCTTGGCCGATGGCGCGGAATTTCCATTCGCCGTTATTGCGGTACAGCTCCGCAAAGATCATGGCGGTTTCGGTCGACGCGTCTTCGGCCAGGTCGTAGCGAACGACCTCCGCACCGGTGACTTCGTTGAGAATGCGGATGAAGGCACCGCCGACTTGACCAAAGTTCTGGCGGCGGGTGTCTGCATCGTGAATGGTAACGGTGAACACTACCTTGTCGACGTCGGCCGGGACGCGGCTCAGGTCGACCTTGACGATTTCGTCGTCGCCATCGCCGGCGCCCGTACGGTTGTCGCCCATGTGCTCGACAGAACCGTCAGTGCTTTTTAGCTGGTTGTAGAAGATGAAGTCGGTGTCACCGCGGACCTTGCCGCTCGCGTTCAACAGAAACGCACTGGCGTCGAGGTCGAATTCAGTGCCGTCGGTGGCACGTGGATCCCAGCCCAGGCCTACGATGATCCTGGTCAGCGAAGGGTCGGTCTTGGTCAGGGAAAGATTGCCGCCCTTTTGCAGAGACAATGCCATTGTTCAAACTCCTTGTTAAGTTACTGATGTTTCAGTTGGATTCTGCCTGGGGCTCTTCCTTTGCGGGAAAGATCACGCTGGCAAGGATACCGATGACCAGTACCACCATCACGATTAGCAGGCTGGTGTTTGGGTCGATGTTGTATCCATGGTGGAACATGTGGTTCGTGGCGTTGAGGCCAAGTTTGATCGCGATGAAGAACAGCAATGCGATCACTGCCTTCTCCAGGTGCACCAGGTAGCGTTTCAGTGCTTCGAGAACAAAGTACATGGTGCGCAGGCCAAGAATCGCGAACAGCATCGCCGAGTAGACAATAAGAGGCTCACGGCTCACCGCGATGACTGCTGGAACCGAGTCGAAGGCGAACAGAACGTCGGAGACCTCCGCAACTACCAGGCACAGGAACAGAGGCGTGGCGAACAGGCCGCCCTTCGCCGCCAGGCTCATTCCTTTGTTCTCAGGTTTGAGCAGCTCGACTTCCAGCTCCTTGCGGCGGACAAAGAACTTGTTGCCGTGCAGCTTCGGCCACACCGGGAACAGTTTTTTCGCAAAACGATAGGCCATGTGTTTGGAATAGTCTTCCTCTTCCTCCTCATCGCCGCCGCTTCTGAGCATCATGACGGCGGTCCAGGCGACTATCACGGCGAACACGATCTCGACCCATGGACCGAAGGCCAGCAGGCCGGTACCGATCGCGACAAAGACGCCCCGGAAGACGATCGCGCCGATGATGCCCCAGTAAAGCACGCGGTGACGCAGGCCTTCCGGCACTTTGAACCAGGCAAAGATGGCCATGAACACAAACAGGTTGTCGACACTCAGCACCTTTTCGAGGGCATAGCCGGTCACGAACAGGCTGGCCACATGGGCACCGTGCTCAACGTACAGGAAGCCGGCGAAAGCAAGGGAAATCGCGATCCAGAATATCGACCAGATGGACGCTTTCATCAGCGAAACCGGCTTGTTGCCCCGGTGGGTTACCATGTCCAACAGCAGGGCGCCTACAGCGATGCCGACGAAAACCGCCATGGTCAGCGGGGGAAAACCAAGTTGGGTAACTTCCACAGTGCAATACCTTAGAGTTCGAAATCAGCCGGGGGCAGGCCCAGCTCCGTGCAGATCAGACGGCAGGCCGCCTTCTCCTTCTCGTCGAAATCACCATCCGACGCGCCAATCGCGCAGGCCACGCGCACCAGCAGGCGAGCCGCGCCGTCGTCGCCTTTGATCTTGCTGATCGTCTTCAGCGCTTCCGCCTGGCCGATGTGGAAATCGAACTCGAACTTGCTGACCGAATCGTTGAACGATGCAATGACATCGCCAAGATTGAAGACCTTCAGCTCCGGCGACTGGGAGATGAAACCTGTCATCTTCTGTTTTTCTTCCGACGTCACTCCACCGCTTGCAGCAGCGACCATCGCGCAGGATGCGGTCGTGGCATCCATGAACCTGCGATTCTTGTGCTTCGCCACTTCGGTGGTAAGCGTTTCACGCGCTTTCGCAGCGTTGGTTTTAAGCCATGCCAACATCGGTAATACCTCGAATGGCGGGGCCGGAGCCCCGCGGAAAAGTGGGTTACTTGGAGCCCGCGCCCCAGCGCATGCCCCAGCGATAGGCTTGGTCCATGGGGGCTTGAGACTTGTGGAAGTCCACTCTGCGAGTCACCTTGACGGCGCCGTTGTCGTTTTCGAGCAGCGCAATGGCGCAGCAGCCCAGACGGCCGCCCTCCTCGTTCAGACGAACCTCGATCTCCGGTTGCCCGGGCACGAAGATGGTCACCACACCGTCGGTTTCGGCCCAGTTGGGCGCGCCTTCGTAGATGAACGCGTACACCAGGATCCGGCGGATCTGGCTCCACTTGTTGCCATTGATGTGTAGCCACTCGCCACCGGACACCGCGCCAGTGCGGTCATCGCCCTTCAGCTGAACGAACGGCTCGTGCTCAAGGTCGCCAAAAGCATTGCCCAGGGCCTGCACAACGCCCTTGTGGCCATCCTGCAACTCAAAGAGGCAGCCGACATCCAGGTCGATGGATTTGCTACGGCCGAAGAAGCCAGCCTTGCCCCGGTTCCAGTTCAGGTTGACCCGAATTTCACCAAAGCCGGCGGCGGTTTTTTCAAGGCTGATTGATGACCGGGTCTTGTCCAGGGTCACCTTGCTCAGGCTGATGGACGGCCTGGGCGGTGGCGGCGGAACAGGAGCCGGCGTCGCAGCAGGGCTCGGAGCAGGCCCGGGGGCCGCGACCTCCACGCCAAAATGAGTGGCCAGGGGTGCCAGCCCGCCAGCGAAGCCCTGCCCGACACAGCGGAATTTCCACTCCCCTTGCCGACGATAGAACTCGCCGAGAATAAGCGCGGTTTCCTTCATGCCCGACGTCGGGATACGAGCCTCGATACCGCCGGTGAGGGTAACAGCCAGGCTGGATACACGATCAAAGCTGGCCTTGTTCTCATGGATCGTCGCCGTCAGGGCAATCTTCTCGACTGCAGCCTCCACACGGCCCAGATCCAGGGCAAATGCAGCGCGGCCGTTCGCTGAATCGACCATCTGCACCGCCCCGCCCAGTACGCTTGGCTGGCCATAGAAGCACATGTCGTCGTCGCCCCGTACCTTGCCACTGGCGGCCAGGGCAAAGGCAGAGACATCGATGTCGGCACCGGGGATGGGCGAGTAGCCCACCTCCACGCGAAGGCTGCTGGTCGCTACCGGCGCGTTGCCCCCAGGGGCCAAGGTTGTCATCCGCGCACCGCCTGGGCAGCCAGGTTGACCAGGTCGTCGGCGGTACGGCCATTGGTGGTCTGCCCGATGGCCTTGAAGTCCCAGCCTGAAGGTCCGCGCGTCAGATTGGCCATCACGACACCCGTGTGCTTGCCCTGCTCGGAGAGGTTGAAGCGCGCCAACTCGTCATTCCTTGACGGGTTGATGACTCGGCAATATGCGTTCTGGATGCGCTCGAAGGTTTGCCCGGTGAACGAGTTGACCGTGAAGACCAGGTGAACTACCGAGGACGGCAGCGCGGTCAGGTCCACCGAGATGGACTCATCATCGCCATCACCTTCGCCGGTACGATTGTCGCCAGAATGGCGTATGGAGCCATCACGCGATTCGAGCTGACGGAACCACACGACGTCCACAGCCTTGAGATTGGCATCGAACAGAATGCAGGAGGCGTCCAGGTCGATACTGCCGCCACTGCCAAACAACTTCCCCAACAGCCCGCTTTTCTCAGGGTCCCAGCCCAGGCCCAGTCTTACTTGAGTCAGACCCGCGCCAGCCGTTTTCTCCAATGAAATCGTCTGATTCTTCGACAGAGTAAGTGCCATCGTTACGCTCCTTGTTGATCATCATGGGTCCGGCGGTCGCCTGCGACCCCTGTTACTGAATTCTTGACCGCCTCGCCCTCACGGACACGCGCTCCAATCTTTTCGATGCTCATGCGCCCTCGCTGCCAGCGTGGGTGGAAATGCCGCCAATGAGGTTCATGGGCCGCCGCGAGCAGTTCGTGATCCCCTCGGGTATCGCCCCATGCACGAAGCCGGTACTGGTCGAGCGGGCCGTACACGGCTTCCAGGCGCAAGACTTTCGCCTCGCACCTGCAGTTGCTGCCGGTGATGTTTCCCGTCAGCTTTCCGTCGACCACCTCGAGTTCGGTGGCTATCAGCTTGATGCCCAACTGTTCTGCGAAGGGCTGGAGGACAAGGCGGGGCGAGGCCGAGCAGAGGGTTACCTGCGCGCCGCTCGCGATTTCGGCGGCGACAGAGCGCAGACCGGCCGGACGCATGAGCCGTTTCCAGAAAGCCTTGCGGAATTCAGCGGCTTTGCGCTCAACCCACTGCGCCTCCACGCCCGCCAGAAACGATGCGATCAGAACAGCCTTCAACTCGTCACGGCTCATGCCCTTGGCGGCATAGCGGATACAGGCAGGGAGCATGCGCGCGATGCGTAGCACGAATGCCCTCTTGCCGAACGCGAACATCAGAAACGGAACGAAGCTGTCGCGACGCGTCAGCGTGCCGTCGAAATCGAATACCGACAGCACGTCCCCGCCTGGCGGTCCCGCCTCGAGCATTTCTTGTGTCATCGGCACACCTCGGCCAGCCGGACGGGCTCTATCGTTCCGTTGTCGGCCGGCTTGACCCCATGCCACCGGGCTCGCTCGATGATGTTCACCGCCCAGTTGTAGTGAGTCGCCGGTTCAACCATCGCATCGTTGTGCTTGAACACCGCCGGGGCTGCGTCGTTCACGATCATCCTGGCGCAGTTCAGATCCTCGATCGAAACGCGGAAACCCTCGTGTATCTGGGCAATCTGGCTCGGGTGGATCGCGGTCTTGCCGACCAGGCCGTGTGCGATGTCGAGCTCCAGTTCCTGCGCCAGCACGCCTGGGGTCGCAAGTTGCTCGAAGACCGGCGCGGTAAGGGCAAAGCCTTGCGCCCCCAGGACCCCGGCGAGCATCGGAATCACATAGCCCATCGGCGTCTGGTACAGGGTGGTGGACGGATTGCGCCGCAATCCCAGGCAGCCCATCAGGTCATTACCCCCGATGCGTAAGGCGAGAATCCGCTCGCCCAATTCGCTGCGCAGTGCCGAACCGAGCTCCACCATTGCCCCCGGACTGAAGACATCACTGGTTTCAAGGGTGGGCATCAGGAGCAGTTCAGGCCTGGATATGGCCCGGCCCCACTGGCACAGTGTGGCAAGCGACAGCTTGGGTACGACGAATCCATCCACGCAGGCCATTTGCGGCCAGTCATTCAATGCCGCCGCCATCTCGGCGTCGCGGGGTCGCACGAAGACCAGCGGCCCAGCCCCAGGCCGGGCACCGGGCTGGCCGATGGCGGTAAGCACCGTACGTAACGAACGCAGCCCGTGTTCCACATCCGTGGCGGCAACAGCATCCTCCAGGCAGATCACCAGCGACCGCAGCCCAGGCAGCTTTTCACCGCGAATGACTTCAAGAATATCGGCCCGGGTGGCGGGCATGTAGAGCGTGGCACCCAGCGCGTATGGTGAAATCCTGCCCATCAGCTGACCTCCCGGATAATGGTCACCGCGCGGTAGGGGCCAAGTTCGCCGCCAGCTTCCTGGACCTCGATCCCGGCTCGATCAGTCAGGTGGATCAGCAACTGCACGTCGGCGTCGGTACGGTCACGCACCAGGACCTGGTCCGGAACGCGGCGCAGTACTGCGCGGGTAGCCTCGGCGATACCCGGCTTGACGCGATTGAGATTCGTCACCCCGAACCGTTCGGCCAAGCGGTGCACCACCTCGAGGGCGCTTCCTTGCAGAACGGCGGCTTGCTCAGCAGTCCATGGAACGGCCGGACTCACCTGGACCGCCGTCCGGGCGGCCTCGATACGGTCGATGAACGCGCGGGTCACGTCATGGGCTTGAAGGTGGTCATAGACGACACATCCATGCAGGCCACCGTCACTTGGCCAAATAGACCGGGAAACAAGGCCCGAAACCGTCGCGCCGAGAATCCCGGAGGGAATGATCCAGTCCTCGGCGGAGGCGGCCAGCCACGCTCGGCCACACGGGTCCGCGAGTACCACCAGGCGCGGCTCCTGCGGGAAGCGAGTGTCGCCAGCCAGACACCGCTGGACTTCGCCAGAGATAGCCCCCTTGCCGGTCCAGCCATCGACGAACACGATATTCTCGGCACCGTGCGCAGCAATGATGGCCTCCAGCGCCTGCCTATCGATGCCCCGGTCGCGGACGATGCTGATCCCGTAATGGTGCGCGTCCCGCCCAAGACCAATGAGTGCGCGCCGCAACAGGACGCCAAGCGGCAGCCCTGCGCGCACGAAGGACACCAGCGCGATGGTCGGGCCCTGGCAGCGGTCCTCGAGTGCGAGCGCCAGGGACTGGACGTCAGCGGCCATGCGCAAGCCGTTCTGGCGCATGGCCTGCTCGAACAGCGCCACATGGGTGCTGGTCGGGGCGTCTTCCTGGCTGATCATTTCCGAATAATGCTTCTGCTGCGTCTGGATCAGCCGTTCTTTTTCCAGAACATCCGTGAGCTCGATGCTGACCGGGCGCAAGAGGAAATGAACGTCCTCAGGCAAATAGCTCCCGCTGCCGACAGTAAGTGAAGCGAGAGTAGGATCAAGCATCCGGACCGCCCTTCACCAGCGCCGCGAGCTGGCTGCTGGCAGGCGTCGACCAGAAATGGCACAGGTTCATGAAGCCCAGGTCGGTGATGCTGTCCCCAAACCCAAGAACAGGGCGTTCGCCATGGAGCTCGCGGTCAAGTTTCAGATAATGCTCGACGGCCACACGCTTGGAGAGCCCGGCTGGCAGCAGCGCGAGATTGTTACCGTTGGAATGCGTGTGCATGCCTTCCAGCAAGCCCGCCTCACGCAGCTTGCCGAGGACAAAGGCCAGGTCGGCATCGGAGCCATTGTTGTGCTTGACCACGACATAGTGGCGCTGGTCGACTTCTTCAACGACCCACCCGCGCAGGGACATGCCGTGGTCAGCGCCGATCTGCAGCGCCGTGTCACACAGCGTCGGCAGGCGGTCATGGAAGCCGGCGAGGACGCTCGTCATTACCCCATGCCACTGCTCGTTCACACTGCGGTCGGGGTTCAGGATAAGTCCGCCATGGGAGCAGACGGCACCTCCGGTGAAGTCCAGTCGCACGCGACTGAAGGCTTCAGCGCTGCGGGCAGTGACCGGCACTACGTCCGTAGTGCGCAGCAGCCACTCGACAAATGTCTTCTGGACCTCGGTCTGGTAGCCACTCACCTCGCCGTTGACGTCGAATGAGGCGGGATAGCGCACGGCGCCTTCGGCCATCTTTCGAGCGGTCTGAAACAGCGTGTCGTCCAGGTCGACCAGCGCCAGGGGGCGATTACTTGCCATCGACGATGACCTCCGCATTCAAAGTTTCGATCAATGTCCGCGGCACTGCCCGCGCGTCGGTTTCACTGCAGATGAGCACGCGATCGAACTGCCCGGGGGCGACGTTGTAGAGGAAGTTGATGATTCCCAGCCCGTAGTTGTCCGAAAAGCTCAAGGCATGCTCGATCGAATGACCGATCGCGATCGGAGAACGAGTGGTGGAGCTGAAGTGCACCACGGCTCCCGCGCGTTCCAGACGCTCAGCCAGGAGAAACGGCTTCCAGACAAACTCGCCGGTGCCGAGAACGATGATACGTTCACCAGGTTTCACTTCGATGTCCCGGCCCAGGGTATCGGCAACCGCGCGGACGCCAAGGCGCCCCCAGTCGTTCGCAGGATCGACCGGCCACTCACCCACAGCGACGGCACCCGTGTCCGGCATCTCGGGCAGCGGTGCGTCGGGATTCTCGATGAACTGGTAGGCACCGCGCAGCAGCGATACCTGGTCTGCGGTGTGGCCGATGCAGGTCGATACAGCGCCAGCAGACCAATCCGTCAGGACACAGGTCACGACGCGCTCGATCTGGCTCAGCCCGGCGTCGATCAACGCGCGATGAAGATTGATGAACGTCTTGCCGGTGGAGGCCTCATCGTCAACCAGCACCAGGGACCTGGCGCTGCGCATCATCTCCGACAGCTGCGCGCTGGCGGGTTCGTGGATCAGGTGAGCGCTCGCGTGGCTATGTTCCTCCTCGAATCGGGCGAAGATGTCTTCCCCCACTGGATGACGGGTGCTGACGATGTAGAGCGTGTCCGCGCGGCTGGCACTGTAGGCGCGATGGACGCCGGCGCCGAGGCCTACAGCCGTCTCTGCCATGCCAACGACCAGAACCGGCCCGGGCAGGTCGGCCGGAATCTTCGCCGCCAGGGTTTCGTAGGCGGATTGCATCACTGAGGGTCTGACCGGGATATGCTTGCCGAGCACTCGTGAAACAAAAAGAAATGCCCGCTTGGGATTGCGCCGCTCGGCGAAGCCGAACAGAGACTCCGGCGGGACCGAGCTCCGATGGACGTCGACCTCAAGCACGCCCCTCATCAGGGATGCACTGAGTTTTGTCGAGCTTTGATCCACTACACTGTGTTCCATGTGTTCCGGTTCCTGTGGCCGTTGGTTGTCAACCTGACGTGCGCACGTAATGTTTCGATGATCAAAAGTGTTGCGGGCGATCGGGATATGGCACCGTTCGAGACTTGCATCTGGCACTAGCCGCGCGAAGACAGGACGCCTTCGAACGCAGTGCTCTGGACAGACACGGCAACCGTGATTGGCTTGACCCGTACACCGTCGACCCAGTCGTTCGGTGGCGCGGGGAGGCCAAGGCGCCGGGTCGCGAAGGTGCCGGCCAGGTTCACGCCCGTGGCTCGGGTGTACCCGATGCCGCCGGAGTAGCGCGGATTGATCTCGAGCAGGTGCGGTTTGCCTGCAGCGTCATCGCGCGTCTGCACGTTGACGATGCCGTCGCAGCCAAAATGCTCGGCTGCGGCGATCGCTAGGTGCGCTGCAGCCGTCCCACGCTCGAAGGTCTGGTGGATACCGGTTTTTCGACGGCCGACGTACTCCACCACCTTGCCTCCTTCGCAGACCATGTCCACGGAGCACTCCGGCCCGGGAAGGTAAGGCATCACCAGCATGGGCTCACGGGCAGCGCCTGCGGCGTAGAGCTGGTGATAGGTCCCGAAGTCGACCTCCCGGGCATCGGGGTTTGCAAGGCAGCGGAATGGGTCGACGCCTGCCTTGAACCGCCAGAAGCCTTGCCCATAGATCCCAACGACCGGCTTGATACACACCTCCCCCATGGACTTGAAGGTTTCGTACGCGCCTAGCAGCTCATCCTCGTCGACGACCGTGATGGCCGGAATACAAGCCAGCCCCGCCCGCTCGGCTTGCGCCGTGAACTTGCTTTTGTCGTCCACCAGTTCGAACGTCCTGGCGTTGACGCCGCCGGTCACGAGCGTGATCCCCACCGCCTCGAACTGCGCGCGATGCGCCTCGTATGCGCCGCCGGCGCGACCTGCCACGACCACGCGGATGGAGTGGTCCAGGGCAGTCCGGATCACCCAGTCGATTCTCTCGGCGTGCGCCTCGGGTTCCCTGAAACCAATGTGCGCGACACCCGTGATCTCTGGCCGGTCATGCCGGTGCGATGCAAACACGCGCAGACCCGGCGGCAGCGCATCCAGGGCACCCATGATGATGTCGCGCTGAGAGGCTTGCCCTTCTAGAAACCAGATCATGTGAAACACCTTGAAAGATGGGCGACTGAGGGATGAATCTTCGAACCTGGGGCCCTGCCAACGGCGTGAAGCACGGTTTCAAGGGGGGCCATTATGGGGCGTGGATACGGCTCAAAGCACTACGCTTGCCGGGGATGAGCGGACTATAAAGTGTTGCGGCATATGAAAATGACGGCCACCAGCCACGTCTGCATGTCGCCCTGGAAAGCGCGTTCCAGAAACCTGAATCGCCTGCTGACTGCCAGATTTGCACCGGAATACAGATGCGCTTCGAGGAGTGCATGTGCGTTCTGCTAGTCTGAGGTCGCACACATTGCCTGCCCTGAGGGATGAGCCATGTCTACCGCTTCCCGCCCCGCCGTCCTCGAACTTATCGGCAACACTCCCCTGGTCCGCGTCAGCCGCATCGACACCGGCCTGTGCACCCTCTTCCTCAAGCTCGAATCGCAAAACCCCGGCGGCTCGATCAAGGATCGCATTGGCCTGGCCATGATCGACGCCGCCGAACGCGACGGCCGCCTCTCCCCCGGTGGCACCATCGTGGAAGCCACCGCCGGCAACACCGGCCTGGGCCTGGCGCTGGTCGGCCGTGCCAAGGGATACCGGGTGGTCCTGGTGGTCCCCGACAAGATGTCCACCGAGAAAGTCCTGCACCTCAAGGCCATGGGCGCGGAGGTGCATATCACCCGCTCGGACGTCGGCAAGGGCCATCCCGACTATTACCAGGACGTGGCGGCGCGGCTGGCTGCAGAGATCCCGGATGCATTCTTCGCGGACCAGTTCAACAACCCCGCCAATCCCCTGGCCCATGAATGCAGCACTGCGCCGGAAATCTGGGCGCAGACGCAACATGACGTGGATGCCATCGTGGTCGGGGTAGGCTCGGCGGGTACGCTCACGGGCCTCACCCGCTTCTTCAAGCGTGTTCAGCCGGAGCTCGAGATGGTGCTCGCCGATCCGATCGGCTCGGTCGTCGCCGAGTACAGCCGAAGCGGCACGCTGCCCACGCCTGGCTCGTGGGCGGTCGAAGGGATCGGCGAGGATTTCATACCCTCCTTCGCCGACCTTTCGACCGTGCGCCACGCCTATTCGATCAGCGATGAAGAAAGCTTCGACCACGCTCGCATGCTGTTGAAGGCCGAGGGCATTCTCGGCGGCTCCTCTACCGGCACGCTGCTGGCAGCGGCGCTGCGTTTCTGCCGTGAGCAAACCGAGCCAAAGCGGGTGGTGAGCTTTGTCTGCGACACCGGTACCCGGTATTTGTCGAAGGTCTACAATGACCAGTGGATGACAGACCAGGGGCTGCTGCAACGCACCCACTACGGCGACCTGCGTGATTTGATCGCCCGGCGCTTCGAAGACGGCCGGGTAATCAGCGTGGCGCCCGATGACACCCTGCTCACGGCCTTCCAGCGCATGCGTCTTGCGGATGTGTCGCAGTTGCCCGTGCTGGTCGATGGTAACCGGCTGGTCGGCGTCGTCGACGAATCCGACATCCTGTTCGGCCTGCACCAGGACGCCTCGCACTTTCGTACCACCGTCGATACCGTGATGACCGTCAAACTGGAAACCCTGCCGCCTGACACCGGCCTGGCGGAGCTTCAGGCGGAACTCGACCGCGGGTTGGTGGCGATCATTGCCGATGCATCGGGTTTCCATGGCTTGATCACCCGGATGGACCTGCTCAATCACCTGCGGAGATCCCTTGCATGAGTCAGCACGACAAAACGAGCCATTCCCTCGCGTTTTCGACCCGCGTGATTCATGCCGGACAGGCGCCGGACCCATCCACCGGTGCGCTCATGCCACCCATCTACGCCAACTCCACGTACCTGCAGCAAAGCCCGGGCGTGCATAAAGGCCTGGATTACGGCCGCTCGCACAATCCGACCCGCTGGGCGCTTGAGCGTTGCGTCGCGGACCTGGAAGGTGGCACCCAGGCGTTCGCCTTCGCCTCCGGGCTGGCGGCCATTTCGTCAGTGCTCGAGCTCCTTGATGCAGGTTCGTACGTACTGTCCGGAGATGACCTGTACGGTGGTACGTACAGACTGTTCGAGCGTGTACGCCGGCGCAGTGCAGGCCTGCGCTTCAGCTACGTCGACATGACCGATATCTCGGCGTTCGAGTCCGCGCTGCAGGACGACACGCGAATGGTATGGGTCGAGACACCGAGCAATCCCCTCCTCCGCTTGACTGACCTGGCAGTGATCGCCCGCCTTTGTCGCGAACGCGGGATCATCAGCGTGGCGGACAACACCTTCGCCAGTCCGTGGATTCAGCACCCGCTCGCGCTGGGTTTCGACATCGTGGTGCATTCGTCGACCAAGTACCTCAATGGGCATTCCGATGTGATCGGCGGGATCGCGGTCGTCGGCCAGGACACCGAGCTGGCCGAGCGACTGGGCTTTCTGCAGAACTCCGTCGGCGCCATCGCCGGGCCGTTCGATGCCTTCCTCACCCTGCGCGGCGTGAAGACCCTGGCGCTACGCATGGAGCGGCACTGCAGCAACGCGCTTGAGCTTGCCCAATGGCTGGAGCGCCAGCCGCAAGTGGCGCGAGTGTACTACCCGGGGCTGCCCTCTCATCCCCAGCATGCGTTGGCGTGCAGGCAGATGCGTGGATTTGGCGGGATGATTTCGCTGGATCTCGCCACCGACCTGGATGGCGCGCGGCGCTTCCTCGAGCAGGTGCAGCTGTTTGCGCTCGCGGAAAGCCTGGGCGGGGTCGAGAGCCTGATCGAGCATCCCGCGATCATGACCCACGCGAGCATTCCGGCGGAAAACCGCGCGAGGCTGGGGATTGGGGATGGGTTGGTGCGGCTTTCGGTGGGAGTCGAGGATGTGGAAGACCTGCGGGCGGATCTAGCGCAGGCGTTGGCGGCGATCTGAATCGGACACTTTGTAGGAGCGGCCTCGTGCCGGGACGCCGGACCGCGCGAAAGGGGCGCGAAGCGGCCCTAAAATCGTATAACCGCTACAAACGCAACTTACTGGATGCGGTATTCCCTGCCACCACCGCGGAAGTCGCAAGCCCTGCGCCCCGGCGAAGGCTTCGCCCTCGTTTCGCGACACGAGGCCGCTCCTACAACCGCCCGCTGCGCTGGGCGGGACGGATAGCCAATAGCCGAGGCCCTGCGCCGACCGCAGGTTCGGCCCCACTCTCTTGCATTGAATGGGTGGCGACTACGTGCGGGTCTGCAAGACCGGGACAGAGGAATGAAAACCCGGCAGGCGGGCTTGCAAGTCCGGTCGTTGAAACCTCAACGACTGGTCGAGACTAGTACCCTCGCGAGCCAGCTGCAACGAGTTAGAGAGGGGATGGTATCTTGGGAAATGGACTACAAGGAAGAGGGGAAGTCTGAAGGTTCAAGGCTTTTCAGGGTTGTTTGTACGGCGCATGCTGGCAGCCTGATCGCCTGGGCTATACACAAAAATCAAGGAAGGGACATCATAGCCCTACTGCATATGCAGGGGTGGTATAGTTATCCAGGAGCACATCCATACTCCCATGATCAGATGCGGCTCCGGGTACCTCTACGCTCCCGCCCCCTCCTCTCCGACGCCCCTGGCGGTCGCCTCGCGCATCTCGGCGGAATCATGGCTGCAGAACACTTCGATCGCATTGCCTTGACCTGCTATCAGACTTCGCAACCTGTCCTGGTTATGCCGCCGTGCAGATCCGTCGGTGTCCATCATCCGCTGATACAAACGCATGCCTGGCGGGCATTTGCGCTCGGGCAGGTGTACTTCGCCGTGATAGAAATAAGCATCGCCCGCATGCAGCTTCCAGCCTTGGCCAGTGCGAACGGCGATGCCCGCATGGCCAGCGGTATGGCCGTGCAGCGGTACCAGCAGCAGGTCCTCGGAACCCGCGCCCAGCACCGCACGAACCGAATCGAAGCCAAACCAGCTTTCTCCTTCCGGGGTATAGAGCTGCCAATTGTCGACACCGCGCCACTGCGGCGCGCAGAACCTGCGGTTGCCGATCCAGCCGGAGGCGCCCTGGGCATGGTTCATCTCCGCCTCCATCAAGTGGACAGTGGCCTGAGGGAAATCCTGGAGACCACCGGCATGGTCGAAATCCAGGTGGGTCAGCAGGATATGGCGTACATCACTGGCGGCGAATCCCAGCCGCTTGATCTGATCCAGGGCCGTGAAGCGCTGCTCGAGCTTGATATTGTTGAACACCCGGAAAAACAGGCTCAGCCGCTCTGGATGCCGCACGTCCCCTTGGCCAAAGCCTGTATCCACCAGCACCAGGCCATCACGCTCGGTTTCGATCAGCAGGCAATGACAAGGAACCGAAGCGGTCAAGCCGTGGCTGTGGCCGTCGAACAAGGCCCCGCCCAAGGGACACATGCAGCCGCAGTTCAGGTGATGCACGCGCATGGCGATCTCCGGCGCGCAGAGCGCGCGTAAGAAAAGTCGATTGCTGCCTCTTGTGCCGCGGCTACCGACTCTGGGGCAAGGGCATGGCGTTGTCCTTGATGCAATCGCGCCGGTGCTCGCGCAGCGATGCTTCGGTCTGCTCGTATGCCGCATCGGCGGCGGCCTTGAGCAGTTGCCAGTCCTCCAGGCTCAGCTGGCCACCCGACCTGAGCTCATCGGCGCGTTCGATCAGGGTCTTGTAATAGTCCTCGAGGTGGTCCAGCCGATAGGCGTCGTCCTCGTAAAGCAGCCGCCAGGCCGTCAGCGCGGTCTTGAGATGCTCGTCGCTCATCGCTTTTCCTCGGTCTGATCGAGACATGCTGATTAGAGACGAGCATTTCGCATGTGTTGTGCCGAACATCCCACGGCACGACGACCGGCTGTAGGGATGCGCCGGGCGAGGAAGGCGTTCAGGGCCACAAGCCGATGGAAGCCATCCATGAAATCCCGCTGATGCTCTTGTGTTCCCTGAGTACATCGCATACACCGGCACTTCTGCGCCCCGGCGAGGGCTTCGCCATCGTTTCGCGCGGTCCGGCGTCCCGGCACGAGGCCGCTCCTACAGGCCTAAGGAATGCGTACCGTCACTCATCATCCGCCGTTACGCCCGCGCCGGGCCGACCAACACCTGAGGTCGTGTCCCGCCCCTCACCCGCTGACGTATGCTCGGCCTCCAGCTGTTCGCGTGCCTGGAGCCAGTGTTCCCGCTCGGTACCTTCGGGTCTGCCGGCCTGTTCCCACAAGGCATAGGCCCGTTCACGCGTCTTCGCTTCATCGATCATGGTGTTTCCTCTGGCTGATAGGAGGTTGATGAAGCGTAGCCGGGAGAACCGTAGTCCGGGCCCGGCTACTCAGCCGTTGGTCCAATGATGGGCATATCCAATCAAGGACATCAGCCCCGCGCAGGCATCGCCTTGATCGCATAACGCCGGGCCAGCCCATACAGCACTCCGCCCACCGCGAGCAACGCGCAGGCCCTGAGCCAGTTGCCGGCCGGCTGCTGGGCGAGCAGGATCAGGCAGGAAATGACAGCCAGTACGGGGACCACCGGATGAATCCGGAAATGCTCGGCCTCGACCCGTTCCCGTTTCAACACCAGGACAGCCACGTTGGTGCTCAGGAACACCAGCAGAAGGAGCAGCACCACGGTTTCAGCCAGCACCTCCAGGGTACCCGTGAACGTCAACAAGGCCGCGGCTGCGGTCGTGGCGAGGATGGCCAGGGCCGGCGTCCGGCGATTGGGCAGCACGCGTCCCAGTGCGCTGGGCAACAAACCTTCCCGTGCCATCCCCAGCGTAAGACGGCTGGCCATGATCATGGTCAGCAACGCGCCGTTGGCCACGGCGACCAGCGCGATGACCGCGAACCCAGTGGGCCCGATGCCCAGGCCCGAGGAGGAGACGATCTCCATGAGCGGCGCCTTCGCGGCGATGAGCTGGTCCACCGGCATCACCAGGGCAACACCGGCACCGACGGCCATGTAGACCAGGCCGGCGATCAACAACGCCAGGAACAGCGCCTTGGGATAGGTGCGCCGCACATCCTTCACCTCTTCGGCGAGATTGGCGGAGGTCTCGAAGCCCACATAGGAATAAAACGCCAGCAACGCCCCCGCCAGCACTGCGCTAGCCGGAGCATGCCCGCCGAAATCCAGTAGGCGGGCCGGCTCGCCCTGCCCTTGTCCGCACAAGACCGCCACGGCAACGACCACCAGCACCAGGCCGGTGAGCTCGACCAGCGTCATGATCAGGTTCGCGCTCAGGGATTCCTTGATACCGCGCAGGTTCAGCGCGGCAATCAGTACCAGGAACAGCGGTGCCAGCACCTGGGCGGGCCAATCAAGGAATACCCGCAGGTACTCGCCGCCAAACGCCAGCGCCAATCCCGCCGCGCTGGTGATGCCAGCGGCAAGCATGGCGAAGCCCACCAGAAACGACAGTACTGGCGAACCAAAGGCCCGCTGGGCGAAAACGGCAGCGCCACCGGCGCGGGGATACTTGCTCACCAATTCGGCATAGGAGGCCGCCGTGAGCATGGCGAAGACCAGGCCCAGGCACAGCGGCGCCCAGATAGCCCCGCCCGCACGGTCGGCAATGGCACCGGCCAACGCGTAGACGCCGGCACCGAGTACGTCACCCAGGATGAAGAAAACCAGCAACGGAGTGGTAATCACGCGCTTCAATGCGTGCGGGTCGGCGTTTGTCATGGGCGATTCCAAGGGGCAGGATAAAAAGAGCGCCGCGCACCCTGGGGGTGCCGACGCTTTCATGTACTGACCCACCCCTTGGCCCAGGGGTTCAAGCACTGTCACTAATCGGTGAAAGTGCCTGCTTTCACCACCGGTCGCGGTCAGCCCGCGGCGACGACGGTGATTTCTACCAGCAGGTCCGGCGCGGCCAGGCGTGACTCGACGGTTGCCCGTGCAGGCGCATGGCCTTCTGGCGCCCAGGCATCCCACACCTCGTTCATGCCGGCGAAGTTGGCTTCGATGTCAGACAGCCAGACTTGCGCGCTGAGGATACGGGTCTTGTCCAGGCCGGCCTTGGCCAGGAAGTTGTCGATCTTCTCCAGCACCTGGGCGGTCTGCCCCTTGATGTCCAGCGTGCGGTCGGTAGCGGTCTGGCCGCCGAGGAAGGTGAAGCCGTTGCATTGGACGACACGGCTCATGCGCTGATTGGTTTCGATACGGGTGATATCCAGCATGTGAAACTCCTTAATGTCGAGCGAGGGTTGTAGCGGTTTGAACGGATGACGGCCCTGGGGCCGTCGCGTTGAATCGATTGATGGCAAATGCGTCCAGGCAAATGTCCGAAGACTCGCCCAGTATGAGCTGCGCCAGGCGTTTGCCGGTGCCGGGTCCCATCTGGAAGCCGCTTCCGCAAAAACCGAATGAATAGCTCAGCTTGCTGGCCTTGCGGCTGGCGCCAATCACCGGCAGATCATCGGCCGTGAAGGCCTCGACGCCCGCCCAGACGCGGTTGACCGCCAAGTGCTTCAAGTGTGGAAACAGGTCGGTGACCGTGCGGGCGCTGGCGGCCAGCCGGTTCATCTCGACCTCGCCGTGGCGTGAGGGAAAATCCACCGACCCCACGAGCTTGCCGCCGATCACCAGGGTCCCGTTGGCAAATTGCTTGAACGACAGCGCCCTGCCGGTGGCGCCCAGTACCGGCACGCAGAACGGCGCGACGCGGTGGGTGACCATCAGCATCAGCCCTTCGGGATGCACCGGCACGGGTTCGCCGACTTGCGCCGCCAGCTCCGCGGCCCAGGCGCCTGCCGTGACCACCAGGTGGTCGGCGTAGTAGTGCCCCGCCGGGGTCGTTACTCGCCACTGGGTGCCTGTCTGCTCGATGCGCTGCGCGGGCGTCTGCTCATGGATGCATACCCCAAGCCGTTGCGCCGCCAGGCGGAACGCGGTGACCGTCTTGAACGGTTGCGCGTAGCCGTCGCCCTTGACCCAGATGCCGCCCACCACGTGGCGTGCCACGGACGGTACAAGCTCGAAGACCTGCTGCTGATCGATCAAGGTTTCATGGGTGAACCCCAAGGCCTGCAGCTGCCGTACCCGTTGCCGGCATTCCTCCAGCTCGGCCATGTTCTCGGCCAGCTTGAGCTGGCCGCTGGGGACGAAACTACCGTCTTCACCCAGGATTCCGGGGAGGTCATGCCACAGTGCGCTCGATGACAGCGCCAAGGGTATCTCCGCAGCGTGGCGGCCCAGGGTGCGCACGCCACCGGCATTCACGCCAGAGGCATGCCGGCCGCAGTACTCCGCCTCCAGCAGCGTGACCTTGACCCCGGCCCGCGCCAGGTGCAGGGCCGTACTGAGGCCATGGATACCCCCACCGATCACCAGCACGTCGGCGTGGCGTGCGCTTGACTCAATCACCGGCCAGTTCTCCCAGGGTGATGGGCTTGATCGGTGAGCGGATGCGGTAGTAACCCACTTCCTGCGCCGAAACGCCCCGGGCCTTGGCGATGACTTCGGTGACGGTCAGCCCGCACATGCGCCCCTGGCAAGGCCCCATGCCACATCTTCCGAAGGACTTGGCCTGGTTCGGCCCCGTGCAGCCGAGGGCAACGAACTGGCGCAACTCCCCCGCCGTCACTTCTTCGCAGCGACAGACCATCACCTCATCGGCGGGTATGCGGTTGGCTTCCTTGGGCTGATAGAGCGCGTCGAGAAACGGCCGGATCCGCAGGTTGGCTTCGAGCCTCGCGCGCAGAAGCGCGGCCTTCTCATCACGGGCAGCGGCGTTGATCGCTTTCAACCGCTCGGCGATCCCCAGCGCCGCCAGCTCCCCCTGCACCGCTGCCGCCTGGGCTCCGCCGATACCGGCGCCGTCGCCTGCGACGTAGACACCCGGCACATCGAGCTCGCCCCAGGCATCGGTGACTGGACGGAAACACAGCTGGTCAAGGTCCCATTCATGGCGTGCCCGCAGTGACTGGCTGAACTGGATATTCGGCACCACCCCTTGATGCAACAGGACACAGCGGGTAGCGATACGCTGCGCCTTGCCCGAGATGCTGAAGGTCAGGGCCTGAGCTGCTTCCTGCCCTTCGACCGCCAGCTGCTCGGCACCGCTGTAGTGGGCGATACCGGCGCTGCGCAGGCTGCGCATCAGCTCAAGTCCCTTGCGCAGGTAGGGCCAGGCACGCACTGCGGCAAACAGGTGACGGCGGGCACGCCAATAGTCCTCGGGCCGGGTGGTGTCGACCAGGGCCTTGATCTGCACGCCCGCGCGCAGGTACTGCCAACCCAGCAGATACAACAGCGGACCGCAGCCGGCCAGGACCACCGGCTCGCTCGGGGCGAGGCCCGAGCTCTTGAGCAGGATCTGCGCAGCCCCGGCGCTCATGACCCCAGGCAAGGTCCAGCCGGTTATCGGGAACGGTCGTTCCATGGCACCGGTCGCGAGCAGCACCGCCTTGGCCTCCAGCGTCTGCAGGCGGCCTTCGCGCAGGTAGCTGACCTGATGATCGCGAGTCACCTGCCACACCGAAGCGCCTTTTTCATAGCGCACGCTCGAGGTCGCCAGGGCCTGGGCGAGTTGCTGACCGTGGGCATAATCCGGTCCCAGCAGGTCCCGGCGCGACAGCGGTGCCAGGGTAATGCCCCGGTAGATCTGCCCGCCCGGGCTGCCCTGTTCGTCCAGCAGCACCACTTGCATGCCCAGGCCCGCCATCGCCGTCGCCGCGGCCATGCCCGCCGCGCCCGCGCCGATCACCACCACATCGACCCTTTCACGGTTCATGAGCGCACCTCCAGGGCCTGGACATCAGACGGTTGATAAACCAGGTCACGGGCGCCCTCTTGCGAGCGAATACACATGCCGTCCGCCACTTCAACCAGGCAGCTCTGGCGGTTGGGGACGCCATCGATGTCCACCAGGCATTCGAAGCACACGCCCATCATGCAGTAAGGGGCCCGGGGGGCCTCGCTGACAGGCGTCGCGCGAAAGCGCCGGATGCCGGACATCAGCAACGCCGCGGCGACGGACAACCCGGCAGGCACGGTGAACGGTTGATCGTTGAAGCTCAGGCGCACGGTCCGCGTTGCGCTGGCTTCACTCTTGACGGGTTGGAACAGCGAGTCAGTGCGCATCGGAATACACCTTGTCAGTGAGAAAACGCTCGCCGCTGAACGCCTGCAGCTCGGAGGGCCTGGCACCGCCCAGGATCCACGGGGCCAGGCGCAGGGCATGAGCGGCAGCCAGGGTCACGCCGCTGTGGCAGGTGACCACGAACGCACCGGGATGGGTCGCGGAGTGCTGGTAGATGGGAAAACCGTCCGGGCTCAACACCCGCAACGCCCCCCAGGCCCTGACCAGGCGCACATCGCGCAGCAATGGAAAGGTCGCGACACCGCGCCTGGCGATGGCCGCCAGCACGTCGGTGGAGGTGCTGTCGTCAAAGCCCACCTCCTCCATCGAGTCGCCCAGTTGCACCGTGCCTTCGTCGGTCTGCCGGACGTTGATGGTCGGGTACTCGAGAAACGGGCGGACCCGCTCGCTGATCAACACCTGTCCGCGATTGGGCGCCACCGGCGCATGCAGGCCGACCTGGCGCGCCAACGCAGGATTGCCAAGCCCGGCGGCCAGCACGATCCGGGGTGCAACGAAACGGCCCTGGGCAGTGGTGACGCTAAATTCCCCGGCCGCGCTGTCAATGCGCTGCACCTCCACGCCGCTGCGCACGACCGCGCCCTTGGCCTGCGCTGCGGCATGCAGCGCCCGCAACAGTTTCAGTGGATTCACATGGCCGTCCCGGGGGGTATAACTGGCGCCGACGACCGCAGGCCCGATCAACGGCAATCGCGCCTTCAGGTCAGCGGCGTCGAGCATCTGGAAGGGATAATCGCCCAACGCCGCCTGCAGGGTATGCAGTCGGGATTCGCGCTCCAGCAACTCCTGGTCGCTGAAGCACATATGGAAGCCACCCGGTTGCCTGAGTTGTACATCGACGCCGCTGTCGGCCAGCAGCGCCTGGGCGAACGCGGGCCAGCGCGTCGCCGACGAACCGGTCCAGCGCGCGTAGTCCGGCAGGCCGTGGCCCTTGCCCTGTACCCAGACGAGGCCGAAGTTGCCCCGCGAGGCACGGAACGCAACGTCGCCCTGATCCAGCACCAGGGTGCTAACGCCGCTGCGCGCCAGGCCGTAGGCCACCGCCATGCCCACCAGCCCGCCGCCGATCACGATGACATCCGATTGCCTGGTGTCCTGGCTCATTTGCCTTCTCCCACCAGCACGCGGTCAAGCCCCACCAGCCGGTCCAGAAGCAGCATCAACAGCACCGTGCCGACGATCAGCAGTGTCGAGACGGCGGTGATCAGGGGGTCGATGGTCTGGGAGATCTGGTTGTACATGGCCACCGGCAACGTCGTCGTGCCGGGCGTCGCCACGAACACGGTCATGGTCAGTTCGTCGAAGCTCTGGATGAACGCGAGCATCCAGCCGCCGACCACGCCGGTGCGGATACGCGGCAATATCACCCGATGAAACGCTGTCCAGCGTCGTGCGCCGAGCGACAACGCCGCCTGCTCGATATCGCGCTCCAGGCCGATGGCCGAGGCCAGCGTCAGGCGCAATGCATAGGGCAACACGACGATCACATGGGTGATGCTCAACGCCCAGAACGAGCCGCCGATCTGTGCCAGGGAGAAGAACCGCAAGAACGCGATGCCCAGCACCACGGACGGGATCATCAGCGGTGACAGCAGGAACCCCGTGAGCGCGCTCCGTCCAGGAAACTCGTAGCGGCTGATCGCCAGCGCCGCGGGAATCGCCAACAGCGTCGCCAGTGTGGCCGAGACCAGTCCGAGCTTGAGCGACAGGTAGAAGGCATCGAGCATCTCCTGGTTGTCCAGCAGCGCCCGGAACCAGCGTAGCGACAGGCCGTCAGTGGGCAGCGACAGGTAGCCCTTGTCGGTGAACGACATCACCATCACCACCAGCAGCGGCGCGACGATGAAGGTGACAAAGGAGATATGGAACAGCAGCGAGAAAAAACCGTTCTTGTGCATGGCCGGTTACTCGAAGACTTGCTTGAAGCGGCGCTCGGCCAGCTTGCTGCAACCCAGGATGATGACCAGGTTGGCAACCAGCAGGAGCATCGCGATGGCGGCGCCAAGGGGCCAGTTGAGGGTGCCGAGGAACTCGTCGTAGGCCGCCGTCGCCACTACTTTCAATCGGCGCCCGCCAATGATCGCCGGGGTGGCGAACGCAGACGCCGCCAGGGCGAAGACGATGATCGAGCCCGAGAGAACGCCGGGCATGATCTGCGGCAGGATGATCCGGCGAAACACAGTGAGCCGCGAGGCCCCCAGTGACAACGCGGCCCACTCCACTTGCAGGTCCAGGCGCTGCAGGGTCGCCCACACCGCGATCACCATGAACGGCACCAGCACGTGGGTCAGGGCAATGACCACGCCGAACTGGGTGAACAGCATCTTCACCGGCTGCTCTGTGATACCCAGCGCTTGCAACGCCTCGTTGATCAGCCCGTTGTTACCCAGCAGGATCGCCCAGCCGAGGGTGCGCACGACCACCGAAATCAGCAGCGGCCCCAGCACCACCAGCAGGAACAGCGAACGCCAGCGCGGGGCCATGCGCGCAATGATGATGGTTTCCGGCACCCCGATCAGCACGCACAGCAGCGTGACCGCCAGCGCCATGGCGCCGGTGCGCTGGAAGATCTCATGGAAGTAACCGTCCTTGAACACCTCCAGGTAATTGCCAACGCTGTAGACCGGCACCACGCCTTCGGTGTCGCTGTACAGGTTGAGCGACAAGACTGCGGTCAATAGCAACGGTGCCAGCAGCAGCGCCACGAATACCAGCAAGGCCGGCCCGCTGAGCAGCCACGGCGCGGCGCCGACGTGTTCGGCATCATACCTGGCCATGGGAGACCTCACGATCAAGCAGGCGCAGGTCATCGTCGGACCAGTCCAGCCCGATTTCGCTGCCCTCATCAGGTGGTGGCGTACCCAGGTTGGGCTGGGTCAGGTGGACCATCCCCAAGTGACTTTCCACCGCGATCAACCAGAGGTTGCCCAGGAACACACGCAAGCGGACACGCCCGTTCAGGCGCCCGCTGCCGACGGGTGTCAGGCGTATCTTTTCCGGGCGGATATAGACGTTGACGTCATTGCCCAGCGAGCGGTCTTCATGGGGCACATGCATCAGCGTGTCCGTGACCAGTACATGGCAGCAGCGTGCATTGCGGGTCTGCACAGCCCCGGCAAAGGCGTTGGTCTTTCCCAGGAACGCCGAGGCAAACGGGGAATGCGGGCGCTCGTAGGCTTCGAACGGTGTATCGATCTGGACGATGCGGCCCTTGTGCATCACGGCGATGCGGTCGCTCATGGTCATGGCTTCGACCTGGTCGTGGGTCACCAGGATCGTGGTGATGCCCAGGCTGCGCTGGATCGCCCGCAGCTCGATGTGCATTTCTTCGCGCAGCTTCGCGTCGAGGTTCGACATGGGCTCATCGAGCAGCAGCAGGTTGGGGCGGATGGCCAGGGCCCGGGCAATCGCCACGCGCTGGCGTTGCCCGCCGGACAATGCCTTGGGGTACCGCTCGCCCAGGCCGCCAAGGCGCACGAGATCCAGCGCCTCCAGGATCCGCTTGCTCCGTTCGGCCTTGGGCACGCCGCGCATCTCCAGGCCAAAACTGATGTTCTGCGCCACGGTCATGTGCGCAAACAAGGCGTAGCTTTGAAAGACGATCCCCAGGCCACGTTGCTCGGGGCGTACATGGGTGATATCGCGCCCATCCAGGACAATGCGCCCTTCGGTTGGCTGCACGAAGCCGGCAATCGACTGCAGGGTGGTGGTCTTGCCGCAGCCGGAGGGGCCGAGCAAGGCGACGAATTCGCCCTTGCGGACTTCCAGGTTCAGGCCATCGATCGCCTTGAAACTGCCATAGGTCTTGACGATACCTTCGAGCGTGAGAAATGCCATTGGCTTGCCACGCAGGCCGGGGCCTGCGTCTCCAGGAGGGATTCGGGAAGGATGAGGCTCGCTTGGCGGTCAGCGCTCGACCGTGCGATTCCAGCGGGTCGTCCACTCGCTGCGCTTCTGGTTGATCGTGTCCCAATCAACCTTGATCAACGCGCTGACTTTCTCTGGGCCGTAAGGCATGCGCGCCGCGATCTCGGGTTCGAGTTTCACCGTCTGGTTGACCGGCGCGAAGCCGTTTTCCCGGGCCTGGATGGCCTGCACTTCCGGCGAGAGCACGTGCTGGATGAATTGCTGCGACAACTCGGGCTGCGCGTTGGGGGTCACGCCGCAGGCCGCGACCTGCAGGGCGATGCCGCCCTCCTTGGGGTAGATGAACTTCAACGGGAAGCCAGTGCCCTGCAATGCCACCGCACGGCCACTGCCGTACACCGCCATCACCACGTCACCGTTCTGCATCATGCCGTCCATCTCGCCTGGAGCCGAGACCCAGGCAAGCACGTTGGGGCCGATTTCGTCCTTCAGCGCCTTGAAGCCGGGGTCGATATCCTTCTCGCCACCGCCACGCAGGCGGGCCATTTCCACCAGGGTGTGCAAGCCGTAGGTGTTGGTGACCGGAGGCATGCCGAGCAGTTGCCTGTAGCGCGGGTTGGTCAGGTCTTCCCAGGAGTCGGGCGGCGCCCAGCCACGTTGCTTGAATGCCTCTTCGTTATAGCCAATGCCCGTGGCGACCACCCCGACCCCCGTCGCTTCCGGGCTCATCCGCGCCAGCGGGTACAGATCCTTGTAGACCGGCGCATCGCTGAGCTTCCCGCACAGGCCCATCTGCAGGGCCTGGTACATCGGCCCGTCATCCATCATCGCCACGTTGATCTGCTGGCGTCCCTTCTGGGCCTGCAGCTTGGCCAGGGTCTCGGTGGAGTTGCCGGCGACATACACCACCTTGACGTCGTGCAGCTTCTCGAAGGCCGGGATGACGCGGGTCTTGTACATCTGCTCGGTCGAGCCGCCGACACCGGCGACATACAGCGTGGGCTGGGCGAATGCGGCAGTGCTCGCGAACCCGGCAAGGGTCAGGGCGACAGCGCTGGCAATACGGGTGAGGGAAGAAAGCGAGGGTGTGACTGAGGTCGAATGATGGCTATTCACAGACTATCTCCGAAGTGCATGGGGCAGATCGAACAATGCGTCAGTCGCTTCGTCGGTCCCGAAGCTCGCATGCACTGGGCATGCTCCCGCCGGATTTCGCGGGGTGGCGCATCTTCAAGTGCGCTATGGCTGTTGCTAGGTTCGAGTATTGCCATGCACTATCCATATGGCAAATACGTATCTCCGGGTTAGTCATTCATATTTGATATGGGGAATCGACGGTGAATCTGAGACAGATCGAAGCGTTCCGCAGTGTCATGCGCCTGGGTTCGATGACCGCAGCGGCGGAAGTGCTGTACACCTCGCAGCCCAATGTCTCCCGGTTGATCGCGCAACTGGAGCTGAGCACGGGCCTGGTATTGTTCAAACGAGCCGGGGTGCGGTTGATTCCTACCCAGCAAGGGCAGGCACTTTTCCAGGAAGTCGAGCGCGCGTATGTCGGCCTGGACAGCCTCAAGCATTCGGCGAAGAACATCCGCAACCTGGGCACCGGCCGCTTGCGGGTAGCGGCGGTGCCCTCCACTGGCATGAGCATATTGCCGCGCGTGCTCAAGGCGTTCACCGAGACAAGGCCTGAGCTCACGGTCTCGTTGCATGTGAACTCCTCGCCCACTGTCGAGCAATGGGTGAAGTCCCAGTACTGTGATATCGGCATCGTCGTGCATCCGGGAGATGTCTCCGGTCAACAGGTCGAATTGCTCGCCCAGACCGCTGCCGTGTGCGTCTTGCCCTGTGCCCACCCGCTTGCTGAACGCGCGCAGATCACCTTCGAAGACCTCGAGGGACAGCGGTTCGTATCGCTGTGCCACGGCGACGGCACCCGGTCCCTGGTGGACGAGCTGTTCGAGCAGGCGGGCGTTGAGCGCGTGATGGCGGTCGAAGCCCAATACAGCGCGATCAACTGCGAGATGGTGGCCCTCGGCATGGGCATCACCCTCGCCCATCCCCTGGTAGCCAGGGATTATGCTCACCGCGACATCGTGATCAAGCCGTTCAAGCCGGACATCCTTTTCCCCACCTACGTGATCTGGCCGACCGCGCAGGCGAGAACGCGGCTTACCGAGGAGTTCGTCGACACGCTCAAGGCGTATTACAACGATCTGTCCAACGCTTTATCGCCCTGAAGCGTCGACAGCGTGACCGGCCAACGTCGCAATCAGCGCCTAAGTCTTCGTGCTTGGACAAATCCCTGCTCGCCCCTTCCCCCATACTGCTCGCCTACCTTCCCTCTGGTGCGAGCTTTCCATGGGCCTGCTAAAAACCGCGCTTGATGAGCGCACCTTCGTCTGCGTCATGGAGTTCGTCCCCAAGCCCTCGGCTGAACGCTTCGCCGCGCTCGAGTCGATCATGGCCCGGACCCATCTGTGTGGCTGGCCGATGACCGTGTCGATCGGCGACCGGGTCGGCGGTCCGCTGGACATGTCGCCGCTGGACGCGTTCAGCAGCTTCGCCCAGAACCAGCCCAGCCTGCCGCATTTTTCCGGCAAGGCGCGCGAACGACAGGACCTGCTGGCCCAGCTGCCGCGCATGGATGCCGCCGGCCTCGACCAGTTGCTGGTCCTCACCGGTGACCGGCTGCCCGGGCATGAGCCGGGCCAGCGGCCCGTGCGCTACCTCGAGTCGGTCGCCGCCCTGCAGATTGTCCGTCAGGCCCGCCCCGACTGGCTGCTCGGCGCTGCACTCAATCCGTTCAAATACCATGAGGAAGACGGCGGCGCGCAATACTTCAAGGCCGAGAAAAAGCTCAACGCCGGTGCAGACTTCATGACCCTGCAACTCGGCTACGACGATCGCAAGCACCTCGAAGCCCTGCAGTGGATGCAACGCCAGCCTGCGCCAAAGCCTCTGATTGCCTGCCTCATGGCCCTGACGCATGGCCGCGCTGGCATGCTCCGGCACGTCGCAGGCGTGACCGTGACCCCATCAATGCACGATGTGCTGGCCGCCGAGCTGGCCGTATCGAAGGCGCATGCCCAGCAACGCAGCCTGCAACGCCTGGCGGTGCAGATCACAGGATTGAAGTTGATGGGGTATGCCGGCGTGCACCTGTCGGGGGTCCATGACCTCGGCCAGTTCGAGGCGCTGGGGCGGGAGATCGAAGCTGCCCAGGCCGAGATAAAGACGCTGGATCAATGGGCATCTGCCTGGGCCGCCAGTTGGCAGATGCCGGGCCTGCCCGCAGTGACGTTCAACCCGCCGGGTGCCAACTGGCGACTGGGGGAGTCACACGTCAGCGCCGGCACCCGGGAAAAGGCTCGCTATTACCTGATGTCCAGCATGCATTCCCTGGTGTTCGACCGCCGAGGCGTGCTGGGCGGCGCGTTTGGCTGGGCAGTGACCCGGCCTGTCTGGTCCACGGCCACCGGCGCGCGCCTGCTGCATGGCCTGGAACGCAGTATCAAGCGGCCGATGGTGGGCTGCGATACCTGCGGCCGCTGCCGGCTGGAGGACACGCTCTACATCTGTCCCGAGACCTGCCCCAAGGGGCTGGCGAACGGTCCCTGCGGCGGCACAGCGCTCAACCGGTGCGAGTTCGGCGACCGCGAGTGTGTGCACAGTGTGAAGTATCGCACTGCCAAAGCCGTGGGCCAAAGCGGTGTGCTGACAGAACGCCTGATCGCCAGCATCGATGTCCATGGCCGTCACCGCAGTTCCTGGCCTGGATGGTTCGACGCCGGCTAGAGTACATTTGTACTCCGAGAGGAAAGACCTGGCCCGCAGAGCAGAGGAGCATTTGACCGACGTTACAGGTAATGATTATCATTGCCCGCCATCAAGTACCGTCCTGCCGACCTCCCCCGCCCGGCATCAGGATTTCCAGACAAGGAAACCGCTGTAAATGTCCTCCAGAGCCAAGGTTCGGCTGCCAGCCCCTTTGATATGCCCTGCGCTTCTCGCCGCACTCGCCCTACCTGTCCCAACGCTGGCCGCAGAAATCGGCACCAGCATCAGCCCGCAGGCGATCACTCTCCCAACCAGTAACATCGACGGTGAGTACGAAGCCGTGCAGGACGGCGGCTTTACCAGCGATGAAGCTCCGCAGATCACCAAGTCAGCCCTGCCCCTGGCGGAAACGCCGCGCAGCGTCAGCGTTGTCAACCGCTCTGTGCTCGACAGCCAGCAGGCACTCAGCCTCGCCGACGCGCTCAACAACGTACCTGGCGTCACGGCCGGACAGTATGGCCGCCGCGGCTGGGACGACTTGATCATCCGTGGCCAGGTCGCGTCCGACTCGCTGTTCCTGGATGGCCTGCGCACGTCGACAAGCAGCCGGGTCGCCGAGCAACCCTCTGGCCTGGAGCGCCTGGAAGTATTGAAAGGGCCTGCCTCCATGGAGTACGGCCTGGTCTTGCCAGGCGGTGTCGTCAACATGGTCAGCAAGCGGCCGACCGCTACGCCCTTTGCCCAGGCCGGCGTGACCTACGGCAGCCATGACTTGCGCCAAGGGACGTTCGATGTCGGCACGCCACTGTCCGAGCAAGGCAAGGCCGCGATCCGGGTCAACGGGCTGCTGTCGGACAGCAATGACGCGACCGACCATGTCTGGTTCAAGAACAACTACATCGCCCCCTCCCTGACGCTCGACTTCGGCGACGATACCGACTTCACCCTGCTGGCCAGTCACCAGGACCGCCAGTACATTCGCCAGCAAGGCCTCCCCTTGAGCGGGTCCGTCAATTCGAACCCCAATGGCAGCGTGTCCCGGGACCTGTTCACCGGCGAGCCCGGCCAAGCCCCCTATCACGCGAGTGAAGACCGGCTTGGCTACACGCTCACTCATCGCTTCGGGGACGGTTGGGCCTTCAACCAGAACCTGCGCTGGCAGGAGTACACCGTAGACGGCCAACTGATAGCCAGCGGCCGGCTCGCCGCCGATAACCGAACCCTCAGCCGAACCGCGCAGCAGCAACACTTCGACGGTGACACGATCAGCTTCGACAACAATGTGCAGAAGTACTTCGAAACCAGTGTTGGCGCGCATGACGTGACGCTTGGCGCCGACTACATGCGCTCCAGGGAAAGTCTCGAGAGCTACACCTGCAGCGTGGGCACGCTGGATATCTACAACCCTGTCTA
Source organism: Pseudomonas sp. JE3303 (assembly GCF_056312565.1). NCBI lineage: Bacteria > Pseudomonadati > Pseudomonadota > Gammaproteobacteria > Pseudomonadales > Pseudomonadaceae > Pseudomonas > Pseudomonas sp. JE3303. The sequence goes on from NZ_JBWGIF010000003.1 coordinate 260,026, forward strand.
TGGAAGCCCGGTCGTGTGCCCTGGCACCCCCCGCTCCAGGCAGGACACCACCGTTCGCATGCTGGGTGCTTATCTGCGCGACAACTATCAGGTCAATGACCGTCTGCTGGTCACCGCCGGCCTGCGTCGTGACTTCACCGACAGCGATTCCACCAACCTGTTGAACGGCGCACGCAGCAGCAACCCGGCCAATGCCACCACCGGCGCGGCCGCCATCATGTACGAACTTTTCCCGAACGTGCGCCCGTACCTGAGCTTTGCCACCTCGTTCTTCCCCAACACCGGCGTGGACTTTGACGGCCGCACGTTCGAGCCGGAGAAAGGCCGTCAGTGGGAAGCCGGCATCAAGTTCGACCTGGTGCCTGGCAGGACCTGGCTGTCCGTCGCCGCCTTCGATCTTCGACGGCAGAATGTGCTGGAGGATGACCCTGTCAACGATGGATACAGCATCGCCATCGGCGAGCAACGTACGCGCGGCGCCGAGATTGAGCTGCAGTCGGACGTCAATGACCGGTTGAGCCTCATGGCGGGCTACGCCTATACCCATGCGGTGATCACCGACGACGGCGACCAGCAAGCCTCGACGGTAGGAGACCGCCTGAACAACGTACCGCGCCACACCGCCAATGTGTTTGCCCGCTACCGTTTCAACGGATCACCCCTGGGTTGGGAACTCAACGGCGGCATCAACGCCGTCAGCGAGCGCTACACCAACGGCTACTACCTGCCCGGCTACGCGACCGCGAACGTGGGTGTCGCCTATGCCACCCCTCACTGGCGCGTAGCGGTCAACGTCAAGAACCTGTTCGACCAGCACTACTACGCGGGCGGCCTGGCCCAGGCCGTGGCGCTCGGCGATGACCGAACGGCGTTGATGTCGGTGAGTTACCAATATTGAGCCCGGCATGAGCCGACCGGAAAGCTGCATCGAGCAGTCTCAGGGCGTCACCTGATACCCCTTTCCTTGCAGGCAACTCGTATAGGCCGACGCATTCGCCGAGTCCCCTTCCCTGCGTTGCTCGCGACGGTCCTGCCGCTGCCGTGAGCCGCCGACCACAGCGCCGGCGGCCGCGGTTTCCCGGGCTTGGTTCTGGCGGTATTCCTGCTTGACATCATCGTCGACCTGGTCGTAGATCTCGCTGTGCTGGCGCCCTCGAACCTGCGCGCCGGCCGCGCCAGCCGCAGCCCCGGCCGCAGCGCCGCGCAATCGCCCGCCGCCTTTGGACGTATCAGCCTCCGCGCCCTGGCTTTGCGCCATCTGCTGACAGTTGGTGACATCCATCTGGACTTGCTCCGGGCTCTGGCCCTTCATCGGCACGACGGTCTGAGCCCAACCCTGTGCGCAGCACAGGGCCAGGGCAACCGCCAGGCCTGCATTGGACGATGGTTTCATGACGTTCTACCCGCCTGGACAGGAATCAGTAAGCCGCCACCAGGGCGTGCTCATCCGCATCGCATCGCAGAAAGTGTAGTGCATGGCAAGGGACCAACCCGCAGCACCCGACGGTGGGGCAACTCAGCCATACCCCTCTGCTATCCGATAATGATTGCGCCCCTTGCGCTTGGCCTCGTACATCGCATGATCCGCCCGCCCCAGCACGTCCTCTGGCGTCACCACGCCGCCTTGCTCGCGGTAGATGACAATGCCGATACTCGCGCCGATCTTCACGTCCTGCCCTGACAGCTGGAACGGGCTGGACAGGCTGTCGCAGAGTTTCAGGCCGATGGTCTGGGCCGTGGCTTCAGTAACTTCGGACAAGGTCAGCACGACGAACTCGTCGCCTGCAAGACGGATCACCAGGTCGCCTGCGCGCACGACACCCAGCATGCGCCGGGCCGCCGCTTGCAGCAGCATGTCGCCGGTCTCGTGGCCCCATTGATCGTTCACTGACTTGAAGCCATCCAGGTCGATGAAAAACAGCGCGAAGGGTTTCTGCTTGCCCAGCAGATGTACGAGTTCGCGCTGCAGGACCGTGCGGTTGGGCAGGCCGGTCAAGGCATCGATCGATGCCCTGTCGACCAGGGCCTTTTCTGTCTTCTTGCGCTCCGTGACATCCAGCGACATGACGAAGAACCCTTCCACCTTGCCGTGGCGCACGTCGGGTACGTAGCTGGCCCTCCAGATCCTGCTGTCGGTCGAGCTGTAGCGGACGTTATCCGCCTCGACCCGTTGCCCCTGCAGCGCCTGCTGGAAAAACGGCAGCAGTTGCTCATAGACCTCGCCCGGCAGCACATCGCAGACCCGCTTGCCCTGCAGGTAACTCGGGTCCACGCCGAAGATGTCCTTGTACACCGCATTGTTGAACCGGTACTTGAGATCAGGACCGATATGCGAGACCAGCACCGGCAGGTTGTCGGCGATCGCCTGCAGCGTTTCCTGGCTGCGCAGCAGCGCGTGGGTGCGTTCGGCCACCTGCTGCTCCAGCCGGGCCTGGTAGTCTTCGAGCAGAAGCTGGGTGCGCTTGCGCTCGGTGATGTCGCGTATCTGAGCGACCAGGTTCTGCGGAGCGCCGAGATCGTCACGGATCACGGCGATGCTGGTTTCGACCCAGGTCTGCGTGCCTTGCTTGGTAATCAGTCGTCCCTCGACGGTGTAGTGCTTGCGCCGCCCACCGATCAGCTCACGGCGCAGCGCCGATGCACCGTCCATATCCCCAGGATGGATGATCTGCTCAGCGCTCATCAGCACCAGTTCTTCAGGGTTATAGCCCGAGATATCGCAGAACTCGCGGTTGACCTCGAGAAAGCGGCCGTCCAGTTCGAGAATGGCTTCGCCCGACGGAGTCTCACGGAACACTGCGCGAAACTGCGCTTCACTCGAGGTCCGGGCACGGCGTTCGGCTTCTTCGACCACTCGCGCGTCGATCGCCAGGCTACGCTGCATCAGCTCGCGCTCGACGATACGGGCGAGGTCTCGCAGGGCGCGCAACTGTTCATCGCTCAGCATTCGTGGAGCGGTGTCCAATGCGCACAAGGTCCCCACCGTAAGGCCGTCAGCGAAGCGCAGTGGGACACCGGCATAAAACCGGATATGGGGTTTGTCGGTGACCAGGGGGTTGTCGGCAAAGCGCGGGTCGGACTTGGCGTCCGGGATGACCAAGGTTTCCTCGACATGCAGCGCATGCGCACAGAAAGCCATGTCGCGAGGCGTCTCGGCCACGTCCAGGCCCTGGCAGGACTTGAACCACTGGCGGTTCAGGTCCACCAGCGATACCAGCGCGATGGGCACGCCCAGCAGCGTGCGGGTGAGGCGGGTAATCCGGTCGAAGCTCTCTTCCGGGGGCGTATCGAGTATGTTCAGGCTCGCAAGGAAGCAAAGCCTTGCGGCTTCGTTCAGGGGTGGAGGAGCGATCTGCATGAAGGCCTCGTGCGGGTGAGCAGCAATATCCTGCGGGCACCATAGCCACAGTCCAGCAAGTCTGTCAGCCCTTGTTTGGCGCCCTGCTCCGAAAATGCCGTGCAGAGCCATCAAAACGGGCCACCCCTAGGCAGCCCGTCAGACAGCCTCAGTCCTGCAACTGGCTGGCCAGCTGCTTCACTCTCTTCAGATCACCACCGGCAACCTTGGCCACCCCCGCGCCGTACTCGGCATCGGCCTTGTACAAGAACGACAGGATGATGTGCTTGCTCTCGTCGTCGGTCGTGGCCAGGGACTGGCCGAAGCTGTTGATCAGGTCCTGGCGCTCTTTGCTGGAGTAGGAGCGATACAGGTCGCCAGCTTGCTTGAAGTTCTGCTCGCGCTGGATCTTCCTCTGTTGCGTCGTGCCGCTCAAGGGCAGTTCGCTGTAACGCGCCGACTCGGTCGATTCACGCGGATTCAGCCGGCTCGGCTCGTAGTTCACGCCTGTGGTGGTGTGGCCGGTGTTCATGGCACCGTCCTGGTTGCCATTGTTGACGGCCGCTACCGGACGGTTGACGGGCAAGCTCAGGCCATTGGCACCGATGCGGTACATCTGGGTATCGGCATAGGCGAACAGGCGCCCTTGCAGCAAGCGGTCTTCGGACGGCTCGATGCCCGGCACCACGTTGGACGGCGCCATGGCGACCTGCTCGGTTTCCTGGAAGAAGTTGTCGACGTTCTTGTTCAGGACCATCTGGCCGATCTTGCGCTCCGGTACGTCTGGCCAGATCTTGGTGGCGTCCAGCGGGTCGAAGTCGAACTGGGCCAGCTGCTCAGGCTTGAGTGTCTGGATGTAGAGGTCCCACTTCGGGAAATCGCCCTTCTTGATCGCCGTGACCAGGTCGGTGGTCATGTGCGCGTAGTCCTTGCCCTGCACGTTCTCGACCTGCTTGGGGTCAAGGTTCTTCACGCCTTGCAGGCTCTTCCAGTGGAACTTGACGTAGGTCACCTCGCCCTTGGCATTGACGAACTTGTAGGCGTGGACGCTGTTGCCGTCCATGAAGCGATAGCCAACCGGCGTGCCTTCGTTGGAATAGAGCTGGGTGAGCGTGCGGGTGGCTTCTGGCACATGGCTGAAGAAGTCGAAGCGGCGCGAGTCGTCATCCAGGTTGGTGCGCGGGTCGGGCTTGAAGGCATGGACCATGTCGGGGAACTTGATCGCATCGCGGATGAAGAACGTCGGGAAGTTGTTGCCGACCAGGTCCCAGTTGCCGTCGGCGGTGTAGAACTTGGTGGCGAAGCCGCGTGGGTCGCGCAGGGTCTCGGGCGAGTGGTTGCCATGGACCACCGCGCTGAAGCGCACGAACACCGGCGTGTGGCTGCCAGGGGTGAACACCTTGGCCTGGGTCAGCTCGGAGATATCGGTACTGGCGACGAACTCGCCATGCGCACCGGTACCGCGCGCATGCACAACCCGCTCCGGGATACGCTCACGGTCGAAACGTTGCAGCTTCTGCAGCAACTGCACGTCTTGCACAAGCGCCGGCCCGTTTGCGCCTGCGGTCTGGGAGTTCTGGTTATCACCCACCCGCGCGCCGTTGTCGCGGGTCAACGGATCGGCAAAGGCCACTGACGCGCTCAGCAGGCTGGCCGTCAACAGGCTGAGGGCATAGCCCGAAAAGGTCTTGGTTTTCATGGTCTTTCATTCCCAAATTGCTGTAGTCCAGCAGGATTGGAAATGCTAATGATTCCCTTGGCGACAACCCAATAGGGAATGCTTACTGCGCCAATGCGTTTTTCCTATTGTTTCATGGAGTTACAAGATATTCCTGACATCACGCATTGGAAATTCGACTGACACTGGTGATTTCTCCACTCCAGATCATCTCGAAATGCGCGTTCTGGATGACCGAGCTCACGTGCCGTGGCGTCAGCAGCGCCCAGCAGTGATTGCCGGGCGAGCGAACCGAGTTGTACCGCAACCCTTCGCACCCCTCTTGCCTGGCGGCGCGGCCCAGCACGTGCGACTGGCTGTAGTCGTCGGCCGCATAGACAGGATCGGAAAGCGGTACCCCGGTGGCGTCCCGGCTGCCGGTTTCGGAAAAGCGGCAGCTCAACCCCCGGAACACGAAACGGTCATAGCTCAGGCCGGCCACATTGGCCCAATACTGCTGCTGGTGATGACGCACCTCGGCGATCGCCGTTTCCAGGATGTCGGCAAGATAGAGCACACCGTAACTGCCGTCGCTGAAGCGCGAACCCGCCGGATTGATGTGGGTGAACGGCGCGGTGGCGTAAGAGCATCCGGGAATGCCAAACGGGATCTCGGCCAGCGGGATCAGCTCGAGGCGTCCGACCTCGTTCTGCAACCGTGGGTTGGTCAGCGCCTGGATCTGGTACAACGCCTGGAACTCGGACGCATCCGCCACATCATTGAACAGGTCGATCGGTGGAAACTTGGAGTTCACCAGGCGATAGCCGCGCCGCTCTTCTCCCTCCAGCGCAGGCAGCGTGCTCAGCGCTACCACTGCGCGCCCCGCAGCGAGTCGATCCGCCGAAAGGTTTCGTACAACGAGACCATGTCTCCCTGGGCCATGACGTCCAGCGGTTTGCGGCCGTTGAAGAAGGCATTGCGGTTTTCCATCGCCGGAAAGCCGTAGGCGTTTTCAGGATTGTCGAAGAGTGTGCGCAGCGCGGCATGGATGTTCAGCACGAAGCTGATGCGGTGCATCTGGTCCTGGTCGAGACTGACCGACCACTGGGCGTCGCTCTGCCTGGCCCGGGTACAGGTGCTGCGCGAGACCCGCAGGATCTTGCAGGCCTGTTCGGTGGTGGCTTTCCACTTGTCCAGTATCCGCAGCGCAGCGCGCAGGCCGGCTACACACTGGGCTCTGGTCAGTTGCTCTGGATGAAGAACGGCCGACATGATGCTACCTCGCTGAATCTACAGACTCAAATATTAGACTAAATGCATCTACTGACGCAAACGCGGTACATCGGGAGCGATTCCTGGGGCAAGCTTCCTTGAGTGTGGAATAATCCCGCCGCCGCGGCTTGATCGCGGTCCCTGCCCGTTCCCCTGGTTTCGCTGGTTGTGCAATGAAAGATTCAGCCGCCACCTTCATACGTGGCTCCGTCAACCATCACGTGCGCGTGATGGCAGTTACCAGTGCCCTCGGCCTGCTGGCCATCTTCCTCACGGACATCCTGACACTGACCTATGTGGCCATGCTGCGGGACGAGGTGCTGGTCGCTGCCGTCGGCATCGCCAAGACACTGGCCTTCTTCAACTCGAGCCTGGTAGCAGGGATCGTGGTCGCCGCCGGCACGATGATCTCTCGCAGGGTCGGCCAGGGTTCCCGTGGAACGTTGCCACCGCTGGCGACGCACATGCTGGTGCTGGCCACTCTCGTCTCGACTGCGGTGTCGCTCATCCAGTGGCGTTACCTGGATTTTTTCTCGGGCTGGATGGGGGCAAGCACGCCGTCCTCCCCGCTTGCCCGGCAGTTCATCGCCATGACCTTGGTGTCATCGGTACTGATGGCGGTCACCCAGGCCACCGCCCAGGCGCTGCGCGCCCACGGGCACAGCGGCCGTGCGCTTGCGGTCGTGCTGACGGCGGCGGCCTGCCTGGCCATCGTCGATCCGATCCTGATCTTCGGCCTGGACCTCAAGCTGTTCGGTGCGGGCGTGTCCTGCCTGCTGGCTGGCACGGCAGGCTGCTTCTACGGGCTGCAGCAGGTCGGGCGCCATATCGGGCTGTCGCAGCGTATTCGTCTGCGTCTGTTGCGGCTGTACGGGACCCGAATTGCAGGAACCGCCCTGCCCTTCACCCTGGCCAACCTGGCAACGCCGGTCGCCCTCACCTACACCATGTCCCACCTGGCGGCGTTCGGCGTCTCGGTGATGGCGGGCATGGCGGTCATGGACAGGGTCCTGCAGATCACCTACTGCCTGTACTTCGCACTGCCGAGCGCGCTGGTGCCGGTGCTTGCGCAGAATCTCGGGGCACACCGGGGCGCGCGCATGCAAGCGGCGTTGGCCACGGCGGCGCGACTGGTGGTGGGGTACGGCCTGGCCGCCTGGGCGGTGCTGTGGGCCGCATCGCCTGGGCTCAGCCATCTGTTTGCGATCAGCGGGCCCGGCCAACAGCTGATCCAGGACCTGTGCCGGTTCGGGCCAGGGCTGTGGCTGCTGATCGGGCTGGATTTCATCGCCATCTCGGTCTTCATCAGCCAAGGCCGCACCTGGTGGGTCGCCTTCTATGCGTGGCTGCGCGCCACCCTGGGCACCCTGCCCTTTGTCATGCTCGGGGCACAGCACTTTGGCGCCAGCGGCGTGATGCTCGGGATGTGGATCGGCAATGGGCTGGTCGCGCTGGCATCCATCGGCACCGCCCTCTGGATCAACCGCCGCCAGCGAACAGCGAGCGCACGGGACGGGAATCTTTTGTCATAATCACCCCTCGCCGTTTCGCAAGAAGCGTTGCTCCTCACCACAGCTTTGAAGTGGGTTATGTCAGATCAGGATCACGACACAGAATCGGCCACCGCGCCGGCCACCAAACGCCGCCGTGCACCCAAGGGCGAGATGCGCCGGGCCGCGCTGCTGGATGCGGCGACCGAAGTGTTCGCCAAGGATGGCTATGGCGCTGCATCGATGCGCGATGTAGCGCAAATCGCAGGCATCACTACCGTGGGGCTGCTGCATCATTTCCCCAACAAGGTGTCGCTGCTGCGGGCGCTGCTTGACCGGCGCGATCAGCGCATTACCGAGAAATTCGGCGAACTGCACACTGCACCGACGCTTGAAAGCTTCCTGGCCTTCGTGAAGATGAGCATGAGCTTCAGCGTGCAAAGCCTGCCCGAGTGCCAGGCATCGATGATGATCAGCGTCGAGAGCCTGTCGGACAAGCATCCGGCCTGGCCCTGGTACAAGGAAAAGTTCGAGATGACCCATGCGCACGCACAGGCGCACCTGGCCTCGCTGGTCGAACAGAAGCAGATACGCCCCGATGTCGATGTGAAGGCGCTGGCGACCGAGATCTTCGCCGTCATGGACGGACTACAGATCCAGTGGCTACGCGATCCCGGCCAGATCGACGTCGAAGCAACGTTCGACGCCTACCTGCGGCGCCTGGCCAACGGCATCCGCGTGTGACGGCAGGTTCGTCCCTGAACCCGCCCGTCAGGGTCAGTAAGCCTGCGACTCGCTGACCTGCACGGCTGCGCGAAGCGGGACCGGCAGCGGGTTGCTGTCGCGCGTGGTCAGGTGTTGTGGCATGAGCGTCACCAGCGTGCGGTGCAGTGACAGGTTCTCGGAGTCAGGACCGACCCAGACCTTGAACTTGCCCGCATCGACGTCCCAGCTATCGCTGTGCTCCACGAAATACGCCAGCGAGCGCGAGTCGATCGGCAGGCTCACCGTCTTGCTCTCGCCAGGCTGCAGGTACACCTTGGTGAAACCCTTCAGCTCTTTCTTCGGACGGTCGACCTGCGGTCTGACCGGTTCGACATACAGCTGCGCGACCTCGAAGCCGGCCTTGTCACCGGTATTGGTCAGCGTGAACTTGACGTCGACGGTGTTGCCCGGGGTCATCACGTTGCTTGAAAGCTTGAGGTCCGAATAGCCGAACGTGGTGTACGACAAGCCGAAGCCGAACGGATACAGCGGTTTGGCGTGTTTCTTGTCATAACCGCGATAGCCCATGTACAGCCCTTCGCTGTAGCTGAGTTCGGTCGACGGGTTGTCACCGCGATACGCCGACGGGTCGGGGTAGGACGCGTAGCTCGGGTTGTCCTCGATCCGCTTGTCGATGGTGACCGGCAGCTTGCCGGACGGGTTGACGGTGCCGTACAGGATCTCGGCCAGTGCCTGACCGCCCTGCTGGCCGGGGAACCAGGCATTCAGGGTTGCACCGACCTTCTTGGCCCAGGGCTGCATGTTGGCAACGCCGCCGCCGTGCATGACCACGATGGTGTTCGGGTTGGCCTTGGCGACAGCGCTGATCAGGTCGGCCTGTTGGTCTGGCAGGTCATAACCGTGGTCAGAACCTTCGCCTTCGTTTTCATGGTTGGTGCCTGCGGCAACCACCACGGCGTCGTACCGCGACAGATCCTTGGGCGGGGCCAGCGACGCCCAGCTCATCTGCACGCCAGCCAGGCCGCCCAGCGCAGGGGTGAAGTTGCCCTGCACGCGGCGGTATTCAAGCTTGACCGTATAGTTCCGGCCAGCCTTCAAGGCCGCGCTCTTGCCGGAGGTGGTCAGTGCATTGACCACGTCCGAGGAGTACGGCACGCCGTCGCTCTCCACCACCAGCTCATCGTTCACCCAGAGCTTGTAGGGACCGTCCGCGCGCACCTTGAACACATGGGCGCCAGACTCGGTCGGCTTGATCGTGGCGGTGAAACGGGCCGAAAACGCGCCCGCCGTGGGACTGAACCCGGACACCGCGGTGGTGCCGGCGTTGGTCTCGTTGGAGCTGGTGGTCCAGTTGAGGTTCACGCCTGGCTCGATGCGCGTCACAGCCGGATCGCCACTGAGACTGGTGTTGCTGAAGTACTCGGCCTTGACCCCGGAGTTGCTGATGCCGGACGTGTCGCTGGTTGGCTGATACCACACCGCCGATTTCGGGTTCAGGCTCAGCGCGGACAGGTAGGTGACATTCGCGCTGTTCGATGCCAACTGCTGCAGGCCGCTCAGCTCGGTCATGTAGCTGTTGGGTGGGGCGTTAGCGGTACCAAATGGCGAAGCTGGAGCCTGGTTGGCCCAGTCGCCGATGACCGCGATCCTGGCGTCACGCGTCAGTGGCAGCAGCGGCTTGCCCTTGGCGGTATTGGCGTTGCGCAGCAGAACGATGGATTCACGCGCCACGTTGAGCGCCGCGCGCTGGCCGTACTCGGTGTGGTCGAGCGTTTGCGCGGTGTTCAGGTTTTCCTGGAAGTCGTAGCTGACCACGGCCCGCAGGTTGCGCTTGACCTTGTCGTCGATGACGTTCTGGGTCAGCTGGCCGCTCCAGATATACGGCATCAGGTTGGCCTCGGTGAACTGCAGGCCCGACGGCATGTCGATGTCGGTCCCCGCCCACGCGCCTTTGAACGGATCGTGAATGGCGTTGAAATCACTGATGACGGTGCCTTGATAGCCCCACTCGCCCTTCAGCACCTCGGTGATCAGGTGATGGTTTTCGCAAGCGTAGTCGCCGTTGACCTTGTTGAAACCGCACATGATCGAGGCGACGTTGGCGTTCTTGACCATCGACTCAAAGCCCGGCAAGTAGAGCTCGCGCAGGGTGCGCTCATCGGCCGTGACGTTGACCTGCTGGCGGTTGGCTTCCTGCTCGTTGGCCAGGTAGTGCTTGCCGCTGGCCTGGATACCCTGCACCTGGATGCCGTTGACGACCGCCGGGGCCAGTACCGCGCCGAGGAACGGGTCCTCGCCACTCATGTACTCGGCTGAGCGGCCATTGTAGGGCGTGCGGTAGAGGTTCACGCCGGGCGACAGCATCTGCTGGCCACCGGAGATACGCGTCTCGTAGGCGATCGCCAGGCCGAACTCCTTGGCGCGGTTGATGCTCCAGGTCGCTGCAAGGGCCGACTGGGACGGGTACTGCGCACCGAAGGTGGCGTTGTTGACGTGCACGCCCATGGACGAATCGTAGGCGACGGTGCCCTTGATGCCCCACTTGAGCAGCGACGGGATCATGTGGCCGTCGTTGACCCGGGTGAAATTGATCTTTTCGGATTGGTTCATGTTGTCCAGGATCGAGCTGACGCGCGCTTCGACTTCGTTGCCGGTGGCCGGCGTGGCAGCGAGGGCGGTCGATGCCTGCATCACGCTGATCGCCAGCAGGCTCAAGCCCAAGGTCTGTTTGAGGTGTTTCACGGATCGGGTCCTTATACAGCGGTCTGGGTGGCGAGGGTCAAGATCACAGCGGTCGGTTTCACGGCTGGTCGACCTGCGCCGGGGCGTCGCTGGTGTCGACCGGCGTGTCCAGCAGCGTGTTGGCGCCAGCGGCGTTCTTGCCGACCTTGTCCACGCCGGTCAGGCGCTCGCGCTGGGCATCCAGCTGGGTACGGGCATCCGTGGCGGTCGTCTGTGAGGTGGCGGCCAGCGTGTCGGCAGAGGCACTGAAGTGCGTGGCCAGCAGCGCCGAGCAGGCGAGCGACAGCAATAGTCTATTCATCGAATAGTTCTCGGTGGGTGGGCTACAGTTAACGGTCGAACCTTGGGCAAGGTAAGGCCGGGGCGTAAGTCTGAGCACTTGCGAGAAAAGTTCAAGGAGGGGAGAAGATTTTGTTCAACGGTCTAATTAATTAAACCCTAGAACCACCTCTTAAGCCTGCAAATACAAATGCTGAACGCAAGTTCCAGTTTAAATAACACACATTTAACGGCGTTTTATTGCTTGAAAATCACATCAAATAGCAATTTTTCATCGTTTTTTTCATTATTCAAGCATTTATTAGCCATCAGCTAAACCTAGTTGCAATTAGGTTTAGCTGTCTGATATGCTCTCGCCGTGGATACAAAACCACCCTTGAAATCCCATGAAAATCCCTTGCCAAACACTCTGTTGCACCTGAAAGAACAACGAAGTATTCTTCGGCCCTCCTTTGGACCCAGCAACTAAAAGTGCGCCGCTATATAGCCACCAGTTGCATAAAGCCACCAATATGAATTTATCACTACCCTCTGCTGACGACATATGTGAGTGGCTGCTGGATGCTGGCGCACTCCAGCCTGCCGACATGAATCGCGCGATCCGGCTGGGGGTGGCCCAAGGCATCTGCGAGGACGACAAGCTGCGTACGCTGCTGCGCCTGGGCGCGGTGAACGATGAACAGATGGCCAATGCCTACGCGCAGTTGCTAGGTGTCCCGAGGCTCGGCGAAGAACCCATCGCAGCCGTCCCTTGTGCGCCGGAACGCTTTGCCCGCAACTTCGGGGTGCTGACCCTGCACGAAGGCCCTAGTCACCTGCGGGTGGCCGCCGGGGTGCCCCTTTCGGCCTATGCCATCGCGGCCCTCGGCTACCGTGCCGGAAAGCCAGTCGAGCTGGTCATCGCCACCGCCGATGAGATCACCCTCCTGATCGAGCAAGTCCATGGCGCCGGCCGCTCCGCGATGGGCGCACTGATCGAAGCCCTGGACGACGACTCGATCGCCGAAGGCGACATCGAGCATCTCAAGGACATGGCGTCCGAGGCGCCGGTCGTCCGCCTGGTGAACATGATGCTGCAGCAGGCGGTCGATCGGCGCGCGTCGGATATCCATGTCGAGCCGTTCGAAAGCCAGCTGAAGGTCCGCTACCGCGTCGATGGCGTGTTGATCGAAGGCGAGGCGCCGCCCTCGGGCTACGCCGCCGCCATCATCTCCCGGCTGAAGATCATGGCGCGCCTCGACATCGCCGAGCGCCGGCTGCCCCAGGACGGCCGGATCATGCTGCGCATCCAGGGCCGCGAGCTCGACCTGCGGGTCTCGACCGTACCCACCAGCTTTGGCGAGTCGGTGGTGATGCGCCTGCTCGACAGGCAAACGGTCAGCTTCGACTTCGCAAGCCTTGGCATCGAGGGCGCGACCCTGCGGACCATCGAACAGTTGCTCGCGCGCCCTCACGGCATCTTCCTGGTGACGGGCCCGACCGGCTCGGGCAAGACCACCACGCTCTATACCGCGCTGTCTGGCCTGAACACCGAGCAGCGCAAGATCATCACCGTCGAAGACCCGGTCGAATACCAGCTGACCGGGATCAATCAGATCCAGGTAAAACCCTCGATCGGCCTGGGCTTCGCCGCGGCGCTGCGCTCGATTGTCCGGCAGGACCCCGACGTGATCATGATCGGCGAAATGCGTGACCTCGAAACGTGCCGCATCGCGATCCAGTCGTCGCTGACCGGGCATCTTGTACTGTCGACGCTGCACACCAACAGTGCGGCAGCAAGCCTGACCCGCCTGCTGGACATGGGCGTCGAAGGCTACCTGCTCGCCTCGACCCTGCAGGGCATCCTGGCCCAGCGCCTGGTGCGGCGTCTCGACCCGACAACCCGCATCAGCTTCGAGGCGCCTGCCGAGCTGATCGAACGCCATCAGCTGGGGCGCTACACCGAGCAGCGGCCGATCATGCTGTATCGACCGGACGAGCAGCGCCCAGGCGGCGGCTACCATGGCCGCAGTGCGATCACCGAACTGCTGGTGATGGACGAGGACATGCGCGGCCTGCTCATGCGCCAGACCGATTCCGCCACCCTCGAAGCCACTGCCCGGCAAAAAGGCCTGGTGACGCTCTACGAGGATGGGCTGCGACAGGCCCTGGCCGGTATCACATCGCTCGAGGAAGTCTTGCGCGTCACGGGGGGTGATTGACATGCCGCTGTTCTCATACACCGCCCTCGACCCGGAAGGCCGCAAGCAGCAAGGCCAGCTGGACGTCGCTGACCAGGACACCGCTGCCCGGCAATTGCAGCAACGCGGCCTGCTGGTCGTGAGCCTCAAGCCGGGCAGCCGCCTGCTGCGCCCCGGCAGGCAGCGCAGCGTGTTCAAGGCCGTGGAGCTGATCACCATTACCCAGCAGCTCACCACACTGATCAGTGCCGGCCAGCCACTGGACAAAGCCTTGACGACCGTGCTGAAAAACCTGCGCAGGCCAGATGCCCGTGCATTGCTCGAGCGCGTGCGCGACCAGGTTAAGGCCGGGCAACCGCTGTCCCAGGCACTGGACGAGCACCCCGCGTCTTTCTCGCCCTTCTACACCAGCCTCATACGCGCCGGTGAAGCCAGTGGTGTACTGGCCGTGACCCTGGCGCAGCTCAGCACCTACCTCGAAAGAAGCCACAAGCTACGCGGCGAAGTCATCAATGCGCTGATCTACCCCGCGTTCCTGGTCATCGGCGTGATCGGCTCGCTGGCGCTGCTGCTGGCGTATGTAGTGCCGCAATTCGTGCCTATTTTCCAGGACCTGGGCGTGCCCATTCCTTTCGTGACCCAAGCGATCCTGGCGTTGGGGGAATTCGTCAACAACTGGGGACTGGTGAGCCTCGGCGCACTGGCCGGTGCCACGTGGCTCTTGCTGGCCGGAAGGCGCAACCCGCAACGGCGCATCGTCCAGGACCTGCGCATCTGGCGCAGCCGCCTGGTCGGCCCGCTGCTGCAGCGGCTCGAGACCGCCCGGCTGACACGGACCCTGGGCACACTGCTCAGCAACAGCGTGACACTGCTGTCCGCCCTGGCCATCGGCCGCGATGTCAGCGCCAACCAGGCCCTGCGCGCCCATGTCGAACGCACCACCGACGAGGTCAAGCAAGGCAGCGGCCTGGCAGATGCGTTGTCCGCCGACCCGCTGCTGCCCGAGCTTGCCCTGCAGATGATCGAAGTCGGCGAGCAATCCGGAACCCTCGGCGCGATGCTGCTGAAGGTCGCGGACGTCTACGACCTCGAGGCAAAACGCACCATCGACCGCCTGCTCGCGGCGCTGGTACCTGCATTGACCATCGTCATGGCAGTGATGGTGGCGGCAATCATGCTCGCCATCATGCTGCCGCTCATGAGCCTGACCAGCAATATCTAGGAAATCACCCATGCGCTCCCTGAAAAAAACCAATGCCCGGCAGGCGGGTTTCACCCTGCTCGAAATGCTCGCTGTCATCGTACTGCTGGGGATCGTCGCGACCATCGTCGTGCGCCAGGTCGGGGGCAACGTCGACAAGGGCAAGTACGGCGCCGGCAAGGCACAGCTGGCCAGTCTGGGCATGAAGGTCGAAAGCTATGCGCTCGATGTGGGCGCGCCGCCGGGCAATCTCGACCAGCTGCTCCACAAGCCTGCCAACGCCAGCCGTTGGGCGGGCCCTTACGCCAAGCCTTCAGACCTGCTCGACCCCTTCGGCCACGCCTTCGGCTATCGCTACCCCGGCAGCCACGGGTCGTTCGACCTGATCTTCCTCGGCCAGGACGGTACGCCTGGCGGTGAGGGCTACAAGGCCGACCTGGGCAACTGGGAGTAACAGGTGACTGCGCCCACGCTCCGCCAACGCGGCTTTACCCTGTTCGAATTGCTCATCGTCATCGTGCTGGTCGGCGTTGCCGCCTCGATCCTGGCGATCGGCATCGGCAAGGGCATCGCAAAGGCGAATGAGCGCAGCGCCCTGGCGCACATGGTGTCTGCGTTGCGCAGTGCGCGGGTGCAGGCCATCGCGACCGGGCAGCCGGTGCGGGCACGGTTCGACCTGGCCGGGCGGCGGGTCATGGCGCCGGGGCGCAAGCCCGAGGCCTGGCCCCAGGATTTCAACGTGCGCTTGCAGACCGCCCGTGGACTGGGCGCTGCCTTCGAGTTCTACCCCGATGGCGCAGCGAGCGGCGGCAATATCCTGGTGACCCGAGGTCAGGCGCGCTGGCGGATCGATATCAGCTGGCTCACCGGCAACGTGAAGCTGCGGGACCTGCCATGAACCGCCAGCGTGGTTTCACACTGCTGGAAATGCTCGCAGCGATCGCATTGCTGGTCGTGGCCTCGTCGATCCTGCTGGGCGCGTTCGCGCAAAGCAGCCGGTCGCTGGTGCAAGTCGAGCAGAGTGACCGGCACAGCGCTGCCGCCAGGTCGCTGATGGACGATCTCGACCTTGGTGACTTGACGCCAGGCCAGCAGCGCGGAACGTGGCACGGCCTTGCCTGGGTGCTGGACGTCGCGCTGGAGCAAGCGGCGCCGGGACGCATCGAGCTGTATCGGCTCGACCTGTCGATCAGCGAAGGCCGCCGGACGTCCCACTACAGCACGCTGCGCGCCCGCTCCGCCGTGGGCTTGAGATGAAGCGCCAGGCAGGCTTTACCCTGCTCGAAGTCCTGGTGGTACTCAGCCTGCTCGGGCTGCTGCTGGGGCTGGTCGGCGCCGCGCTCGTGGGGTCGAACCGCGCGGTGGCCAAGGCGGAGCGCTACAGCGCGGACCTAGATGAGCTGCGCGCCACGCAGCGCTTCTTGCGCCAGTCCCTGAGCCAGGTGTTGCCCCTGAGCGCACTCGGCGCCGATGGCAAGCATACCGCGACATTCGAAGGCGGCGCGGACAGCGTCATCTTCTATGCACCCTTGCCCAGTTCGGTAGGCGGCGGGCTGTACCGCCAGCGCCTGGTGCGGCGTGATCGTCGCCTGGAGATAGACCTCGCCAGGCTCGACGGTCGGCGGCTACAGGCATGGGGCGAGCCGCAGCGACTGCTCGATGGCATTACGTCGCTCGCACTGAGTTACCGGGGCTATTCCCCGCTCGGCAAGCCCACCGGCTGGTTGCGCGAATGGCCTTGGCCGGAGCGCGCGCCGCAGTCGGTACGGGTAGAGGTGCAACTGAGCAACGGCAAGACCTGGCCTACCTTGCAGGTCAACCTGCTGCTGGACCTGTCCGGCGACGGGGGCCGACCGTGAGCCGCCAGAAAGGCGCAGCCCTGCTGCTGGTGCTGTGGGTCATCGGACTGTTGAGCATCCTGCTCGGCGGGCTGGCGATCTCGGTTCAATTGCAGCAGCGGCAGGCGCGTTGGCAAGGCAACCAGACCCAGGCTGTCTTTGCCGCGCAGGCGGGCCTCAACCTGGCCGTGGCCGGCCTGTCCAGCAACGGGCCGACACGCTGGCTCGCCGATGGCCAGGACCACGACGTGCGATTTGGCGACAGTACGCTGCGCATCAGTGTGCGCAGCGAACGCGGCAAGCTCGACCTCAACGCCGCCTCCGCGGCCAGTTTCGAAAAACTGCTGCGCGCCAGTGGTGCCAACGGGCAGAGCGCGAAAACCATCACCCAGGCTCTAGTGACAAGGCGCAACAAGGTACCCCTGCGAATGCTTGAAGAATTTCGCGATATGCCCGGCATGACCTACGCGGTGTACGCCCGCGCCCTGCCCTGTATCACCGTCTGGTCCGGCACCTCGCAGCCCGACCCCGCGCTTGCGCCGCCGCAACTGGCCTCGGCCCTCGGCCTGCCGAAGAGCCGTGGGCTGGCGCTGGACGCTGGGCAGATCATGACCGTCACCAGCGATGCGGCCCTGTCCAGCGGCTTCACTGCCCGCTTGCAAGTCACGCTGGTGCTGCTGCCCGCCTACGCGGGCGGCAAGCCTTATCGCGTACTGAGGTGGCAGGAATGAACCGGTTGCTGGAGCGCCATCTGCCCGCCCTCGCCGCGCAGCTCAGCGAGTGGCAGGCACGCTGGGCCACCAGCGTCGGGCGCCGCTGGCTGAAGGCCTGGATCACGGAGTTGACTGCAATGCTGCCACCCACACTCGCCGCACGGCTGGGCAACGCCGCCACCGAGCAGTTGCTGCCATGGCCATTGCCCGAGCAGTGCGAGCCGGGGCGGCCTGCGATCCTGATGCTGTCCTCGCACCAGGTGATGCTGCAACGCATCAGCCTGCCCATTGCCGCCACCCGCAACCTCAGGGAAGTGCTGACCTATGAGGTGGACAAGTACACGCCCTACACTGCCGACCAGGTGCACTTCGTCGCACGGGTCCTGCGCAAGCAGCCACCCAATGCCGAAATCGAGCTCGTGGCGATCGCCCGTACTGCCCTGGAGCTGATGCTCGAAACCTGCCGTGGGCGTGGGGTGCAGGTGATGGCAATCGATGCCACGAACGCGTCGGGAGAGCGCCTCTGCATCGACCTCCTGCCGGCAGGCACAGGTCCTGTGCTGGCACGTCCGGCCAGGCTGAACCGGTGGTTGTGGGTTGGCTGCCTGGCCTGCACGGTGGTCCTGGCCGCGGCTTGCCTGGACCGGCGGCAGACCATGCTCGACGCCATGCAGCATGAGCTCGCCGCCCAACGCCTCGACGTACAGCGGGTCCAGAAACTGCGACAGACCCTGGATGACACGCTCGGTGCCTCTACCTACCTGGCGACGCTCAAGGCGCAGCGGCCTGCCCTCGCCTGGCTGCTGGCCGACCTGAGCAGTTGCCTCGGCGACGATACCTGGGTCGAGCATCTGGAAGTACGAGACGGCGCCCAGGTGACGTTCTCGGGTCAAAGCACCCGGGCCAGCGCGCTGCTGACCGAGGTCAAAGCCTGCCCGACACTGCACGATGCGCAATTCCAAGGGATCATCCAGACGGACAAGACCACAGGGCGCGAGCGTTTTTCCATCAGCGCGCAGCTCACCCAGGAGAGCGTCCATGCGTCCACTCACTAGCAGGGAGCGCAGGATTACCGCCCTTGGCGTTCTCGGCCTGCTGCTCTGGGCCCTCTGGCACGTGCTGATCGAGAGCCTGTTGCTCGCGCCCCTTCGAACACTCGACGAGCAGACCGACGCCGTGCGCGAACAGCAGCGCCGCTATGCGCGCCTGATCCTCCAGCAGCCGATGCTTGAAGCGCAGCTCAAGCGCACCGAGGATGATCCGGCCCAGCGCAACAGCCTGCTGCCTGGCGATGACCCGAATGCCGTCGCGGCAGACCTGATGCAGCATGTCGTGGAACGGGTGAAGGCGCAGTCCCGCCTTGGCCCCGGCTGCGAGGTCACTCAACGCATGCCGATTGCCTCTGCCGAGCAGGATCAGGTCGAGCCTTACCGCCCGGTGAAAGTGAGCCTCACGCTCGCCTGCGCCATCGAACCCCTCGCCGCCGTGCTGCATGACCTTGAATACGGCCAACCCAGCCTGTTTGTCGACCAGCTCAGCGTCCGGCGCACTTCCTCGGCCCCTGCCCAGGGCGGCGCGGGGCGACTGGAAGTACACCTGCTGGTTCGCGGTTATCTGCGCGGCGCGGGTCCGAAGGGAAGCGATTCATGAGACTGCGCACCTCGAGCCTGGCATTGCTGGCCGTCAACGCCAGCGCGCTGCTGGCGATCGCCTGGGTTTTCAGTGCGCCTGTCGAGCCCCAGTGGCTCGCGCCACAGCGTGAAGCGCACGCGCCTGACCTGCCGCCACCCTCGCCACCACCCGAGCTTGCGCAAGCCCTGCGCGCGGTAACCTGGACTCACCCGATCTTCAGCCCGGACCGGCAACCTGATCCGCAGGGCACAAGCACGGCGGCGCAACCGCTGTCCCGGTTCAGCCTGACCGGCGTGGTGCTGGACAGTACATCCCAGTGGGCCTACCTGCGTGAGGGCAGCCATCGCCCCATCAAGGTTTCCTTGGGTGCGGTGCTGACCAGCGGCTGGACCCTGAGCCACCTGGACGCACAGTCCGCGACCTTCATCCGTGATGGACAGACCCACACCTTGAGCATGCCCCTGCTGCGGCTACCGCCGCCGTCAAGAGCCCCCGTCCTTACTCTTCCGCGTACTACGACACCATGACCCTGCAGCTTCCTTCACGCTTTCCCCTACCGGCACTGCACGCGCCCTTGCTCGCCCTGAGCGTGGCTGTTTCCCTGGCCGCATGCTCGACGCCACAGCATCAACTGACCAGCGACCCCGCCCTGATGCAGGAGGCCTTCAAGGGCGCCGGGGAGCCAGCGCCCGCGTCCACACCACTGCCGCAGCCACCGATGGCGGCCCATCAAGCCCCCGCGCCAATCGCGGCGCCGCAGCGGCAGATCATCAAGGGCAACCAGCGTTTCATTCGTCCGCCGGCGAGCACAGCTTCCAAGGCCGCCAGCGAAGAAGGCGATATCGTCTTCAATTTCACCGACCAGCCCATCGAGGCAGTCATCAACAGCGTGATGGGCGACTTGCTGCACGAAAACTACAGCATCAGCCAAGGTGTGAAAGGCACGGTCAGCTTCTCGACCTCCAAGCCGGTCAACAAGCAGCAGGCGCTGTCGATCCTGGAGACGCTGCTGTCCTGGACCGATAACGCGATGATCCGCCAGGGCGACCGCTATGTGGTCCTGCCCGCGGACAAGGCAGTCGCCGGCAAGCTGGTACCCGAGGTCGCGGTGGCCGAACCTGCCACCGGCCTCGCCGCGAGGCTCTATCCGTTGCGCTACATCGGCGCGACCGAGATGCAGAAACTGCTGAAGCCGTTTGTGCGCGAAAACGCCTTCTTGCTGGTAGACCCGGCGCGCAACGTGCTCAGCCTGGCCGGCACGCCCGAGGAGCTGGCCAACTACCAGGACACCATCGATACCTTCGACGTCGACTGGCTCAAAGGCATGTCGATCGGCGTGTACGGCCTGCAGCACGCCTCGGTTGCAGAGCTGATGCCGCAATTGCAGAAGCTGTTCGGCCCGGACAGCGGCATGCCGTTGTCGGACATGGTCAAGTTCATGCCCAATGAGCGCACCAACTCGATCGTGGCCATTTCCGCGCAGCCTGAGTACCTGCAGGAAGTCGGCAACTGGATCAGGACCATTGACGAAGGCGGCGGCAATGAGCCACAGCTGTATGTCTATGATGTGCGCAACCTGAAAGCGGCGGACCTCGCACGGTATCTGCGGCAGATCTATGGCACGGGCCAGATCACCGAAGAGACGGCAGCGAAGGTGGCGCCCGGTCTCAAGACCACCAGCCTGACATCGCTCAACGGCACGGGCAGCCAGGGTTTCGGCGGCACTGGCAGCGCTGCCCAGTCGACTTCGACAAGCGAGGAATCCACTGAGGAGGACGATGGCCAGTCGGACCAGAGCACCGACGATGGCCTGGGTGCGCAGATGGGTGAACAGAGCGAGGGCACCGGCAAGAGCCTTGAGCAATCGGTGCGCATCACCGCGCAAAAGAGCAGCAACCAGCTGTTGGTACGTACCCGGCCTGCCCAATGGAAAGAGATCGAGTCCGCCATCAAGCGCCTCGACAGCCCACCCCTGCAGGTACAGATCGAGACCCGTATCCTCGAAGTGAAGCTCACCGGCGACCTCGACCTTGGCGTGCAATGGTACCTGGGGCGCCTGGCAGGCAACTCCTCCAGCACCACGGTCGCCAACGAAAGCGGCAGCCAGGCGGCCTTGGGCGCGGGTGGCGTCGCGCTGGGCAGCAGCTCGATGTTCTACTCGTTCGTCAGCAGCAACCTGCAAGTCGCCTTGCGCGCCCTCGAGACGCGCGGCCTGACCCAGGTGCTCTCGGCGCCTTCGCTGGTGGTCCTGAACAACCAGCAGGCGCAGATCCAGGTGGGCGACAACATTCCGATCAGCCAGACCACCGTCAATACCACCAACTCCGACACAACCCTCAGCAGCGTCGAATACGTGCAGACCGGCGTCATCCTCGACGTCTTGCCGCGGATCAATCCGGGTGGCCTGGTGTACATGGATATCCAGCAGCAAGTCAGTGACGCGGACGATAGCGCGGTCACCACGACCCAGCCCAACCCCCGCATCTCGAGCCGCGCGGTTTCGACCCAGGTCGCGGTACAGAGTGGCCAGACCGTCTTGCTGGGCGGCTTGATCAAGCAGGACAACGCCCGCTCCGACACCCGCGTGCCCGGTCTCTCGCGGGTTCCCGGCCTGGGCTGGTTGTTCGGCAGCACCTCCAGGAGCCGCGACCGCACCGAACTGATCGTACTGATCACCCCCAAGGTGGTGAACAACCCAGAGCAGGCGCGGCAGGTGACCGATGAGTACCGCCAGCAGATGCAGGTACTCAAGGCCCAGGCGTCGCGCGCGCTTTAGCCCGTCAGCCTGGCGTGTCGATCGCCTTGCTCCTGCAAGGCTCGTTGAACATCGAGCACAGGTTGCGCTCGATGTTGCGGCACAAGTCTTCCACCCGGATCCTGTGCTGGCTGCGGCCAAACGGTGCCTGCAGGTCAGTGCCGATGCGCTCCATCGCCAAGAGCATGCATCCCACCACGGTCGAGACCACCGGCGTGAACCATCCCAGGGTCGGCACCAGGCTCAGCGGCATGATCACGCAGAACAGCCCGCTGAACAGCCGTGGGAAATAGATATAGGGATAGGGCAGTGGCGTGTTGGCGATACGTTCCATGCCGCCCTGGTGATTCGAGATATCGACCAGTGTCGACTCGAGCCGGGAGAGCCGAATGCTGTCCAGCCGACCTGCCTTGAACTCCCTGGCCAGCAGTACGGCCGAGCCGTTGAGGATGTCGTTGGGCACGTTATTGCCCTGCCCGACCTGGTCGATCTCTGCGGCTGGCAGCAGCCCATGCAACTGCCCGGTATCAAACTGTCCCACCAGGTGGCCGCGCAACGCATGCAGATAGGCGACATGCCGGCGGAACAGAATGGCCTTCACCGGGTTCTGCACCGCCCCGCCCTGCTCGTCATCGATCAGCGTCAATGCCTGCCGGCCCAGGCTGCGCGAGCTGTTGACCATGGCGCCCCAGAGCGTGCGCGCCTCCCACCAGCGGTTATAGGCGCTGGTATTGCGGAAACTGATGAGCACGACCAGTGCAGAGCACAGCAGCGTCAACGGCATCAGCGGGATGTCCAGCACGTCGCGGGCGAGCAGCATGAAATCCAGGGTAACCGCCACATCCCAGAGCATCAGCCAGAAGAGCGCCCAGCCGACATAGGTCAGCGTCTTTTTGAAGCAGATCCATTTGCTGCCAAGGGCTTCCATCATGATGTCGCTCCATTGATATGACGCCCGCCAGTCCCGGTGAGCCGTAGAGACACCCTAATGCGCGATGCTTAAACGATTCTTAATTCCTTATCGAGCCCTTCCATAGCGGAAAAATACAAAGGAGCAGTGAATTTTTTCGTGTCTCTTTGTATCTCATGCGAAAGAGCCCTGGCCATTACAACGATGGCACCACTCCGGGCTTGGCCCGTTGTCCTCTCGCAGTGACCGGGGGCCAGCGGCCTGTAAAGACAAGTCAATTAGAGTACGCGCATGAAACTTCGTAAAAACCGAGTCAATCCGATCGGATTGAAAGACATCACCATTGTCGACGATGCCAAGATGCGCAAGGCGATCACCGCCGCCGCGCTTGGCAACGCCATGGAATGGTTCGACTTTGGCGTCTATGGCTTTGTCGCCTATGTGCTGGGGCAGGTGTTCTTTCCCAATGCCGACCCGAGCGTGCAGATGATTGCCGCGCTGGCCACCTTCTCGGTACCGTTCCTGATCCGCCCGCTTGGCGGGTTGTTCTTCGGGGCGCTGGGTGACAAGTATGGAAGGCAGAAGGTATTGGCCGCGACGATCGTGATCATGTCGCTCAGTACCTTTGCCATCGGCTTGATCCCGTCCTACGCCACGATCGGCATCTGGGCCCCCATCCTGCTGCTGCTGGCGAAGATGGCCCAAGGCTTCTCGGTGGGCGGGGAATACACCGGCGCCTCGATCTTCGTGGCCGAATACGCCCCGGATCGAAAGCGCGGCTTCCTGGGCAGCTGGCTGGATTTCGGCTCGATCGCGGGCTTCGTGCTCGGTGCCGGCGTGGTGGTGCTGATTTCCACCATCGTCGGCGAAGCCGCCTTCCTTGAATGGGGCTGGCGCCTGCCGTTCTTCCTTGCCCTACCCCTGGGCATCATCGGCCTGTACTTGCGCCACGCGCTCGAAGAGACCCCAGCATTCCAGCAGCACGTCGAGCAACTGGAACAGGGTGATCGCGAAGGCCTGGCGGCGGGTCCGCGCGTGTCCTTCAAGGAAGTGGCGACCAAGCACTGGCGTGGCCTGGTGACCTGTGTTGGCGTGGTGGTGGCAACCAACGTCACGTACTACATGCTGCTCACGTACATGCCGAGCTACCTGTCGCACAACCTGCATTACAGTGAAAACCATGGAGTGCTGATCATCATCGCGATCATGGTCGGCATGCTGTTCGTGCAGCCCCTGATCGGCTTCTTCAGCGACAAGATCGGGCGGCGGCCGTTCATCATCATCGGCAGCATCGGGCTGTTTGCGTTGTCAATCCCGGCGTTCATGCTGATCAACAGCGGCGAACTCGGGCTTATCTTCGCGGGTCTGCTGATGCTGGCGGTGCTACTCAACTTCTTCATCGGCGTGATGGCCTCGACCCTGCCGGCCATGTTCCCGACCCATATCCGCTACAGCGCCCTGGCCGGTGCGTTCAACATCTCGGTGCTGATCGCCGGCCTGACCCCGACCGCGGTGGCGTGGCTGGTGGAAAGCACCAATGACCTGTACATGCCGGCCTATTACCTGATGGTCGTTGCCGTGGTAGGCCTGGCAACCGGGCTCTCGATGAAGGAAACCGCGAACAAGCCACTGCGCGGCGCGGCGCCCGCGGCGTCGGATATCGAAGAAGCGCGTGAGTTGCTGCAGGAGCACCACGACAACATCGAGCAGAAGATCGAAGACATCGACACGCAGATCGCCGAGCTGGAAGCCAAGCGCAACCTGCTGGCACAGCAGCATCCGCGGATCAACTAGGGCAATGACTGTGGGCAGGCTCCATGCCTGCCCACGTCTGCCACGCAACGTGTTCGGGAAAGGTCTTTTGTCGGACAAGTCATCAATCCCGCACGCTGCGTCAGAACGCCGCACCGACACCCCTTGGCAAATCCCGCGCAATGCTTAAAATCTCGCCTCCTTTTCCCCCAGTCGCCCACAACGGCAACCCGCAGCCCTGCGGTTGAGTCATGCCCTGGTCGCATCTCCGCGTTGGCACTTTCGCTGTTCGATCACTTTGAGGTCTGTATGTCTCCGCGTTTGCTGGCGATGGCGCTTGCGCCTTTGCTTGGGCTGTTCATCGTTGCGTTGGGCAACGGTTTCATGTCGTCGCTCACGACCCTGCGCCTGGGCGCGATGGGCGAGTCGGCGACCATGATCGGTATCGTCTCGTCCGCCTATTTCATCGGCCTGAGCCTGGGCGCCCTGCTCAATGACCGGCTGATCCTGCGCATCGGCCACATCCGCGCCTACAGCAGCTTTGCCTCGCTGATCGCCGCGACCATCCTGCTGCAAGGCATGTTCTACGACACCTGGGGCTGGTTCGCGCTGCGCCTGATCAACGGCTGGGCCACGGTCGGAGTGTTCCTGGTGATCGAGAGTTGGCTGCTGACGGCCGGCGACGCGAAGATCCGCGGGCGCCTGCTGGCCTTGTACATGATCGCCCTGTATGGCGCTGGGGTGCTGGGCCAGGCAACGCTGGGCGTGATCACCGGCTGGGGCGAGACCGCACCGTTCATGGTGGCGGGCATGCTGGCGTCACTCTCGGTGCTGCCCATCGTGATCCTGCCGCGCGTATCGCCGCTGCTGGAACAGGTCGAGCCGCTCAAGCCACGGCAACTGCTGGGCGTGACGCCCACCGGCCTGGTGGGCTGCTTCGGCTCGGGCCTGGCCATTGCGGCGGTCTACACCCTGCTGCCGCTGTACCTGCAACGCATCGGCCTGAGTGTCGGCGAGGTCGGCAGCATGATGGCCTGGGCCATCCTCGGAGCGATGCTGCTGCAATACCCGGTCGGGCGCTGGTCTGACCGCAGGGACCGCCAGGAGGTGCTGATCGTGCTGGTCGCGGCGTGCACCGTGCTGTCGCTGGTGATAGTGCTGATGCCGCTGTCGTCGACGATGCTGGCGGCCATGCTGTTCTTGCTGGGTGGCGGGATCTTCGCGGTGTATCCGGTCGCGGTCAGCCATGCCGCCGACCGCGCGCCAGCCGAGGCGCTGGTGCCGATGATCCAGGGCCTGCTGCTGATCAACTCGCTCGGCTCGGCCATCAGCCCACTGATGATTTCGCCGGTGATGACCTCGTTTGGCGAAACCGGGTTGTTCTGGGCATTTGCGGTGATCAACCTGGGCCTGGTGATGTTCTTCGTGTGGCGCCGCGGCCAGCGCGCTGCGCCGGCCAACCCGGCTCCGTTCGCGGCGTCGGCGACCTTCTCCCCGACCGGCGCGGAGCTTCGCTTGACCGAGGACCTGATGCACGCCGCGCAGGAGCATCCGCCGATGGTGGATGCCGTGAGCGGCGAGATGGCCGACCCGCGCAGCGCCTGACTGCGACTTGCACGCTGCAAGCTGCAGGCTTGCAGCTTGCAGCTTGAATTCTCTTCCTATACTCCATCTGGCGTCATGCTGTGCCGACCGCCCTTTCAAGCAGAACCTCTAACAAGAATGCGAGGTGGCAGATGGTTTGGCAGCAAATATACGATCCCTTCGGGAGCCCATGGCTCTCCACCCTCATGGCCGCTGTCCCGGTAGTCGTAATGCTGGCGGCGCTGGCCTTCTTCCACATCAAGGCGCATATCGCCGCCTTGCTCGCCCTGGCTTCGGCCTTGCTGATCTCCATCTTCGCCTTCGACATGCCGGCCGACATGGCGGGATCGGCTGCGCTCTATGGGGCCGCCAACGGGTTGCTGCCCATTGGCTGGATCGTGCTGAACATCATCTTCCTGCATCGCCTGACCACCGAAAATGGCTCGTTCAAGGTGCTCCAGGACTCCCTGGCCCGCATCACCGACGACCGCCGCTTGCAGTTGCTGCTGATCGCCTTCTGCTTCGGCGCGTTCTTCGAGGGCGCGGCGGGGTTCGGCACCCCGGTGGCCGTCACCGGGGCCATCCTCATCGGCCTGGGTTTCTCGCCGCTGGCTGCTTCCGGCCTGGCGCTGATCGCCAACACCGCGCCAGTGGCCTTCGGTGCACTGGGTACGCCTATCATCACCCTGGCCAAGGTCACGGGGCTGGACGAGATGGAGCTGTCGGCGATGGTAGGACGGCAGCTGCCGTTCTTCTCGGTGATCGTGCCCTTCTGGCTGATCTGGGCCTTTGCCGGCTGGCGCAAGATGGTCGAAGTCTGGCCGGCGATCATGGTGGCCGGAGTCAGCTTTGCGATCCCGCAGTTCCTGGTCTCCAACTTCCACGGCCCGATGCTGGTGGACGTGATTGCCGCGCTGATCTCCATGGCCTGCCTGACAGGATTCCTGCGGGTCTGGAAACCGGCGACCGTGCACACCTCCGCCGCCCTCACCGGGCGGGTGGACGACTCCAAGGTAGATCCCGACCCTGACGAGCAAGCCGGCAACCTGGCCTTCTCGCAAAGTGACCGGCGCACTGTGCTGCGGGCCTGGATGCCGTGGATCATCCTCACGGTGTTCGTGTTCATCTGGGGCACGGCGAGCTTCAAGAACCAGTTCGACACGCGCCAGGCCGTCGACCCCGCCACCGGCGCCGCCCTGCTCGATCCGCAAGGCAAGCCGCTGCGCGAGGCCAACCCGGTGTTCGCGCCGACCCTGACCTTCGAGACCATCCACCAGCACATCGAAAAAGTCCCGCCCGTGGTCGCCGCGCCCAAGAAGGAAGATGCGTTGTACCGGTTTACCTGGCTGACCGCCACGGGCAGCGGGATCCTCCTGGCAGCGATCCTCGGCGGGCTGCTGATGGGTTATTCGGTAATGGGGCTGATCCGGCAGTACCTGCGCACGATCTGGGTGGTGCGCTATTCTCTGATCACCATCGTCGCGATGCTGGCGCTGGGCTTCCTCACGCGATACTCGGGGCTCGACGCCACCATGGGCCTGGCCTTCGCGGCCACGGGCATCTTCTACCCGATGTTCGGCACATTGCTCGGCTGGCTCGGGGTGGCGCTCACCGGCTCGGACACTGCCTCCAACGTGCTGTTCGGCGGGCTGCAGCGGGTGACCGCGGAACAATTGGGCCTGAGCCCTGTCTTGATGGCGGCGGCCAACAGTTCCGGGGGGGTGATGGGCAAGATGGTCGATGCGCAATCCATCGTGGTAGCCTCCACGGCCACCCGCTGGTACGGGCATGAAGGGGAGATCCTGCGGTATGTGTTCTTCCATTCGATCATTCTGGCGATCCTGGTCGGTTGCCTGGTGACCCTCCAGGCGTATGTAGCGCCGTTCACCTCCATGGTGGTCGGCGGCGGCTGAGCAGCAAAGGAGTCAACGATGGACCTGCAGTTTCTGGGCACCAGTGCCGGGGTGCCCACCAAGGCCCGCAACGTCAGCGCCACGGCGGTGATCGAGGCGTCCGGCAAGGGCTGGTACCTGGTCGATTGCGGTGAGGCCACCCAGCACCAGCTGTTGCGCACTTCTCTGTCGCTGCGGGACTTGCGCGGCGTTTTCATCACCCACGTGCACGGCGATCACTGCTTCGGGTTGCCAGGTCTGCTGGCCAGCGCCGGCGTCAGCGGGCGCACCGAACCGCTCGACCTTGTCCTGCCGGCCGCGCTGCATGATTGGGTACGCCTGGGTCTTGCGGTCAGTGATTGCTATCTGCCCTACGAACTGCGCCTGCATGCGGTCGAAACCCTGGAAGGCTGGAGCAGCCGGCATATCCAGGTCGAGACGGTGCGCCTGTCCCACCGTGTACCCTGCCATGGTTATGCCTTCACCGAGATCAATCCCGATCCCCGGCTGGATGTAGAACGCCTTGACGCCGAAGGCATCCCTCGTGGCCCGCTGTGGGGCGAGCTCGCTCGCGGGCGCGCCGTGGAGCACGCCGGCCGGGTGCTGGCAGCCCGGGACTACCTGCTCCCCACCCGCCCCGCCCGGCGGGTGATCGTCTGCGGGGACAACGACACCCCGCAACTGCTCGCCGATGCCATTCTCGGCACCGATGTGCTCGTGCACGAAGCGACCTTCACCGAACCGGTCATCGAGCGCACGCGGCAAAGCTACGGCCACAGCACTGCCGCAGCGATCGCCCGGTTCGCCGCAGCCTCGGGCGTGCCAAACCTGGTGCTGACCCATTTCAGCGCCCGCTACCAGGCCAATCCCCAGCGCAGCCCCTCCATCGAGGACATTCGCGAGGAGGCCCGGGCGCACTACAGCGGCCAGTTGATCCTGGCGCGGGACCTGCAGCGCTACCACCTGGGGCGCGATGGCCGCCTCGAACCGGTTGCTCACCAGGGTATGGTCGGGGTGAGTGTGTCCGACCATAACGACAGGTAATCATTTGCCTATATAAAATATCGATTCTTGAGTCGAAAGACTCGCCCCTAGACTGGCGTCCACGCAGCCGCATGAGTGCGATTCGAGACCATACGAAGTGTCGGGTCGAATGTACTGCTCAACGACAATAACAAGGACGCCCCAGACCATGACCTCGCCGTTCTCCATCCCGCCCCACGCTCGCCGGATCGACCCTGCAAGACAACGCGCCGCCGCGCTCAAGGCCGATGGCTCGGCCGATGACAACGACCGCGTCGAAATCGGCCCGACGCCCCTGGCTTTCGGTGAATGGCAGCGCCTGGGGTTGCAGCCGCCGCACCTGCCGACCCTGCGCGAGTACCGGCTCAAGCGTATTCAGGACCAGCTGGCCGCCCGTGACCTGGGCGGCATCCTGCTGTTCGACCCTCTGAATATCCGCTACGCCACCGACACCACCAACATGCAGTTGTGGACGACTCACAATCCGGCGCGGGCGTGCTTCGTGGCGGCCAGCGGGCATGTGGTGCTGTGGGACTTCCATGGTTGCGATCACCTCTCGGCGCACCTGCCGCTGGTGAGCGAGCTGCGCAGCGGAGCGTCTTTTTTCTATTTCGAGACGGGCGACCGCACCCAAGAGCATGCCGAGCGCTTCAGCGCCCAGGTGGACGATCTGCTGCGCACCCATGCGGGCAGCAACCGGAGGCTTGCGGTGGACCGTATCGAAGTGGCCGGCCTGCGCGCGCTCGATGCGCTGGGCGTGGAGATTCACAGCGGCCAGGAGGTGACCGAGTTCGCCCGGATGATCAAGGGCCCTGATGAAATCCTTGCCATGCGCTGCGCGGTGGCGTCTTGCGAGGCCGCGGTTGGCGAGATGCATGCGGCCCTGCGGGCGGGTGCGACCGAGAACGACGTGTGGTCGGTGTTGCATGCGGGCAATATCCGCCGGGGCGGCGAGTGGATCGAGACACGGATTCTCAGTTCAGGGCCGCGGACCAACCCCTGGTTCCAGGAGTCGGGGCCACGGGTGTTGAGCGACGGCGACCTGCTCTCCTTCGACACCGACCTTATCGGCGTGTATGGCATGTGCGTCGACATGTCCCGTAGCTGGATCTGCGGCGGCCTTGAGCCCACGGCCGAGCAAAAGCGCCTGTACCGCATCGCGCACGAGCACGTCACCACCAACGTCGAGCTGGTCCGGCCAGGGATACGATTCACCGAGCTGACCCAGCGTGCCCACCGGCTACCGGAGAGCTGCCGGGCGCAGCGGTATGGCGTGCTGTTCCACGGCGTCGGGTTGTGCGACGAGTATCCCAGCATCCGCTATCCCGAGGACCTGGAGTCGTATGGTTATGAGGGCGAGTTGCAGCCTGGGATGGCGTTGTGTGTCGAGGCCTATGTCGGCGAGGTAGGTGGGCGTGACGGGATCAAGCTGGAGAACCAGTTGCTGGTGACCGAAGATGGTTACGAGCTGCTGACCCGCTATCCCTTCGACGAAAGCTTCCTGCTTGACTGAACAGTGTAGGCGAACCACGGCGGGTCCTGATGATCTGTATCTTTTCAGCAACCCGTTGATCGGCACCGAGCATGAACAAGTACGCCCCCCGCGACTGGCTTCCCCACGAGAAACCGGCGATACCCGGCTCGCCGTCCACGCCCTTGCACGCCACGCCAAAACGCTTGGCGTTCGGCATCGTCGGCCTGCTGGTGGCGATCACCGGGGGCCTGGGCAACGCCTTGGTCATCGCCAACCTGCAGTTCCTGCAAGGTGCGCTGGGCGCGACTTCGGCGGAGATGGCCTGGCTGCCGGCCGCCTATGTGATGACCAATGTCTCGATGAACCTGCTGCTGGTGAAGTTTCGCCAGGAATTCGGCCTGCGCGCGTTCACCGAAATATTCCTGGTGCTGTACGTCGTGGTGACCTGCGCGCACCTGTTCGTCAATGACCTGAATTCGGCGGTGGCCGTGCGCGCCGCCCACGGCATGGTAGGTGCCGCACTGAGCTCGCTGGGGCTCTACTACATGATCCAGGCATTCCCGGCCAAGTGGCGGCTCAAGGCCATGGTGCTGGGGCTGGGCGCGTCGCAACTGGCGCTGCCGCTGGCACGGATCTTCTCCGAAGACCTGTTGCAGATCGCCGAATGGCGCGGCCTGTACCTGTTCGAGCTGGGGCTTGCGCTGGCAGCGCTGGGCTGCGTGCTGCTGCTCAAGCTGCCGCCGGGCGACCGCTTCAAGACCTTCGAGCCGCTGGACTTCCTGACCTTCGCAATCCTCGCCAGCGGCGTCGCCCTGTTGTGCGCCGTGCTGTCGCTGGGGCGCATCGACTGGTGGCTGGAAGCGTCGTGGATCGGCGTGGCGCTGGCCGCCTCCATCGCGTTGATCATGGCGGGGCTGGCGATCGAGCACAACCGCCGCAACCCGCTGCTGATGACCCGCTGGCTGGGGAGCGGGATCGCTATCCGCCTGGCGCTGTGCGTGATCCTGATCCGCATGGTCACCTCCGAGCAGTCCACCGGCGCCGTGGGTTTCCTGCAAGCCTTGAACCTGGGCAGCGAGCAGATGCGCAGCTTGTACCTGGTGATGCTGATCGGCGCAGTGGCGGGGCTTGCGGTCAGCGCGCTGACCATCAACCCGGAGCACCTGATACTGCCGCTGTTCATCTCCCTGGCGCTGATGGCCACCGGCTCGTTCATGGACAACACCTCCAGCAACCTGACCCGGCCTGCGCAGATGTACCTGAGCCAGTTCCTGCTGGCCTTTGGCGGCACCTTCTTCCTGGGCCCGACCATGGTGCTCGGGATTGGCCATGTACGCACCAATCCGCGCAACCTGGTGAGCTTTTCAGTGTTGTTCGGTATCTGCAACAACCTGGGTGGCCTGGTCGGCGCGGCACTGCTGGGCACCTACCAGACCGTGCGCGAGAAATTCCACTCCAGCCATATCGTCGAGCAACTGACCTTGCTCGACCCGCGGGTGCTGGGGCGCGTGCAGAGCGGCGCCGCGGCGTATTCGGGAACCATTGCCGACCCGTCGCTGCGCTTCGATGCCGGCGTCCGCGTGCTGGCAAACGCCGCGACGCGAGAAGCGAACATACTGGCCTACAACGATGTCTTCACCTTGATCGGCTGCATCGCCGTACTGACCATGGTCTGGATTGCCATTCGTGGCTCCTGGCTCTGGTACAACGCCCGCACGACCGCCTCCCCCGACCCTGACCGTGGCGCCTGAGCCCAATGACCGAACCGACTACCACGACCACCCATGCCATCGCTGAAACACCCGAGGGGGTCGAACCGCCCTCCTCGCCCGCCGCTGAACCGCGGTCGCTGCGCAAGCGCGTCCTGTCATCGCTGGTGTTCGCCGGCATCGCCCTGACCGGCGTGCTGGTGGTGCTCTATGCCTGGCAGCTGCCACCGTTCGGCAGCGCCATCGAATCTACCGAGAACGCGCTGGTGCGCGGCCAGGTGACCATCATTGGCCCGCAACTGAGCGGGTATGTCTTCGAAGTGCCGGTGCAGGATTTCCAGTTCGTCAAGGCGGGCGACTTGCTGGTGCGCCTGGACGACCGCATCTACAAGCAGCGGCTGCAGCAGTCGCTGGCCCAGCTCCAACAGCAGAAGGCCGCGCTGGCCAACAACCTGCAGCAGCGGCGCAGTGCCGAGGCGACCATCGCCCAGCGCCAGGCGGCGATCGCCGATAACGCGGCCCAGGTGCAGAAAAGCGAGGCCGATCTGCGCCGCAACCAGGAGCTGGTCCGGGACGGCTCGGTGTCGCGCAGTGAGTTCGACGTCACCCGTGCCGCCCATGCAACGGCCGTCGCCGCCAAGGCCCAGGCACAAGCTGCGCTGGAGATCGCCCGCGAAGACCTGCAGACCGTCATCGTCAACCGTGATTCGCTGGCAGCGGCCGTCGAGAACGCCAGGGCCACGGTGGAGCTGGCGCGGATCGACCTGGCCAACACCCGCGTCACCGCGCCGCGCGACGGCCAGCTCGGGCAGATCGGCGTGCGCCTGGGCGCCTTCGTCAACTCAGGGGCACAGCTGATGGCGCTGGTCCCGGACACCCTGTGGGTAATCGCCAACATGAAGGAAACCCAGATGAACGCCGTGCGCGTCGGCCAGCCGGTGACCTTCAGCGTCGATGCGCTGGATCACCTCAAGCTGCGCGGCCATGTGCAGCGTATCTCACCGGCCACCGGCTCGGAGTTCGCCCTGCTGCAGGCAGACAATGCCACCGGCAACTTCGTCAAGATCGCCCAGCGGATTCCGGTGCGCATCACCGTGGACGCCGACCAGCCAGAAGCGCGGAGGCTGCGTCCGGGTATGTCAGTGGTCGTGAGTATCGATACGGGATACGAGGTCGAGGGGGACCGGATGGGGCGTGAAACAGAAAGGGGCGAATAGCGCCGCTGTCCATTTTCAGGATTTTGCACGCAGCCGAATCTTGCCCAGACCACTGGTCAGGCCGGTACACTGCCCGACCCACTCGACTGTTAAAGGAGGCTCACAATGGCAAACCAGGACATCACCTACATTCCCGATCCGGATCCGGAGTCCATTTCGTCGGACGTCACCGGTTTCGGTGGCCTGCTGGTTTCCACCCAGATCCCCACCCGCGCCGATGGCAGCCTGGAGCTGGGCGATATCGCCGAGCAGTCGGAATGCACTCTTCAGGCGCTGAAGGTGGCGCTGGAAAAGGCCGGCAGTTCGATGGACCGGGTGTTGCACCTGACCATCTACCTGACCGACATGGCAGACCGGGCAGCCTTCAACGAGGTGTACCAGCGCTTCTTCAGCAGCCCCTGGCCGGTGCGCGCGGCGGTCGGCGTGGCCGCACTGGCGGTCGACGGCATGCGTGTCGAAGTGACGGCGATGGCGGCCAAGGGCTGATTCGACAGCTGCCTGGTCCTGGATCTGCAGTGCCCGTGCTTGCCAGCGAAGAGGCCCGCACGGGCACAACAAACCTATGAGCCTGCTACTCCTTGGGCTCTTGCGGCGGCTCAGGTGCCAGGTCCGCGTCCGTGTCTACATGCTCCTGCTTGATCGGATCGATGTTCTTCGGCTGGCCTGGCTCCACGGTCTTGTCGATCCCTGGCGGTGGTGTCAGCTGCAGGATCTGGCTGGTGTAGGTCCACTCCTGCATCACTTTCTTCGGATCATCATTGAGATGGGTGCCGTAGCTGGGCACGATCTCGCGCAACTTGCCCTGCCAGGCCGGCGTGGCAACCTTGTCCTTGAACACCTTGTTCAGCACTTCCAGCATGATTGGCGCGGCAGTTGAGGCCCCTGGCGAAGCACCCAGCAGGCCGGCGATGGTGCCGTCCTGGGAGGTCACGACCTCGGTGCCGAGCTTGAGCACACCGCCCTTGTCCTTGTCGCGCTTGATGATCTGCACTCGCTGCCCGGCCTGCCACAGGCGCCAGTCTTCCTTCTTGGCATGCGGGAAGTACTGCTGCAGCGCCTCGAAGCGGTCGTCGTCCGACTGCAGCACTTGCCCGACGAGGTACTGCACCAGGTCGAACTGGTCGAACCCGACCTTGGTCATCGGCCACAGGTTATGCGCCGTCATGCTGGCGAACAGGTCAAGGTACGAGCCTTGCTTGAGGAACTTGGACGAGAAGGTGGCGAACGGCCCAAACAGGATTACCCGCTTGCCATCGAGCACACGGGTATCCAGGTGCGGCACCGACATGGGCGGCGCACCCGTCGAGGCGATACCGTAGGCCTTGGCCATGTGCTGATGGGCAATGGTCGGGTTCTCGGTGACCAGGAACGAGCCACCCACCGGGAAGCCCGCGTATTCCTTGGCTTCGGGAATGCCAGACTTCTGCAGCAGCTTCAGCGCCGCGCCCCCGGCGCCGATGAACAGGAACTTGGCGTCGGTGGCAGACTGGGTGCCGTCCTTGAGGTTCTTGTACTCCACATGCCAGGAGCCATCTTCGTTGCGGGTGATGTCCTGGACCTCACTCGACAAGTGCAGCGAGAAGTTGGGCTGGGCTTTCAGGTGTCCGACGAACTGCCGGGTGATC
The DNA here is from genome assembly GCF_056312565.1 of Pseudomonas sp. JE3303. NCBI lineage: Bacteria > Pseudomonadati > Pseudomonadota > Gammaproteobacteria > Pseudomonadales > Pseudomonadaceae > Pseudomonas > Pseudomonas sp. JE3303. The sequence continues at coordinate 295,034 of NZ_JBWGIF010000003.1, forward strand.
TCGCCAAAGTTCACGTCCGTGCCGATGGGCGTCCAGGTGGCGGCGATCTTCTGGTTGGGATCGCGCCCTTCCATCATCAGCGGCACCCACTTGCGGATCTGCTCCTGATCCTCCGAATACTGCATGGGGCGGAACAGCGGGCTGGCCTGCAGCGCCTCGTAGCGCTTTTTCAGGAAGCGAATGTTGTCGTCACCCCACACAAAGCTCATGTGCGGTGTCGAGTTGATGAACGAGCGCGGGTTCTTCAGCACGCCGGTCTTGACCTGCCAGGCGAGGAACTGCCGGGTGATCTGGAACGACTCGTTGATCTCGACGGCCTTGGTGATGTTGATCTTGCCGTTTTCCTCGGGCGTGTAGTTGAGCTCCGCCAGCGCCGAGTGACCGGTACCGGCGTTGTTCCAGCCGTTGGAGCTTTCCTCGGCCACGCCATCGAGGCGCTCCACCATCTGCATCGACCAGCTCGGTTCCAGCTCGTTGAGCCATACTGCGAGGGTCGAGCTCATGATGCCGCCGCCCACGAGCATCACATCGACCTTTTTCGTCTCGGCGGCGTAGGCGCTGCCTACACCCAGCGAGACGGCAAGGCCAAGCACCGCCAATTTCATCTTCATATGCTTGTCTTCCGTGTGTAACCGTTGGTTTTTCAAGGACTCGACCCTAGGGCAAGACCTTGTCGAGCGTGACCGGAAACTCTCTGACTCGCCTGCCGGTTGCGTGGTACACCGCGTTGGCGACCGCAGCGGCCACCCCGACAATCCCGATCTCGCCTACCCCTTTGGAGCCTAGCTCGTTTACGATTTCGTCCTCTTCCTTGACGAACAGCACCTGGATATCACCAACGTCGGCGTTCACCGGGATGTGATATTCGGCCAGGCTGTGGTTCATGATCCGCCCAAGCGTGTGGTCAGTCTGGGTCTCCTCATGCAGTGCCATCCCCAGGCCCCAGACGACACCCCCGAGGATCTGGCTGCGCGCGGTCTTGGGGTTGATCACCCGACCGGCTGCCACGGCACTGACCACACGGTTGACGCGCACCGTGCCCAACTCCTCATCGACCAGCACTTCGACGAACACCGCCGAGTGGGTGGCCGTGGCGTAGCCTTCGCGCTGGGCACCGGGCTCGGTATCGATCTGCACCTCGAGCGCTCCATCATCCGACGCATCCAGAAACTCGGCCACCGGATAGCGACGTGCGTCGACCTCCAGCGATCCGCCCTCGAAGACGAAGGTCTCCTGCTCGGCATTGGCAAGCTCCGGGAAGCGCTCCCGTGCCGCCTGCACCAGCTTGGCCCGCAGTACCAGGCAGGCCTGGCGTACCGCCGAACCTACCGACGACACGGTGAACGAGCCGCCTTGCAACGGCGCGGTGGGCAGCGAGGAGTCGCCAAGCAGGAACGTTACGTCCTGCACCGCGACGCCCGCCGCGTCGGCGGCAATCTGAGTCATTACGGTGTAGGTGCCGGTGCCGATGTCCGTGGTGGCACTGCTGACGGTCAGCTTGCCCTGGCTATCGAAGCGCGCCTTGGCACTGGCCTTCATCTGCATCGCTTCCCAGACGCCACCCGCCATGCCCCAGCCCACAAGCCTGTGGCCCTGGCGCATGCTGCGCGGCACCGGATCGCGCTGCTCCCAGCCGAAGGCAGCGGAGCCTTCGTCATAGCATGCTTGCAACTCCTTGCTGGAATAAGGTTTGCCTTCGTTGCCGTTGCTGTCGGCGAAATTGATCCGGCGCAACTGCACCGGGTCGATACCGCTGGCAACGGCCAGCTCGTCCATCGCGCACTCAAGGCCGATCAGGCCCAGGGCCGCGCCAGGCGCGCGCATGTCCAGCGGGGTGTAGACGTCCAGCGGCGTGAGCCGGTAGTCCAGCGCAACGTTGTCGCACTGGTAGAGCATGCCGCTCCACTCCACCACGTGTTCGGTGAAGTCCTCGAAGCGCGACGTCTGCCCGGTCGCTTCATGGGACACCGCCAGCAGGCGCCCCTCTGCATCGGCGCCCAGGCGCAAGCGCTGCAGGGTGCGCGGACGATAGCCGAAGGTGAACATCTGCTGCCGGGTCAGCGTCACGCGCACCGAACGCTTGAGCTTGAGCGCGGCCATCACCGCCAAGGGCAACTGATACTGCGGGCGCAGGCCCGAGCCGAACGCACCGCCGACAAATGATGCCAGCACGCGGATCTTCTCCTTGGGCAGGTCGAAGACTTTGTGCAGGTAGTCCTGGCAGTTTTGCGTGCCTTGGGTCTTGTCGTGGATCTCAAGGCTTCCGTCGGGCTGGTAGATCACCGTGGAGGCATGGGGCTCCATGGGATTGTGGTGTTCGGACGGTGTGCTGTAGCTGGCCTCGATGCGCACCGGAGCGGCGGCGAACTGGCCCTGGAAGTCGCCGCGCGGCTTGGGCAGTTCGGCAGGTGCTGCATGGCTGTTGTCGAGCTGGGCGAGCAGGTCGGTCTGGTGGCTGTCCTGGGCGTACTCGATCTTGATCAGGGAGCCTGCATAACGCGCCAATTCAAGATTTTCGGCGACTACCAGTGCCAGCGGCTGGCCGCTGTAGAGCACGCGGTCATTGTAGAGCGGTCGAAATGGCGAGCCTTCGGCAGCGTCCTGGTCGCTGTAGCTGTCGTCATAGCTGGCCAGGTGGGGGCGGTTGCGGTGGGTGAGCACCAGCTGGACGCCGGGCACCTGCAGCGCCGCCTCGCAGTCGATGTTCAACACCTGGCCGCTGGCGATGGTGCTGGAGACCACGCTGCCGTACAGCAGGCCCTCCTGCGGGTATTCCGCGGCATAGCGCGCCTGGCCGGTGACCTTGGCGACGCCGTCGACTCGGTCCATGGGCTGGCCGCTGGCGGGTTGGGATCGGTTCATCAGGCATTCTCTCCGGCGGCGGCTTCGGTCAGGGCGCGGACGATGGCATTGCGTGCGAGCTGGACCTTGAAGGCGTTGTGGGCCAAGGGTTGCGCGCTGCCCAGCAGCGCATCGGCGGCGTGCTCGAAGGTTTCGCGGCTGGCAGGCTTGCCCTTGAGCTGCGCTTCGATGGCCAGGTCTCGCCAGGGCTTGTGCGCGACCCCGCCCAGTGCCAGGCGCGCTTCGGTGATGGTCTCGCCGTCAAGTTCCAGTGCAGCGGCCACCGAGACCAGGGCGAACGCATACGAGGCGCGGTCACGGACCTTCAGGTAGCGGCTGTGCCCGTCAAAGCGCGGGCTGGGCAGCTCGACCGCGGTGACCAGCTCATCATCGGCGAGCTGGTTGTCACGCTGCGGGGTATCGCCCGGCAAGCGGTGGAAGTCGGCAAAGGCGATCTGCCGTGCGCCCGCCTTGCCCTGAACGTGGACCACCGCCTCCAGGGCCGCCAGCGCCACGCACATGTCGGATGGGTGCACGGCCACGCAGGCCTCGCTGGCGCCGAGAATCGCGTGGATTCGGTTCAGGCCCTCGCGCGCCGGGCAGCCGGTGCCAGGCTCGCGCTTGTTGCAGGGGGTGGCAGCGTCATAGAAGTAGTAGCAGCGTGTGCGCTGCAGCAGGTTGCCTCCGGTGCTGGCCATGTTGCGCAGCTGCGGCGAGGCGCCGGCAAGAATGGCCTCGGACAGCAGTGGGTAGCGCTTTTCGATCAGCGGGTGCCAGGCAAGGTCGGCGTTGCTCACCAATGCGCCGATCATCAGGCCGCCACTGGCGGTTTCCTTCACCTCGCGCAGGGGCAGCCCGTTGATGTCGATCAGCCGCTCGGGACGGGCAACGTTCTCCTTCATCAGGTCGACCAGGTTGGTACCGCCTGCGATAAAGCGCGTGGCGGGCCCGGCGAGCTTGACCGCTTCATTGACATCGGAAGGCTTGCTGTAGGCAAAGGGCGTCATGATGGCTGACCTCCCCGGTGAATCAGCTCTTCCTGCATCTGCGGCAGGGCCTCTTCGACGGCGGCGATGATATTGCTGTAGGCACCGCAGCGGCACAGGTTGCCGCTCATCAGCTCCTGGATCTGCTCGCGGGTCTGCGCTCGTCCTTCGCGGGCCAGTCCGACCGCCGAGCAGATCTGGCCGGGCGTGCAATAGCCACACTGGAAGGCGTCCTGGGTAATGAAGGCGCGTTGCATGGGGTGCAACTGGTCGCCGTCGGCCAAGCCTTCGATGGTGGTCAGTTCGTCGCCATCGCACATGATGGCCAGGGTCAGGCAGGCGTTCACGCGCACGCCGTTGCGCAGCACGGTGCAGGCCCCGCACTGGCCGTGGTCGCAGCCTTTCTTGCTGCCGACCAGGTCGAGCTGGTCACGCAGCAGGTCGAGCAGCGTGAGCCACGGTTGCACCTGCAGCTGTCGGGGCTGGCCGTTAAGGGTCAGGCTGATCGCCTGTGCCTCCCGGGCCGTTGTCATCTCGCTCATAAAGACCTCACGGTTCGTGCTTTTTTTGCGCAGCAGGCTGCGTTATCAAGGTACGACCGGGGTCTGGCGGCAAGCGTTCAGCACAATTGAGCCAGCGGCCACGGGCCACCTGGCAGTGCGCGGGTGCTGCGCGGGCAATTCGCGGCTACAATGCGCGCCTTACCGTGACAAGCCAGACCAGAAAAACATGTCCTTGCCCAAACATCAGTTGGAACTGCTCAGCCCTGCACGCGATGTCAGCATCGCCCGCGAGGCCATCCTGCACGGCGCCGACGCCGTCTACATCGGCGGCCCGAGCTTCGGCGCGCGGCACAATGCCTGCAACGAGGTGGGCGAGATCGCCCAGTTGGTGGAGTTCGCCCGGCGCTATCACGCCCGCGTCTTCACCACCATCAACACGATCCTCCATGACAATGAGCTGGAGCCGGCGCGCAAGCTGATCCACCAGCTGTACGACGCGGGTGTCGATGCGCTGATCGTCCAGGACCTGGGCGTGATGGAACTCGACATCCCGCCGATCGAGCTGCACGCCAGCACGCAGACGGATATCCGCACACTGGCCCGGGCAAAATTCCTCGACCAGGCCGGGTTCTCGCAACTGGTGCTCGCTCGGGAGCTGAATCTCCAGGAGATTCGCGCGATCGCTGATGAGACCGACGCGGCGATCGAGTTCTTCATCCACGGGGCGTTGTGCGTGGCGTTTTCCGGGCAGTGCAACATCTCCCACGCGCAGAATGGCCGCAGCGCCAACCGCGGCGACTGCTCCCAGGCCTGCCGCCTGCCCTACACCCTCAAGGATGACCAGGGCCGCGTGGTGGCCTTCGAGAAGCACCTGCTGTCTATGAAGGACAACAACCAGAGCGCCAACCTGCGCGCGTTGGTCGATGCCGGTGTGCGCTCGTTCAAGATCGAAGGCCGCTACAAGGACGTGGGCTATGTGAAGAACATCACCGCCTACTACCGCCAGCGCCTGGACGAGATTCTCGAAGGCCGCCCGGAACTTGCCCGCGCCTCCAGCGGGCGTACCGCGCACTTCTTCGTCCCCGACCCGGACAAGACCTTCCACCGGGGCAGCACCGACTACTTCGTCACCGACCGCAAGATCGACATCGGCGCTTTCGACACGCCGACCTTCACCGGCCTGCCGGTCGGCGTGGTCGAGAAGACCGGCAAGCGCGACCTCATGGTGGTGACCCACGCGCCACTGTCCAACGGCGATGGCCTGAATGTGCAGATCAAGCGTGAGGTGGTAGGTTTCCGCGCCAACATCGCCGAGCTCAAGGGCGAGTTCGAGGAAGACGGTGCCAAGCGCTACCGCTACCGGGTCGAACCCAACGAGATGCCCGAGGGCATGCACCGCCTGCGTCCAAGCCATCCGCTGAGCCGCAACCTGGACCATGATTGGCAACAGGCCCTGCAGCGCACCTCGGCCGAGCGCCGGGTGGGCCTGGCCTGGGTCGCGCGGTTGCGTGAAGAGCAACTGGAACTCACCGCCACCAGTGAGGAAGGCATCCGTGCCAGCGTCACGCTTGACGGCCCGTTTGGTGTCGCCAACAAGCCGGAACAGGCGCTGGAGCAGCTGCACGACTTGCTTGGCCAGCTGGGCACCACCCAGTATCACGCCAGCGGCATCGAGCTGGATGCGCCCCAGGCATTCTTCATCCCCAACTCGCAACTCAAGGCCTTGCGCCGGGAAGTCATCGAAGCGCTCACCGTCGCACGCATCGCGGCTCACCCTCGCGGCAGCCGCAAGGCCGAGACGGTGCCGGCTCCGGTGTACCCCGAGTCGCACCTGTCCTTCCTGGCCAACGTCTATAACGAGAAGGCCCGGGAGTTCTACCATCGTCACGGCGTGAAGCTGATCGACGCGGCCTATGAGGCCCATGAAGAAACCGGCGAAGTGCCGGTGATGATCACCAAGCACTGCCTGCGTTTCTCCTTCAACCTGTGCCCCAAGCAGGCCAAGGGCGTCACCGGCGTGCGCACCAAGGTCGCGCCGATGCAACTGATCCAGGGTGACGAAGTGCTGACCCTGAAGTTCGACTGCAAGCCGTGCGAGATGCACGTCATCGGCAAGATGAAGGGCCACATCCTCGACCTGCCATTGCCTGGCAGCGGCGTGCAGCAGCAGGTGGTCGGGCACATCAGCCCTGAAGACCTGCTCAAGACGATTCCTCGCGCGCCACACTGATTGACGGGTGAGCGCGGCGCCTGGGCGTCGCGCTTGCCTGCATCGGCCAGGCGCCGGAAATCGGACGGGCACGGGAAATCGTCAGCGCGATGTGGCTGAAATCTGTTTCGGATGATGCGTTAGGGATTTGTATCGACTGAATAAACGCTTGCCTGGAGGTGGAAGCGTGTGTCGAAGGATATTGCGAGGATAAAAATGGCAGGGGCGGCTGGATTCGAACCAACGCATGGCAGGATCAAAACCTGCTGCCTTACCGCTTGGCGACGCCCCTGTGTGGAACGGGCGGAAATTTACCAACAATTTGCGGCAATGGGAAGCCCGAATTGAAAAAATATCCAAAAAAACAGCCGCTTAGTAGCAACGAGCTTGGTGGAACGCCGAACCGCCGCGGCTGGAACACCGCCGATCCATGCACCCTCCCCTATAACCAGCTAAGGTAGCACTCGACCCCGGCATTCGAACCGGCACCGACAATTATCGCCCCCGTGGAGCGCCCATGACCGCGCACACCCCAGAATCCTCCCCCGGCGAGCTGGCCGCCTTCATCGACAGCCATTTCGCCGAGCGCGGCATCCGCCCCGAGGGCGTCATTGCCCAGTCCTGGTACCGCAGCGTCACCCAGCACCGTCTCGACCCGGGCCACCGGTGCGTGGACAACGTGCTCAGCGCAGCCGAGATCCGTCATCACCAGGCCCAGCACCAGGCTTACCTGGCGATCGCCAGCCAGGGTGTCAGCGGATTGGCCAAACGCGTGGTGGACGCAGGTTTCGCCGTGCTGCTGAGCGATGAGCACGGCATCACCCTCGACGCCCGCCTGCCCAGCCAGCAAAGCCCCTACACCCGCTCCGGCCTGATTGTCGGCGCGCGCTGGGACGAGTCCATCGCCGGCACCAACGGCATCGGCACCGCACTGGCCTCCGCCCAGGCGCTGGTGATCCACCGCCAGGAGCATTTCCTGGCGGCCAACGGCCGGCTCAGTTGCTCGGTATCGCCGATCTTCGACGCCCAGGGCCAGCTCCAGGGCTGCCTGAACGCCACTTGCCTGAACAGCGAAGGCCCCAAGCAGGCGCAGTTCCTGACCTTGCAGCTGGTGATCATGTACGCGCGATTGATCGAGAACACGCATTTCCGCCAGCGCTACCGCAACCGCCTCACCCTGGCGCTCAAGCCCCGCGACGACATCACCGATCTTGCCAACGAGCAGTTGCTGGCTCTGGATGAAAGCGGCCGGGTAATCGGCGCCAACCGCGCGGCCTTCGTGGCTCATCAGGAGCGCCAGTCGCCGCCCTTGATCGGTCGCCCCATCGAACAGCTGCTGCCGGCAAACATCGACCAACTGCTCGGTCATACCCGCGGCGGCGCCTGCGGTACGCAATTGCGGGCACTGGCGGACGAAAGCCTTCTCGAAGTGGGCCTGCGCGTGCCGGCCGGCTATCGCCACGCACCGGCCCTGCAGGCGCCCCGCCTGCCCTCGTCGCATCCGGACCTGGAGCAACTGACGGGCAACGACCCAGGCCTGCAGCAAGACGTGGGACGTTTGCGCAAGGTGCTGGACAAGGACATCGCGATCCTGCTGACCGGCGAGACCGGCACCGGCAAGGAAGCCTTCGCCCGCGCCGTGCACCAGGCCAGCCTGCGCCGCCACGGGCCGTTCGTGGCACTCAATTGTGCTGCCATTCCCGAGTCGCTGATCGAAAGCGAACTATTCGGGTACCACAGCGGCAGTTTTACCGGCGCAAACCGCAAGGGCATGAAAGGCAAGCTGGAGCAGGCCAACGGCGGCACTCTGTTTCTTGACGAAATCGGCGACATGCCGGCCCACCTGCAGACCCGGCTGCTGCGGGTGCTGGCGGAGCGGGAACTGGTGCCGATCGGGGCGTCGGCGCCAGTGTCGCTGGATATCCAGGTGGTGTCCGCTACCCATCAGGACCTGGCGGGGATGATCCGGGAAAAGCGCTTCCGCGAAGACCTGTATTACCGGTTGAGCGGCATGCACCTGCCGCTGCCACCGTTGCGCGCGCGCAGTGACCGGGCCGAATTGATCGAACGGGTGCTGGCGACTCAGCCAGGAGGGCGATCGCTGCGGCTGAGCCCAGAGGCCCATCGCTGCCTGTTGGCCCAGCGCTGGCCGGGTAATGTGCGGCAGTTGATCAACTGCCTGCGTTACGCGTCAGCGTTGGCGGAGGATGGGCTTGTGGAGATGGATTGCCTGCCGGTGGAATTGACGGCGATGGCCAAGACCGTGGCGCCTGTGACCCAGGTGCCTGTGGAAAGACTGGAGCAGGAACTGGAGGATGTCGAAGCACGGCACCTGCTGAGGGTCTTGCGCGAACAGCGCTGGAACATCAGTGCCGCCGCCGAAGCCGCAGGAATCTCGCGCTCTACCCTCTACCGGAAGATGAAGCGCCACGGCATCGTGGCGCCGAACCTGCTGGCCTCCATGAATCCCCCGGCGCCCACAGATATCCCGTAGGAGCGGCCTCGTGCCGGGACGCCGGACCGCGCGAAGTGAGGGCAAAGCCCTCACCGAAGCGCAAAATGACCAGGCAATGCGATATCAGCAGGGTACACAGAATGCGTCGTGCTGCATCCAGCTGCATCCAGCTGAGTCTTCCTGCGTCTGGGCGATTTTGGGGCCGCTGCGCGACCCTTTCGCGCGGTCCGGCGTCCCGGCACAAGGCCGCTCCTACGGGTCCAGCGCGGCGCCGGGCCAGCGCCATGCCTGTCGACGCCCCGAACCGCAGCGATAGGGCCAGCACAGGCGGCCGATCAGGCCTGGATGTACACCACATGCGTATGCATGTACTCATACAACCCATGCTTGCCATCCGCGCCGCCAATCCCCGACTTGCGCGTCCCGGCGTGATAGCCCTGCATCGCCTCGAAGTTCTCGCGGTTGATGTAGGTCTCGCCAAAATCGATCTCGCGGCTGGCCTTGAGCGCGGCGTTCAGGTCGCGGGTATAGATCGATGACGTAAGCCCATATTCGCTGTCGTTGGCCAGCGCGATCGCCTGGTCGATGTCATCGACCACCTGGATCGGCAGCACCGGGCCGAAGATTTCCTTGCGCATGATTTCCATGTCCGCCGAACATCCCGCCAGCACCGTCGGCTGGTAATGAAAACCCGCCCCCAGGTCCGCGACCTGCCCGCCGGTCACCACCTGGGCGCCCTGCTCGCGCGCCGTGCGCACCATCTGCGCGACCTTGTCCAGCCCGGCCTGGTTGATCAGCGGGCCCATGTCCAGGTCTGCCTGCTTGAGCGGATCGCCATAGCGGGTCGCTGCCATGGCCTGGGCCACCTTGTCGATGAACGCATCCGCCACCTTGCGCTCCACATACACCCGTTCGGCGCAGTTGCACACCTGCCCGGTGTTGATCACCCGGGAAGCGGTGATGGCCCGGACCGCGAGGTCGAGGTCGGCATCGGCCAGGACGATGGCCGGGGCCTTGCCGCCCAGTTCCAGGTTGAGCTTGGTGATGTTGGGCGCAGCCGCAGCCATGATGCGCGCGCCCGTGGCCACGCTGCCGGTGAAGCTCACCAGGTCGATCCCGGCGCTGCTGCTCAGACCATGGCCGACAGTGCTGCCCTGGCCGCCGACCACGTTGAATACGCCTTTGGGCAGATCGGTCTCGGCCACCAGCCTTGCGAACTCGAAGCAGTTGATCGGGGTTTCTTCGCTGGGCTTGATGACAATGGTGTTGCCGGTAAGCAGGGCTGGCGCCATCTTGCGGGCGATGAGAAAGAACGGGAAGTTCCACGGCAGGATGCCCGCCACCACGCCCAGCGGCTTGCGCAGCAGGAAGATGTGTTCGTTGGCGCGGTCGCTGGTCAGTACTTCACCCTCGAGGCGCCGCGCCCACTCGGCCATGTAGTCCAGGTAATCCGCAGTGAAATTGACCTCGACCTCGGCCAGCGCCGGGACCTTGCCCTGCTCGGCCGTAATGATGTGCGCAAGCCGCGCGGCGTTGCTGCGCACCTTGGCGGCGATCTGGCGCAGGTAGCCCGCGCGCTCGATGGCGGGCTTGCCGGCCCAGCCTTTCTGCGCCCGGCGGGCCGCGGCGATGGCTTGCTCGACCTGGTCTGGCGTCGATTCGGGCACATGGCCGAGCAGTTCGCCACTGGCGGGGTTGAACACCTCCAGATGCGCGTCGGTGGCGAGAAAGACGTTGTCGATATAGTTCTGGTAGGGGGCGTCTTGCATGCTGTGTCACTCCTTGGAGTCGTTGTCGGCCAATGGCTGGGAAACCTTGCTTGCAACCGGCTTGGCGCTGAACTGCTGCCAGGCATCGCCTTCGCGCTTGAGGTCATGGGCACGCTTGATCAGGTACTGGTGCACCTGTTCCACCTGCTCGGGCTTGAGCGCATCGGCGAAGGACGGCATGCCGTCCGGCACCCGGCCACCGTAGAGGATGCCGAGGAACATGCCGTGCTTCTCGCTGGTGAGCTTGCGCAGGTCAGGCAGCACACCACCGCTGACGGCATGAATGCCGTGGCATTGCGAGCAGTTGCCGTCGTACAGCGCCGCGCCCGCGGCCACGGTGGCCGCATCGCCGCTCAGCGCCGGAGGCTCGGGGGCATCGGCCGGTGGTGGAGGCTCGCGCAGGGGCGCCGTGCCGCCCAGCTTGTAGGTCAGCACCTGGGAAAACGGCTGGACCCCGGCGCGCAGCGACAAGGCGCCGGCAAAGGTCGAGAACGCCCCGCCCCAGCCTGCCATGAACGTCACGTATTGCTCACCGTCCACCGAATAGGTCACCGGTGCCGCCATCACGCCACTGGCGGCAGGTGACTCCCAGAGCTTTTTGCCGGTGTCGGCGGCGTAGGCGATCACCCGGCCGTCGGCGCTGCCTTCGAACACCAGGTTGCCTGCGGTGCTGAGCGTACCGCCGTTGAAGATGGTGATGTAGGGCACCTCCCACGCCGGCGCCTGCTTGACCGGGTCCCAGGCGATCAGCTTGCCGGACCAGGTCTTGGCCATCTCCAGCAGTCCGTCCGCGCCCTCGGGCATCATGCCGGTCTTCATGCCGAGCTGGTAGACGCTCTTGAAGGGGTTGCGCTTGGGCGCATCGGGAATGTGCTCGTAATAGGCCGACATGATGTGCGCGGGGATATACACCAGCCCGGACTTCGGGTTGTAGGACATGGGGTGCCAGTCATGGGCGCCCCAGAAGGCCGGGGTCACCAGCTTGCGCTTGCCGTCTTTCCAGTAGGCGGCGGCTTCGTCGTCGACGATAGGCCGGCCGGTCTTCATGTCGATGCCCTTGGCCCAGTTCACCGGGACGATGTTCTTGGCCGAGAGCAGCTCGCCCGTGGCACGGTCGAGCACATAGAAGAAGCCGTTTTTCGGGGCCTGCATCAGTACCTTGCGCTGCTTGCCGTTGATCGGCAGCTCGGCGAGGATCATGTGCTGGGTGGCGGTGAAGTCCCAGGCATCGCCGGGGGTGGTCTGGTAGTGCCAGGCGTATTCGCCGGTGTCGGCATGGACGGCGACGATGCTGGACAGGAACAGGTTGTCGCCCTTGGCCTGGCTGCGCCACTTCGGGTCCCAGGTGGAACCGTTGCCCACGCCGATGTACAGCAGGTTCAGCTCTGGGTCGTAGGCGAACGAGTCCCATGCCGTGCCGCCACCACCCTGTTCGACGAAGGCGTCGCCATGCCAGGTCTTGCTGGCGATCTGCATGGCCTTGTCCTCGGGCGGCAGCTTGGGGTCACCGGGCACTGTGAAGAAGCGCCATGCCTGTTTGCCGGTCTCGGCCTCGTAGGCGGTCACGTAGCCGCGAACGCCGAACTCGGCACCGCCGTTGCCGATGATGACCTTGCCGTTGACCACCCGCGGGGCGCCGGTGATGGTGTAGCTGCGCGCCTTGTCGTTGCGGGTATCGACCGACCACACCCGTTTCCCGGTCTTGGCGTCGATGGCCTCGAGGCGCCCGTCGAGCACGCCGACGTAGACCTTGCCCTGCCAGACGGCCACGCCGCGGTTGACCGCATCGCAGCAGGCTTCGCCGGCGCGCTGGCGGTCGGATTGCGGATCGTACTTCCAGAGCAGCTTGCCGTTGCGGGCATCGAGCGCATAGACCACCGAGAAGGGACCTGTGGTGTACATCACCCCGTCGACCACGATCGGCGTGGCTTCGACGCCGCGGTCCAGGTCCAGCTTGTAGCTCCAGGCCAGGCCCAGTTGGCTGACGTTGCCGTCGTTGATGTGCGTGAGGGGGCTGAAACGCTGCTCGTCGTAAGTGCGCCCGTGGCTCATCCAGTTACCCGGCTCGTTGTCGGCGGCGGCGATGCGCTTGCCGTCGACTTCGGCGGCCATCGCCAGCGGCGAACAGGTCAACACCAGCGCCAGCATCGCCATGCGCAGGATCGTTACCGGGGCAGTCGGTGGTTGCTCCACCCTGGCGTTCGAGCGCCAGCACAGCAGGCCAGTCCGATTCATCGTGCTCTCTCCGATTCTTATTAGAGGCCGCAACCTGGTGTTGGGCCTTTCCATAAGAGCAACGCCTGTGCCAAAGCCTGGGCGTTGGGCCGAAAGCATCGTGCCAGAGCGGTTGGAGCCGTCACCAAGGTATGTTGATGGCTGCTTGCCTCATGCGACAGCCGTCCCACTGGAGACCCAGCTGACCCAGCGGTGACACACCTGTGTCAGCCCGGAAAAATCGGGTGAACATCGATTGGCCCGCTCGGTCACACACTGAACGCGAACTGCTGTGTGTACAGGGGCTCGATGTATCCGGGAGATCAGCGATGTCGAAATACCCAACCACCCCCGACGGCCGCTACTTCGTGGTCCGCGGCCGCCTTTGGCGCTGCAGCAATCCGGCGCTTGCAGAGGAGGTGCGCCAGCAGCTGGTCGATCAGCTGATGGCGGCACGGCGCGAGGTAAAACAGGCCAGGGCCGCCGATGACACCCTGCGCCTGCAGGCCGCGCGCAGGTCGGTCGATGCGGCCAAGATTGCGCTGGGCGAGCGCGGCCCGGTGTGGTGGAGCGATGGCGCGGCGGATCTCAACCGGCGCATGGTCGCCAATACGCCCTATGCGCCCTGGTACTTGCAGGTCTGCTCAGGGCTCGACCGCCCAGGACACCACTAAACCGCCGGACCTAAGCGAGTTGCTGCCATAGGTCTGATCACCGGTCCAGCCAATCCCGGCAGCCCAGACCCGTCCATTGGCAATGGTAAGCCCCCACAGCTCTGCCTGAGTGAGTGTCTGGCCCTGCAGCCGGCTCAGGTGGGTCACGTACTGCCAATGCTGCCCGCCATCGGCAGTGCGCATGACCAGGCCGCCCTTGCCCACCAGCCAGCCGCGGCGGGCATCCTGGAACCTGACCCGGGTGAAGCCGATGCTGTCGGAGAGGTCCATGCCGACCGGCGTATCGAGCGCGCTTTCCATCCATTGCGTGCCACCGTCGGCCGTGCACCAGACCTTGTAGCCGCCAGTCACGCAGCCGTGCCGCGGATCACTGAAGTCCAGGCCCATCAAGTGCGCGGTGGCGAGCGGCGCCTGGACTTTCTGCCAGGTCCTGCCCTGGTCGCCCGAGCGCAGCAAGGTGCCCCCGGAGCCGACCGCCCAGCCGGTCTGGGCGTCGACGAACTGCACATCCTGCAAGGCGATGTCCTTGAGCGGATAGGGCACCCGCTTCCAGTGCAGGCCTCCGTCCTGGGTGCGCAGGATGCGCTCTTCCCCGACCACCACCGCATGCTGCGCATCGGCGATCGCCACGCCATAGGCATCCCCATCGAATTCCAGCGCCTTGCGGGCCGGGTCGTCGAGGCGGGAGAAGACCTGGTTGTGGCGCTCCCAGCCTTCATGCCCAGGCGCGCGAGCCAGGATCACGCCATGGCTGCCCACGGCGAAAGCCGTGCCGTCGCGCGCCCACGTGGCGGCGCGCAAAACGTCGCCGTACTCGCTGAAACGCTCGGTCTGCCAGGGCGCAGCGCCCTCCCCCGACACTTCGCTCAGCTGCAGGCGCGGGCCGCCCACCGCCACAACCCGGTCCTGGGCGTCATGGGTGATGCTGTTGAAGAAATCCGACCCCCATACCAGTTGCACCGCCATCGGCAGGCCATCGGCATCGATCGAGAATCGCTCGGGGTCCTGCTGCAGGGTCGAGTACTGCACGTCACTGGCATTGTTGAGTTCGAAGCAGGAGTCATGGCGCGCCTGCTCGGTGCAATGCGGGAAGCGCCCAGTGGTTTCCACCGACGGCGTCGAGGTGTCATCGCACGCGCCCAGCACCAGGCTGGCGAGTGCGATGAGCACGAGTTTCTTGCAGCAAGCCATGTATCGCTCCACGTTTCCAGCGGGGTCCAGGACGCTTTTCAGGAACGAGAGACGATAGCATCTATACGCAGAAGTAGACAAAAACAAGCGGGTCATCCAGCCCGCTTCCTCAATGATGCTTGCGCAGGGCCTCGACCAGCTGCGCCTTGGTCATGCGCGAGCGTCCGGCGATGTCCTTGCTGCGCGCCTCCTTGAGCAGGCTCTCCTTGGTCTGGCTTTCCAGCGATTCACTGGAACCACGTGCATGCCCTTCCCGGGTCTTGACCGCGCGCGTGGCCGAATCGGACCTGGCGGTGTGCTTGCTGGCCGCAGGCGTGCGCTTGCCCGAGCCACCCGCCTTCTCGCCGCCTCCAGACTGCTTGTTAACCGTGGCCCAGGCGCGCGCCTCGGCTTCATCCTTGGGCACCCCTTTATCCTCGTACTCCTCCTCGATGTGCTGCGCCTTGCGCTTCTGCTCGGCGGTGTATTTGTCCTTGCTGCCTTGTGGCATGGCGATTACCTCGATTGAAGGTGTGTGGACTGCCAGGTGGTCACCAGCGTGCCTCCGGCGCCCGTTGCAGGGTCGGCCTCGGGCATGGGCACCTGGGCGATGCGCACCTTGGACGCCGCATGATTGGCACTGCCTGGGCGCTGCAGGTCGTACTCTTCCTGGCCTGCCGGATACGCCCCGACCACCAGGAAGTCGTCGCTGGCGTGCTCGCAGCGGTGCCCGGTGCCCGCCGGCAGGATCAATACATCTCCAGCCGCCAGCACCAGGGCCTTACCGGCCTCGCCCCCCAGCCTGACCCGTGCGCTGCCACTGGCGATGCCCAGTGCCTCATGGGCCGTGGAATGATAATGGTGGTAGTCGAAGATGCCGGAGCGCCACCGCGGGCGCCAGTGGTGGCGGGCAAACAGCGCTTCGAAGGCGCTGGCTGCATCGGACATGTCCGTGAGGCAGCGGTGATAGAGCACCACCGGCAAGGCGCTGTTAGGCGTCTCGCCGTCATCTTCGAAGTACAGCAGTTGCGCTTTCATGGTCGGTTACCTTTGCCAGGACACTCTTATTGAGAGCCACGGCGCTGGCGGGTCGTTCCCCCGGGCACAAGGGCACCGGTGGTCGGCCGGGCGCAGCCCTGGCGTCGCGAAGCGTACGCTTGGGGCCTTGGAGTGCCCGTGAGATCGAGCGCCGTGCGCTTGGGGCCTTGTGGCGCCGCACAGATCGAGCGCCGTGCGCTTGGGCCTTGTGGCGCCACAAAACCCCAAGCGCACGCTTCGCGCGGGCAGCAAGCCGTTCCCGGTCGAAGAGGCCTTGCCGCTGATCAGCGCTTGAGCAGGCGTTCGTTCTCGGCCAGGCGTTCCTTGATCAACCGCGCTTCTTCTTCCTTTTCCTTGATCGAGGTCGGAGTGACCACCTTGTCGATCGTCTCGGTATCCGGATCGGGCCGCTCGAGCACCGGCTCATCAGGATGACGGGGCTGGCCCTTCTGAGCCTCTTCGGACGACACAGGCCGAGGTGTCTTGTCGCCTGGGTTGCGGATTTCTGGGGCCTTGTCTCTATTCATGGTGGTCTCCTGGGGTGCAAGGGATAGCTTCAGGGCTGCTTCGAGGTCGAAGACGAGCGGGCATTGGTGTCCTCGGGGGTCGCCGGGCGCGAATGCAGATGGGTATGGCCGGTGCTGTCCTTGATCTGCACGACCTTGCCGGCCTTCCACGCGTCGGCGCCCGGCTGCACAGGATTGGGCTTGATCTCGGCACGTGCCTTGCGGCGCTCGTTGCTGTCGATGCCCAGGCGCTCGTCACGCTGGCGCACCATCGCAGGGTCGGCCTGGCCGTCGGCGGTAAAGCCCATCATCAGTTGTGGCATGCCAAGCGGCAGCGCGTTGTCCTGATCGGTGTGCCAGGTGTGCCAGGTCTTGCCGTAGGTATTGGCGAGCTTGGCCATCAGGCGGTTCTCGGCAACCAGCGGAATGCCCGGCGCCACCAGCTGGCCGGATTTCACCTCATGGGCATGACTGTGCCACAGGGCTTTTTCCTCGGTGGGCAAGCCGGCAAACAGGCGCTCGCTGATGATGTACTCCACACCCATCAGGCGCGCCTGGGCAGTGTTGCCATCGTAGATCGCGCACTGGATGACCTCCTCGTTCAACACCGCGCAGTAATGGTGGGCTTCCATCTGCACATCCGGATGACCGTTGTAGAAATGGAAGCCGTCGAGGTAGGCATTGAGCGCCTTGATCGGCGGCTGGGATTGCAGCGCATCGGCGCCGAGCTCCAGCGCCCGGGTCTGCGCGCTTTTGGGCGCGCCGGGCAAGTCGGTGGGCGAGCGGGTATCGGAGCCGCTGCAACCGGCCAGGGTCAATGAGATGCCTACCGCGACTGCCTTGCCGAACATGCCTGCTTCCTCTGCCGGATCGATGGGATGAATGCCCCGGGGTTATTCAGGAGAAAGCAGGCGCGCCCGAAAGTTTGATCTTTTTGCCCGGCGCTGCCTGCCGCAGGCCATTGGCATTTGCCATGAGGCTGGCTAAGGTTGAGCCATTCCCAGACAGAGCGGTTTGCCATGAAAGGCTTCATCTTCCTCCTGCTCGGCGCCCTGGGCGCGAGCGCGGCATCGGCCGGGCCAGCCACCATCAGCACGCCATGGACCCTGCAGGACCAGTTCGACAAGGCCTACAGCCTGTCCTCCGAAACCCGTGTGCTGCTGATCGCCCGCAGCATGTCCAGCGCGCGCCTGGTCAACCGTGCCGTGGAGGACAAGCCCAAGGGATTCCTGGACGCTCGCGGGGTCGTGTTTGTCGCTGACATCGAAATGATGCCCGCGCCGGCGAAGTGGATACTACTGCCCACGATGCGTTCGGCCAGCTACCGCATCCTGCTGGACCGCGACGGCAAGGTGGCGGACCGCTATGCGGGCGACCGCGACACTGTGCAATGGCTGGAGCTCAAGGATGGTAAGGTCGCGCGGGAGCAGCGCTTCGCCGACCTCGACCCGCTGCAGCGGGCCCTCGCAGCGTTGCCCTGAGGTGGATGCCGCGCGTCAGCAACTGCCTGCGCGGGCGAAGATCAGTTGCAGGAATCGCCCGATCGGCATGTCACAGTCAAACGCCTGGGCCAGCTGGCTCTGCGCCCGGGCCAGGTGCCCCTGCAAACGCTCGCGCACCTTCGCTTCGCCGCACAGGGCCACGAAGGTCGATTTGCCCTCGTCCTTGCCCGGGTCCTTTCCCGTGTCCGGATCGCGGTCGCGCAGGTCGTCATAGAGCTGGAAGGCTTGCCCAAGCTCCAGTGCGAAGCCTTGCAGGGCGCCGCGCACCGACGGCCTGGCATCTGCGATGAGGCAGGCCATGTCCATGATCGCGCTGAACAACACACCAGTCTTCAGCGTATTGGTCGCGGCGATTTCGTCGGCGGTGCGCGGCTGCGCGCCGTCACGCAGGTCCTGGAACTGCCCTTTGACCAGTCCCTGGGTGCCGATGGCGTTGGCCAGCAGCGCTACCAGCTGATTGCGCACCGGCGCCGGTACGGTCTCGATCGCCGCCACCAGGGCAAAAGCGCGCGACAGCAACGCGACCGCTGCGAGAATGGCCACATCTTCCCCAAAAGCGAGGTGCACCGTTGCGCGTCCGCGTCGCACCCGGGCGTTGTCCATGCACGGCATGTCGTCGAGCACCAGCGAAGCGGCGTGCACCATCTCTACCGCGCAGGCCAGGTCCAGGGCTGCCTGGTCGCAGGCGCCGAGACCATCGGCGGCAAGCATCAGCAGTAGCGGACGCATGCGCTTGCCCGGTGCCAGCGCCCCCTCGCGCATGGCCGACGCCACCAGGTCGCGCTCGCCGCTGGCCCTGGGCAGCAAGGCGTCAAGCCGCGTCTCCAGGTCCGCCCGCAGCCGCGCGAGGTGCTCGGCGAAGCTGACGTCTATGGTTACTGTCGGGTGTGCTGTCATCGTTCCCTCAAATCATCGCGGGCTGCAAAAACCCTGGTGTGTATCCCGGTGTCTATTCAGGTATAGCGGAATCGAATGACCCTGGCCGCAAAGGAACCACTGGCTCGCGCGGTTGCCTGAATGCGTGGTCCCGTACTAAACCTATGCAACTAACCATCGGTTGTACAACTCCTTGGTACAGGAAAGACCACGCGAAGCCCCGAATGATTCCTGGGCACCGGAGCCGGAATGAAACAAAGCGACTTGAGCCGACGCAAGGATGACCATCTGGACATCGTCCTGGACCCCCGCAAGGCCGCGCGCCAGATGGATGCCGGCTGGGCGGCGGTGCGCTTCGAGCACTGCGCCCTGCCCGAACTGAACCTGGACGACATCGACCTGGGCAGCCAGTTGTTGGGTATCGCGCTGCGCGCGCCGCTGCTGATCAGCTCCATGACCGGCGGTGCCGAGCGCGCCGAGGCGATCAACCGGCACCTGGCCGAAGCCGCCGAGGTGCTGGGCATCGCCATGGGCGTGGGCTCGCAGAGGGTCAGCCTGCAGGGCGGCCACGCCCAGGGGCTGACTCTGTCGCTGCGGCGCCTGGCGCCCAGCATCCCGCTGCTGGCCAATATCGGCGGCGCGCAACTGCGCGAAGCGGGTGGTCAAGACCTGGCACGCCGCGCCGTGGATGCGCTGCAGGCCAATGGCCTTATCGTCCATCTCAATCCCTTGCAGGAGGCCGTGCAGCCTGAAGGGGACCGCAATTGGCAGGGCGTACTGGACAGCATTGCGGAACTCACCCGCCTGCTGCCGGTGCCGGTGATCGTCAAGGAAGTGGGCGCCGGACTGTCGGCGGCGGTCGCCCGCGCCTTGGTCGATGCGGGGGTGCAGGTGATCGACGTGGCGGGCGCGGGCGGCACCAGCTGGGCAGCAGTCGAGGCTGAACGGGCAGTGAGCGATGAAGACCGCGCGGTAGCCATGGCCTTTGCCGACTGGGGCATCCCGACCGCCAGCGCCGTGCAGGCGGTGCGCCGGGCGCTGCCGGACGTCACCCTGATTGCCTCGGGCGGTGTGCGCGACGGCGTCGATGCCGCCAAGGCGATCCGCCTGGGCGCCGACCTGGTCGGGCAGGCTGCCGGGGTGCTGGAGGTGGCGACGCAATCGACCGACGCGGTGATCGCCCATTTCGAGGTCATGCTGCGTCAACTGCGTATCGCGTGCTTCTGCACCGGCTCCCGCGACCTGGCGGCCCTGCGCCAGGCGCGGCTGTTACCGGAGCATGTCTGGGCATGAGCCATATCGGCGTCGTTGCCCCACCCTACTACAGCCATTTCCAGGCGCTGCAGGCGTTGACGGTCGAATTGGTGAAGCGAGGCCACCGGGTAACCTTTTTTCATCAGGCAGATGCGGCGCGCTGGCTGACCGATTCTCGCGTGGGTTTTCAGGCGGTAGGCGCCCATAGCCATCCGCCCGGCAGCCTCGAGACCGTCCTGCGCCAGGCAGCCAACCCGGGCAGCCCTTGGGGCTTGCGGCGTGTAATCGGGCAGATGGCGGCTACCACGGCGATGCTGTGCCGTGAGCTGCCGCCCGTATTCGCAGAGCAGGGCATCGACGTCCTGCTCTGCGATCAGATGGAGGGCGCGGGCGCCCTTGTCGCACAGAGCATGGGCCTGCCCTTCATCTCGGTCGCCTGCGCCTTGCCGATCAACCGCGAAGCTGGTCTGCCTTTGCCTGTGATGCCTTTTACCTATCGCGCCGACCTATGCAGCCAGCAGCTGTATCAAGGCAGCGCACGGGTGCACGACTGGCTGATGGCGCCGCTGGGCCGCGCACTGGACGATGCCGCCCGAGCGCTGAATGTGCCGCCGCCTGGCGCCTTGCATGAGTGCCTGTCGCCACTGGCACAGATCAGCCAGACGCTGCCGGGCTTCGATTTCCCACGGCGCGCACCTCCAGACCATTTTCACCCGGTAGGCCCCCTGCGCGGGCCTCGCAGCGAAAATGCCGGGCCATGGCCGATCGACCCCAAGCGGCCATTCATCTTCGCCAGCCTCGGCACGCTGCAAGGCGAGCGCATGGGTATGTTCGAACAGATCGCCGCGGCCTGCCGGAGTCTCGGCGCGCAGCTGCTTGTCGCCCATTGCGGCAAGCTCGGACCGGCCCAGGCGCGCCGCCTGGTTGAGCGCGGCGCAACCTGGGTGACAGACCTCGCGCCACAGCGGTGGGCCCTGGAACAGGCTGATGCGGTCGTCACCCATGGCGGCCTCAACACGGTGATGGACGCCATCGCCGCGCGCACCCCCATCCTGGTGATGCCCATTGCCTTTGACCAGCATGGGGTGGCAGCGCGGGTCAGCCATCACAAGCTTGGGGTGAAGCTGCACCGCTGGGCCCGGGCACCGCGCATAGCCGCGGAGCTGGAGGGATTGCTGAGGCACCGCGCGCCCGCCTTGGACGCGCTGGCTGCAGAACTGCAACAGGCCGGCGGTGCGCCGAAAGCGGCCTATATCGTCGAAGCTGCCCTTGGGAGAACAGGCCGATGAGCCACGACCTGATTCTGGCTGGCGGCGGCCTGGCCAATGGACTGATCGCCTGGCGCCTGCGCCAGCTGCGCCCCGAGCTGGACATCCTGTGCATCGAGGAGCAGTCCACACTGGGCGGCAACCACACCTGGTCGTTCCACGACGGCGACCTCAGCGCCGTACAGCACCGCTGGCTCGATCCACTGGTGGTCAAGCGCTGGCCCGGCTACCAGGTCCATTTCCCCGAGCGTTCCCGCACTCTGCACAGCGGCTACGCCAGCATCACCAGCGAACGCTTCGCCGAGGTCATCACCCCGGCCCTGGGCGAGAGCCTGCTGCTCAACCGGCAGATCGTTGCCCTGAGTCCGACCCAGGTCAGCCTGGACAATGGCGAGCGCCTGGCCGCCAGGGTCGTGATCGATGGCCGCGGCATGCGTCCCAGTCCCAGCATGATCCTCGGCCAGCAGGCCTTCCTTGGCCAGCAGCTGCGCCTTGAACAGCCCCACGGCCTGGCGGCTCCGGTCATCATGGACGCACGTGTGGAACAGGGCGACGGCTACCGGTTCGTCTACCTCCTGCCCTTCTCTGCCGACACCGTGCTGGTCGAGGACACGCATTACGTCGACCGGCAGCGGCTGACGCCTGGGCAACTGCGCGAGCATATCGATCTCTATGTGCGGCAGCGCGGCTGGTCGGTCGCCGAATGCCTGCGCGAAGAGCACGGCGTGCTGCCGATAACCCTCGCGGGCGATTTCGAGGCCTTCTGGGACGAAGGCGCCGGGCACCTGTCTTCAGGCCTGCGCGCGGGCCTGTGTCATTGCACCACGGGCTACTCGTTGCCCGAGGCCGTGCGCCTGGCCGACTGGCTGGCAGCCCGCCCGCTGGGCGATGCGCAGACCCTGGCCAGCGACCTGCGCCAGTACGCGCGCGGCCAATGGCAGGCCCAAGGTTTCTACCGCCTGCTCAACCGCATGCTGTTCCTGGCTGGCCGCCCGCAGGACCGCTGGCAGGTCATGCAGCGTTTCTACGGCCTGCCCGAAGCGCTGATCGAACGTTTCTACGCGGGCCACAGTACCTGGCGCGACCGCGCGCGCATCCTCACGGGCAAGCCGCCCGTCCCGGTGGGCGAGGCCGTCAAGGCGGCCATGCGTCATTCACCACGGCATTTCGAGACCCCGACATGAGTCAAGCAAAAACCGCAGTCGTCATCGGGGCCGGTTTCGGCGGCCTGGCCCTGGCCATCCGCCTGCAGACAGCTGGCATCCGCACCACCTTGCTGGAAAAACGCGACCAGCCCGGCGGGCGCGCCTATGTCTACCGTGACCAGGGCTTCACCTTCGACGCCGGCCCCACGGTGATCACCGATCCCAGCGCCATCGAGGCACTGTTCACCCAGAGCGGCAGGAAGATGGCCGACTATGTCGAGCTGCTACCGGTGGAGCCGTTCTACCGCTTGTGCTGGGAAGACGGCACGCAGTTCGACTATGCCAACGACCAGGCCGCGCTGGACCGGCAGATCCACGCGCTCAACCCGCGCGACGTGGCGGGTTACCAGCGCTTTCTCGCGTACTCCAGGGCGGTGTTCGAGGAAGGCTACGTCAAGCTTGGCGCGGTGCCCTTCCTGTCGTTTCGCGACATGCTCCAGGCCGGTCCCCAACTGGCGAAACTGCAAGCGTGGCGCAGCGTGTATTCGATGGTGTCGCGCTTCGTAGAGCACGACAAGCTGCGCCAGGCGTTCTCGTTCCACTCCTTGCTGGTCGGCGGCAACCCGTTCGCCACTTCGTCGATCTACAGCCTGATCCACGCCCTTGAGCGCCAGTGGGGCGTGTGGTTTCCCAGGGGTGGCACCGGCGCGCTGGTACAGGGCATGGTGCGGCTGTTCGAGGACCTTGGCGGGCGCCTGGAGCTCAACGCCGACGTTGCCTCCATCGACACCCAGGCGGGTCGTGTCACGGGCGTCCGGGCGCGCGATGGCCGCCACTGGCAGGCCGACAGCGTGGCCTCGAATGCCGACGTGGTGCACACCTATGCCGACCTGCTGGCCGGCGACCCTCGCGGCCGCCAGGAAGGACAGCGCCTGAAGGGCAAGCGCTTCAGCAACTCGCTGTTCGTCATCCATTTCGGCCTCAAGCGCCCGCAGCCGCAGTTGCAACACCACACCGTCTGCTTCGGTCCACGCTACCGCGCGCTGATCGACGAGATCTTCAACGGCCAGTCGCTGCCCGAGGATTTTTCCCTGTACCTGCATGCCCCGTGCGTGACCGACCCCAGCCTTGCGCCGCCCGGCTGCTCCAGCCATTACGTGCTGGCACCGGTCCCGCACCTGGGCAATGCGCCGATCGACTGGCAGGCCGAGGGTCCGGGCTACCGCGACCGCATCCTCGCCTACCTGGAGCGGCACTACATGCCTGGCCTGCGTGAGGACCTGGTGACCAGCCGGATTTTCACCCCGGGGGATTTCCGCGATGAGCTCAATGCCCACCTGGGCTCGGCGTTCTCCCTGGAGCCTGTGCTGCAGCAAAGTGCCTGGTTCCGCCCGCACAACCGCGACGCGCACCTGCCCAACCTCTACCTGGTCGGCGCGGGCACCCACCCGGGTGCGGGCGTACCGGGCGTGATCGGTTCGGCCAAGGCCACCGCCGGCCTGATGCTGGAGGACCTGCACGCATGAGCGCCGCCCTCGACGACAACGGATTGCTCGATCACGCCAACCAGAGCATCGCTGTCGGTTCCAAGAGCTTCGCCGCCGCCTCCCGGCTGTTCGACAGGCACACCCGTCGCTCGGCAGTGATGCTCTATGCCTGGTGCCGCCACTGCGACGACGTGATCGACGGCCAGCAGGCAGGGCACGATGCGGTGCCCGTCAGCCGTGCACAGGCCGAACAGTGCCTTGCGCAGCTGCAGGCCCAGACCCATGCGGTCTACCAGGGCCAGACCTTGAACGATCCGGCCTTTGCCGCCCTGCGGGACGTGGTGCGGCGCCACGACATACCGCGAGGCGAGGCGCTGGACCTGCTGCGCGGCTTTGAAATGGACGTGACCGAGTACCGCTACCGGACCTTCGACGACACCTTGCAGTACTGCTACCACGTGGCCGGCGTGGTGGGGCTGATGATGGCGCGGGTCATGGGCGCCAAGGATGCGATTACCCTGGACCGTGCCTGCGACCTGGGACTGGCCCTGCAGCTCACCAATATTGCCCGGGATATCGTCGAAGACGCCCGCGTCGGGCGCTGCTACCTGCCCGAGCGATGGCTGCTGGACCACGGCATTCCCGCGCAGCGCCTGGCCGATCCGGCCTACCGGGATGCGCTGGCCGGGCTAGCCCGCCACTTGATCGAGCAGGCAGAACCCTACTACCAGAGCGCCCAGGCCGGACTCGGCGCCCTGCCCTGGCGCTCTGCCTGGGCGGTGGCCACGGCGGCCACGGTCTATCGTCAGATCGGCGTGAAGGTACTGGCTGCGGGCAGCCAGGCATGGGATGGCCGGGTGTCGACCTCGAAGGGCGAAAAGATCGCGGCGGTGCTCACGGGCCTGTGGCGCGCACTCGGTTCGCGCTGGCGTCGCTGGCCGGATCGCCCTGAACACCTGTGGACCCGTCCGCGCCCGGCTTGCGCAGCGGCCCCTGATGCCGGGCGCGCAGCTGCGCCCGCAGCCGATCGATAGGCGGGGCATACAGGAAGCCGAAGGACACGCAACGCTCCTTGCCTTCCACCGCATGGTGCATCAAGTGCGCCTGATACAAGCGCTTCAGGTAGCCGCGACGCGGCACCACGCGCCATGGCCAGCGATGGTGCACCAGCCCGTCATGCACGACGAAGTACAGCAGACCATAGGCGGTCATACCGGCACCGATCCACTCCAGCGGGTGCAGACCGCTGGTGCCCAGCGCGATAAGCACGATGGCCAGCCCTGCGAACACCGCGGCATACAGGTCGTTTTTCTCGAACCAGCCTGTCCGGGGTTCATGGTGCGAGCGGTGCCAGCCCCAGCCCCAGCCATGCATGACGTGCTTGTGCGCAAGGTAGGCAACCGCTTCCATGGCGGCCAGGGTGATCAGGAAGACAAGGGTGTTTGCGAGCATGGCCGGTCCTGACTGCTGAAAGAGATCATGTGTGCTCTGAGGGCGAGCGAGGCCCGATCGTTCAGTGTGTCGCGCCACTATCGGCCCTGGCATTGACCCAGCGCAACAGCCAGTTGGCGGGCCAGCCTCAGGCCAACAGGCTCAAGGTCTTGATCAGTGCAAGATGCACGGGATAGAACCCGTAGCCCCAACGGCCCACCGGCCAGATCGGCGGCAGCGTTCCCAGGCGCAGCATGCCCAGCCCGAACGGCACGGCGGCCAGGGCGGTGGCCATGACCAGCAACACGAAAGGCTCCAGGAGATGGGCGAGCAGCCAACTGTTGTTCAAGTTCGCGGCCACCGCGAGCAGGCCCGGCAGTATCCACCACACCCCGCCCCTGGCGATCGGTACAAGCAACGCAGCTGGCAGCAGCACGCCCGCCAGGCCGTACATCAAGCTGTCGTTGCCCAGGGCCGAAACGAACACCGCGACCAGCGCCAGCACGCCGCCCAGGCGCGTGCGATGGTGCACGCCCCAGGCGACCAGCAGCCCAAGGGCCAGGGTCGGCATCACGTTGAGAGTCACCGAGCCGTTGTCGAGCCAGCGGTAGGGTGCTTCGGAGAGTAGCGAGAACAGCACCAGCCAACCCAGGTAGCGGCCGTTGCGCGGGGTGAACAGCGTTCCGGCCTGCGTGCGCGCGACATTGGCGGCAAGTGCCAGGCAGAACCAGGGAAACGCCAGGCGACCGACCACGAACAGCCACTCGGCCTGGGGCCACAGGTAGCGCAGGTGGTCGGCGATCATGCTGATGATCGCCAGCCACTTGAGCAGGTCCAGGCCGGGATTGCGCGCAGTCACTGGCCGTGCGCTTCGGCGCCCAGGTATTGCCGGGTCCAGCGGGCCAGCGGCAGAGGTGGCTGCTGCTCGACGATACGGCGCCAGATCAGTGCCATGTCCTGGGCGTTGAACATCGAGCCTGGACCGGCGCCTCGCCACATCGACGGCGTGACCGGTGCCCAGCGGCCTTGATCATCCCGCGCGGCCATCTTGAAGCGGAAAGTGTAGTTGCCAGGGTTGCCCATGCGCAGGTCGGTCACTACCAGCGCATCGCCGACGATGTCGTAGCGCAGCCAGTCGCCGGTGAACCAGCGCAACCGCTCGTGCAGCGGAGCATCGTCGAGAACACCGCGCGCGTCGAGGTTCAGCGGCTGGCGCAGCCACTCGGGCGTCTCACTGTCGAACAGGCTGCTGATGCCCTCGTAGTACTGGCCGTCCGGAGTCTTGGCGATCACTCGCCAGACCAAGCTGTTGAAGGCGATCGGCACGGCGCGCACATCGGTGACGGCGATGCCCTGCTGGTCCAGCGCCGCGTGGAAGCGCTGCTCGGCCATCACCCGCCCGCCCAGGCCGAAACCCAGGTAGGCCGTGCTGCACGCCAGCGCCGCGAGCAGCACCGGCACGCCGCGCCCCGCAAAGCCCTTGACCGCTGCAAAGATCACCGCCGCCAGAAGAGGCACGGTGTAGACCGGATCGATGATGAACACCGCTGCCCAGCTCTCCGGGATCGAGTGGATCGGCCAGAACAGCTGGGTGCCGTAGACCGTGAAGGCGTCCAGCACCGGGTGGGTGATCAGCACCAGCCAGAACGCCAGAAACAACCTGGGCCCGCTGTAGCCTTTGTCGGGCCAGCGCCTGCGTGCCACGCTGGCGACCAGCCAGGCCAGCAGCAGGGCCAAGCCAGTGAGCACGAAGAGCGAGTGGGAAAAGCCCCGGTGGAAGGTCATCTGCGAGACCGGGTCGGCGTAGCGGATCACCACGTCCAGGTCGGGCACCGTGGCCAGCGCCGCGCCGTAGAACAGCGAGCGCCGGCCCTGTACCCGTCCCAACACCGTGCCCTGCAAGGCGGCGCCCAATACGGCCTGCGTCAATGAGTCCAAAATGCGATCCCCTGCTGGTGTAGTCAGGGAAACGTATCACAGGGTCGGACCCACCTACACCTTACTGCAGCGCCCGGGGGCGGGCGCTGCGCTGCTCGGCGGCATCGTCCTGGGCAGCCTGGAGCTGGAAATCGAAGTTCAACCGCGCATAGCGCTGGCCGTTGTCTTCATGGAACTTGATTTCACCGACCAGGCCGTCGCGTGTGGCATAGGCGAAGTCATCCCACAGGTACTTTTCCCCCGACAGGTTGATCTGGGTGGTCAGGTGCCGATGCCCTGGCGCGCTGATGAAGAAGTGCACATGTGCCGGGCGCTGGCCATGACGGCCAAGCTGGTCGAGGCATTCCTGGGTCGGGCCCTGCGGATCACAGCCATAGCCGGACGGCACGATAGTGCGGGCGCGGTAGCGGCCTTCGGCGTCGGTGATGATGCGCCGGCGCAGGTTGTACTCGGACTGGCTGGGGTCGAAGAACGAATAAGTGCCCTTGGTGTTGGCATGCCACAGGTCCACCGTGGCACCCGCCAGGGGCTGGCCCTGGAGATCGAGCACCTGGCCTTCGAGGAACATCAGGGTCGCGACGCCCTCCTCGCTGCCGTCGTCCATGCGCACTTCACCTTCGGCCAGCGGCGCACCGGCCACGTACAGCGGACCTTCGATGGTGCGGGGAGTCCCGCCAGACAGCCCGGCCTCGGCATCCTTGGCATCCTGCAGCAGGTCGAGGAAATGCTCGACGCCAAGCCCCGCCACCAGCAGCCCGGCTTCGCCACGGCCGCCCAGGCGATTGAGGTAGTCCACCGCGCACCAGAACTCGTCCTCGCTGATGTCGAGGTCTTCGATCAGCCGCGCGGTGTCTTGCAGCACCCGCAGGACGATGCGCTTGAGACGTGGATTGCCGTTGTCGTTGCCAATCCCGGCGGCCTCTTCGAAGAACGCCTGCAGGTCAGCGGTGTGGGAGATTTTCACGGTCATGGGTGTGTACCTTCTGTTGTTCTTGTAGTGGCGCGGATCAGCGGTCGTCAGCGTGGATCGACGATGGGTGGCGGCAGAGCCCGTCGATCTCGATGTCCATGTACGAGAACAACGGCAGCTGCATCAGGGTGTCGTGCAGCGCCTCGACGCTGGGCACGTCGAACACGCTGTAGTTGGCGTAGTGCCCGGCGATGCGCCACAGGTGGCGCCAGGTGCCCTCGCGTTGCAGACGCTGGGCGAGTTCCTTTTCGTCGGCCTTGAGCTGCGCGGCCTTGGCCGGGTCCATGTCGATCGGCAGTTTCACGGTCATCTTCACGTGGAAAAGCATGGTGTCTCTCCTTGCGGCAAGTCGGGGTCAGCGGCGGGCGAAGCGGGCCAGGCGCGCTTCGTCCAGGGCCAGGCCAATGCCTGGGGTGTTCGGTACGTGTAGCTGGAAGTCGCGGTACTCGGGGCCTTGGGTGACGATCTCTTCGGTCAGCAACAGCGGGCCGAACAGCTCGGTGCCCCAGGTGAGCTGCTTGAGCGTGACAAAGGCGTGGGCCGAGGCCAGCGTACCGACCGCGCCCTCGAGCATGGTCCCGCCGTACAGGGCGACGCCCGCAGCCTCGGCGATCTGCGCCGTGCGCAGCACCGCGCGCGGGCCGCCGTTCTTCGCGATCTTGAGGGCAAACACGCTGGCGGCGCCGTCGGCGGCCAGGCTGAAAGCGTCCTCGACGCTTTCGATCGATTCGTCGGCCATGATCGGCGCCAGGCTGCGCTGGTTGAGCCGTACCTGGCCGCCACGGTTGACGCGCGAGATCGGCTGTTCGATCAGGTCGATGCCGTTGTCGCCGAGTACCTGGCAGCCACGGATGGCCTGGGATTCATCCCAGTACTGGTTGACGTCGACGCGCACACTGGCCTGGTCGCCCAGGGCCTTCTTGATCGCCACCACGTGGCGCAGGTCCTGCTCCAGCGGGTTGGCGCCGATCTTCAGTTTGAAAATGCGGTGGCGCCGGGCCTCGAGCATCTGCTCGGCTTCGGCGATGTCGCGGGCAGTGTCGCCGCTGGCCAGGGTCCATGCCACTTCCAGGCTGTCACGCACACGCCCGCCGAGCAGTTCGCTGACCGCCAGGCCGAGGCGCTTGCCCTGGGCGTCGAGCAACGCCGTCTCGATGCCGGACTTGGCGAAAGTGTTGCCCTTGGCGATCTTGTCCAGCTTCTGCATGGCGGCATTGATGTTGGCGGCCGGCATTCCGACCAGCGCCGGCGCCAGGTGCGCGTCGATGTTGGCCTTGATGCTCTCGGGGCTTTCATAGCCGTAGGCCAGCCCGCCGATGGTGGTGGACTCGCCGATACCCTCGACGCCATCGCTGCACCTGAGGCGCAGGATGACCAGGGTCTGCTGCTGCATGGTGTGCATGGCCAGCTTGTGAGGCCGGATAGTCGGCAGATCGACGATGATGGCCTCGATCCGTTCGATCACTGCGTGTGTCATGGGAATACTCCGTTCAATCGGTTCGGGCGGGTCAGCCCAGGTCGCCGCCGCCCACGGGCAGCGTCACGCCAGTGATATAGGAAGCCTCGTCCGAGGCCAGGAAAAGGATCGCGCCGACCTGTTCGTCGATGGTGCCGTAGCGTTTCATCAGGCTGCTGTCGAGCGTCTGGTCGACGATCTGCTGGTACCACGCCTGCTCGTCGGCAGTCGGCGCTGCGCTATTGCGCGGGATGCGCCGGGGCGGTGCCTCGGTGCCGCCGGGTGCGGTGGCGTTAACGCGCACGCCGCGCCCGGCTGTTTCAAAGGCGAGGCAGGCGGTCAGTGCGTTGACGCCACCCTTCGCCGCGCCGTAGGGCACGCGGTTGACGCCGCGGGTAGCGATGGAGGAGACGTTGACGATGGCGCCGCTGCCCTGCTCGAGCATGTACGGCAGCGCGGCATGGCAGCACCACAGGGTCGGGAACAGCGAGCGGCGCACTTCGGATTCGATCTGCGCGGCCTCGTAGTGCTCGAAAGGCTTGGCCCAGATGGTCCCGCCCACATTGTTGACGAGGATGTCCAGGCGGCCGAACGTATCGACGGCCGCCGCCATGACCCGTGCGCAATCCGCGTGCTGCTCGAGGTCGGCGGTCAGCGCGAGCACGCCCTCGCCTTCCAGTTCGAAGACCAGCTCGGAGCGGTCTACCGCCACCACCCGCGCGCCTTCGGCCAACAGCCGCTCGCACACACGGCGGCCGATGCCCTGGGCCGCGCCGGTGACCAGGGCGATTTTGTTGTGGAATCTGTGGTTCATGATTGCTACTCCCGTTTCCACTGTTTGCACCACTGCGACTGGGCCACCCCTGTGGGAGCGGCCTTGTGCCGCGATCGGGCCCGCAGGGGCCGTGAACCTCCCGCCCCGTGAACCCTGAGACCGCAATTGCCAGACCTGCGGCCCCTACGGGCCCGATCGCGGCACAAGGCCGCTCCCACAGGATCAGGGTTCGATGGGGTGGCGCTTGAAAGAGGCTCAGGCCGCCGCGGCGAACTTCTCGAAATAGAAATTCGCGGGGGTAATCCCCTGCTCGCGGATGTACTGGCTCACCGCCTCGACCATCGGCGGCGGGCCGCACAGGTACACATCGACATCACCGCCATTGAGGTGGCGCGGCTCGATGTGCTGGGTCACGTAGCCTTTCTGCGGATACTGGCTTTCAGGGCTGGCGACGCAGGCGCTGAAACTGAAGTTGGCGATGCGCGCCGCGAAATCCTGCAGGCGATCGAGCTCGACCAGATCGAAATCGTGGGTCACCCCGTAGATCAGGTGCACGGGGTGTGCGCTGCCCTGCTCGGCAATACGCTCGAGCATCGCAGTGAACGGCGCCAGGCCCGTGCCACCGGCCAGCAGCAGCAATGGCCGCTGGATGTCGCGCAGGTAGAAGCTGCCCAAGGGCCCCGCCAGGGTCATGCTGTCGCCTGCCTTGGCAAGCCCCGTGAGGAAGCTGCTCATCAGCCCGCCGGGCACATTGCGGATCAGGAAACTCACCTCGCCTTCTTTCTGCAGCGAGCTGAAGGAGTAGGCGCGGCTCTGTTCGCTACCAGGCACCTGCAGGTTGACATACTGCCCCGGCAAGAACGCCAGGCGGCTCAAGGCCTCGCCCTTGATCGACAACGCAATGGTGCTTTCGGACAGCTGGCGGACGTCGCTGATGGCAGCCTCGTAGCTGGCCTGCTCGGTCTTGCACACCTGCGACGACGCCGGGATGCGCACCACGCAATCGCTCAGCGCGCGCATCTGGCAGGTCAGCACGTAGCCCTCGGCGATTTCTTCCTCGTTGAGCGCGTCTTCGATGAAGTTGTCTCCCAGCTCGTATCGACCGGCCTCGGCCTGGCACTTGCAGGTGCCACAGGCGCCGTCGCGGCAGTCCAGCGGGATGTTGATGCCCTGGCGGTAGGCCGCGTCGGCGACAGTCTCGGCCCCGGTGGCTTCGATGAAGCGGGTGACCCCGTCTTCGAAATTCAGTGCGATGTTGTAGTTCATGGTGCACCTCGCAGGCGAACGCCCTGGCGCTCGCCTATCGGACGATTCAGATGTGGTAGATGTCGATGACCTGACGGACGTAGTCGTTTTTCAGCACCACCTTCTTGGCCAGGATCAGCGGCTGCTCGCCGCGTACATCGAGGGTGTAGAAACTGGTGCCGAAATAACTGTCGGTGGTCTTGTAGCGAAAGCTCAGGGTGTGCCAGTTGAAGCGTACCTGGCACTGCCCTTCGCTCTGCCCGACGATCTCGATGTTGCTGAGGTTGTGCGAGGTGCGGGTGTCGGGAATGGTCGCGCTCGAACGTTCGGTCTTGATCCGGAACACGCGGTCTTCAAGACCGCCACGGTTGCCGTACCAGATCAGCGAAATCTCGCTTTGCGGGTCCTCGGTGAGCTGGTCGTTATCGTCCCACGACGGCATCCAGAACGTTGCGTTGGGCGCGTACAGCTCAAGCCACTCGTCCCATTGGGCATCGTCCAGGCAGCGGGCTTCGCGGTAGAGAAAATTGCGCACGGTCTCGAAAAGGCTCATGGCACGGTCTCCACCGGGATCAGCGCTGGCTCGGGCTCGAGGGCCTTGAGCATGGTGTCCTGCCAGTACTTGTGCTGCAGCACGAACAGGCCCTCGTCCTCGGTGCGCACGCCGGACAGCAGCGGCTTGAGGGCGATTTCCCGCGCAGCTTCGTCCGCACCGTCGACCCAATGGGTCGCGCCACGTGACATGTCGTTCCAGCCGGCGCCTGCGCCGTAACCGGTCTGGCACGAGCGGAACTCTTCCAGGTCATCCGGCGTCGCCATGCCGCTGACGTTGAAGAAGTCCTCGTACTGACGAATGCGGCTGGTACGCGCCTCGGCGCTTTCGCCCTTCGGCGCGATGCAGTAGATGGTGATCTCGGTCTTGTTCACCGAGATTGGCCGCGCGATGCGGATCTGCGAGCTGAACTGGTCCATCAGGTAGACGTTGGGGTACAGGCACAGGTTGCGCGAGTTCTGGATCATCCAGTCGGCGCGGGCCTGGCCATGGTCACGGGCAAGCTCGTCACGGCGCTCGAAGGCCGGACGGTCCTCCGGGTTCGCCCAGCGGGTCCAGAGCAGCAGGTGGCCGTGCTCGAACGAGTAGAAGCCGCCGCCCTGCTTGGCCCAGGCGCCAGCGCTCATGGTCTTGATCTCGTCGCCCGCTTCGCGCTGCTTGCGCTGGCTCTGCGTGGCGGCGTAGTTCCAGTGCACGGAGCTCACGTGGTAGCCGTCGGCGCCGTTTTCGGCGGCCAGCTTCCAGTTGCCTTCGAAGACGTAGGAGCTTGAACCGCGCAGTACTTCCAGCCCCTCGGACGACTGGTCGACAATCATGTCGATGATCTTCGCCGACTCGCCCAGGTGCTCGACCAGCGGCAGCACATCGGCGTTCAGGCTGCCGAACAGGAAGCCCCGGTAGGATTCGAAGCGCGCGACCTTGGTCAGATCGTGGGAGCCTTCACAGTTGAAGCTAGCCGGATAGCCGGCCTCGCTCGGGTCCTTGACCTTGAGCAGCTTGCCGCTGTTGTTGAAGGTCCAGCCATGGAACGGGCAGGTGTAGCTTGAGCGGTTGCCGGTCTTGTGACGGCACAGCATCGCGCCACGGTGGCTGCAGGCATTGAGAAAGGCATTGAGGACACCATCCTTGTTGCGCGCGATGAAGATCGGCTGGCGCCCGATGGTGGTGGTGAGAAAGTCGTTCTTCTCGGGGATCTGGCTTTCGTGGGCCAGGTAGATCCAGTTGCCCTCGAAGATGTGCTTCATTTCCAGTTCGAACAATCGAGGATCAGTGAACATCTCCCGTTTGCAGCGGTAGACGCCCTTTTCCCTATCGTCTTCGAGCATGGTATTCAGGTAGTCGATTCCCAGGGACATGGCCAGGACTCCGTTTGTTATTGTTTCAGGCCAGGTCAGGTTAGGGCGATGGGTGAGGCGGCAATATCCAGTTTGTGCAGATCGCTATCCGTTTTGTGCACGGGGTGTGATTTTTGACATCCTCCCCCGCCTAAAGGCAGGGAATTCCTACAGTGCCACACGAGGATCCTCGCGTAGTCGCTTCGGTGGGTTCCTGCTTCATCGAGCAGCCTGACTGCACCGTCTCTCCACGGGCTGCAACGCGGTGTCCCCGCGCCAATATGTTGATCGCGCCGACCACATCGGCGTTTTCCTCGAGGCCGCAGGCCCTGGCCAGCGGCGCAAGATGGCTGCCGTCGCTCATTGTGGCGAAGCGGACAATGCCGACGTCGATGCCGATGGCGCTGGTGGCCTGCGGCACGGGGTGTTCGACTTCGCGCTGGGTCTGGATGCTCACACACCATTTGCCCGTGTTCAGGCTGACGGTGACGTTCCTGACCGCGCCCAGCACCTCGCGGCTGTTGCGGTAGCGCAGCCAGCCCAGCTTGGGCAAGAAAATGCGGCTATTGGCCTGATCGAGCTTGATCTGCTTCGGATCGGGATAGCGGAAGCTGTCGGATTGGCCTTTCTTCTTGAAGCGCGGGAAGGCTGCGCGCTTGGCGAAGAAACTGGCAGTTGCAGGTGGCGCACTGTGGTCGCCCTCCTACCTTGCCGGTAGCTGCGGCGGCGCTCCCCTCGAAATCATCCGCCAGTACATCGAGCAGCAGCAAACGCCGCATTGATTTCCACCGCCGCAAAGGACGGGGCTTGACGCGCACCGGGTCAACATGGGCATGGGCAGAAGGCAATCCTTGCCGCCTTCCACCCATGAGGCGAGCGAGGCCTAGCGAACGGGCCCCGTCATCATCCCGTGCGTCACATCCTCGACCAGTGCCTTGGCCATTCCGCTAAGATAATGCGCACCCCAGACCATCTGGCCGTTGCCATCGACTCCGGCGTCCAGCGTCATCTTGTACACGCAGTCCAACAGCACCGACGCCTGTTCCAGCGCATATTCCGCGTCGTGCCCCGGCTGGACCTTGAACAACCGGTCCGCGATCGTGCCGCCGACGCCTTCCCCGAAGGTACCGACGCCAGAAGTCTTCAGCTCTTTAGGTTTCATGTTGCTACTCATACATAACCTCCAGACGTGCGCAGCTGAGCTGGCGCACGCATCCCTCTGTAGGAGCGGGCTTGTCGGAACGCCGAACCGCCGCGATAAACCCAACTCGGACTCGGATCAGTGCACAGCCCGCACCCGACTCAGCGCCATCTCGACCAACGTGTGAGCATTTTCAATCTCATGCATCGCAGCCAAGGTCATTACCTGTCCAGCAGGTTTGGGTTGGAGCAGCACCGTCTGCTGCGCGATGGTCAAGGCGCAGACCAGGTATTCCGAGGTCTGAAGAAGCAGGGCTTCTATGGAGGGAGGTGTATCGGTTGTTTCTGGTGGATCTGGGACGATCTTCAGCATGGCGTAGCTCTCGTATGTTCAAGGTGGAGCCGCCACAAGCCTGCTGTCAAACAGAAAGGTGGCAGCTGTACGCGGGTTGACAGACCGGGGAACAAACGAGAAAAGACCGGCGCACCGAAGTGCCCCACGCACAGCCGCCATAACACGGTCGCGCATGCGTTTGGTTCCTATCGGTCTGTCAAAACCGAGTCGTTGTGTTTTCAACGACCGGCCGAGACTAGACCCGTAACAAGACCACCGCAAGCGCCTGAAGGCGATAGCAGGATAATTCGGAAATGTCCTACACGATATAGGCAAAGTCTGATGTTTTACCGTGTTTTAAGAGGAAAAAGCCTGCTCCCGCTCTGCGGATTACACATCGTGTGTGAGGGCGTGCCTTGTACCGCGACGGGAGACTCTGTGAGGGAACGCGTTATGGAGCCCTTTTCATCACCCCATTCAAGATCCCTGCTTCAGGGCATATTCCGCATTGTGCCCCGGCGTAACTTTTAACAATCGGTCAGCTATTTTTCCGCCGACGCCCTCGCCAAAGGCGTGGCCTTGCCATGCTGAGATGAGTAGGGATGCATTTTCCGATTCTGCCTCTTGTCACTGGTAGCTGTGGTTGAAGCCAGCCGCTCGCGACTGATCGCTGTCGATCATAGCGCCCCTCAGGATGTGCAACTGATGGCCAGCAGAGGTCATCGAGCACCTTGGAGATTTAAGACGCTTCAGGCTGCCACAAGCTTGTGATAGCAAAAGCGAGTCGGTATCGGAGGCGCGGATCACAGTCTGACCTCGGCCGCTTGTGGCCATTGAACGGGCATCTGGATCGGTAAGCGAGATTTGCTGATCGGGACTGGTTGAAGCTGCGCCTCGATGTCCTTGAGTTTTTGCATCTGCTGTTTCAGCTTTTCGACTTTGTCTTTCAATCGCTCAGTCTT